>CALKXE010000203.1 GCA_938003955.1 uncultured Saprospiraceae bacterium | reverse complement strand
GGTGGTCGATACAGACCATTGACACCTATTATGTTTGCAGTGGAGTATCAGTTTTTTGGGGCATCGCCTGGGGCAGGGCACCTTATTAGTGTCTTGCTGTATTCATTGCTTTGTATGTTGATATACAAGTTGTTGGTATTGATGTTACTGAAGAGATTAGGAGGTCAGTCTAACTTTTCAACTATATTTGATGGATTCAAATTACCATATTTCACTTTTGGCGTTGTTAGTTTTAATGCATTATTTGTATCAGGTTTTATTGCGATATTGGGATTTAAAAGTGCTTTTCTAGCTGCAGCTATAAGTGTTTTCATTTCTGTTTTAATAAGAACATTAACGAGTTCAAAGTCAAAATTTTATCTCTTTGTATTGTTTGCTTCATTGTTGTTTGCTGCGCATCCGTTGCATACGGAGGTCGTAGCCAATATCAAAGGCCGAGATGAAATCATGAGTATGATGGGTGCTGTTTTGGCACTGTATTATTCACTGAAATATATCGATAGTCAACGAAGCACATATGTTATTTGGGCAGCTGTTGCATTTTTTTTAGGGTTGATGGCAAAGGAAACAACGATTACTTATTTGGCAGTGATACCATTGGCTGTTTATTTCTTTAGATCGGTTTCTTTTTCTAAGGTTTCATTGCCTATGATGGGAGTTGTCGGATCAACTATTCTATTTTTGATTATCCGATTTAGTGTGCTAGGAATGGATTTCGGAGGAGCACCTATGGAATTGATGAATAATCCATATCTCAAGGTTGAAGGAAATAGCTTCGTACCATTCTCCTTTGGAGAGAAGGCAGCTACTATTAGTTATACATTAGGAAAATATATACAATTATTAATCTTTCCTCATCCGTTGACCCATGATTACTACCCGAGGCATGTGGAGATTATGTCTTTTGGAAACTGGCAGGTGATATTGAGTGTGTTGGTATATTTAGGAATGTTGGTTGTTGCTTTCAAAGGTTTGAAAAGTAAAAAGCTGATTAGTTTCTGTATTTTATATTTCGTGATTACATTATCTATTGTTTCGAATATTGTATTTCCAATTGGTACAAATATGTCAGAACGATTCATGTTTATGCCTTCATTGGGGTTTGTAGTTTTGGTTGCTTATATGTTATCTAAATATTTAAAATCTCAAAAAATATTATTAGGCGTGTTGGGAGGTGTAATTTTGTTGTATAGTATCAAAACTTTCACAAGAAACTTCGTGTGGAAAAACGATTTTACGCTATTCACAACTGATGTGAAGACATCGACGAACAGTGCTAAAGTATTAAATGCAGCGGGAGGAGCATTGGTCACAGAATCAGCAAAACCTCAAAATGCAAATAAGAAAGATGCAATGCTCAATGAAGCGATACCTTATTTAGAAAAAGCATTAACGATCCATCCTAAATATAAGAATGCTGCACTCCTCCTTGGAAATGCTAATTTCTATAAGGGTGATTTCGATGGCGCTATAAAAGCATATGAGCGAACACTCGAGATATCACCAGAATATCCAGACGCAATCAAGAATTTGGCAATCGTTTACAGAGATGCAGGACGGAAGGCAGGAGAAGTTGATAGGGACTTGGACAAAGCAAAGAAATATCTCAAGCGATCAGTCCAATTGATGGACAATGATGTCGATGCTTATAGGCTATTAGGCGTTGTCCACGGAATGGGAGGCGAACACCAAGAAGCTATTAAATATTTCACAAAGGTGACAGAAATGCAACCAGACATAGCGGTAGGTTACGTTAATCTTGGGAAAGCTTTCCAATACTACGGCGATGACGAGACAGCAAGGATCATGTTTCAGAAAGCAATAGAGCTCGATCCGAAAGCGCTAGACTAATTTCAGTTTAGGCACTTTGAAAAGTTCAAAATAATAAAAGCGATTCCGCAGTTCTAGCAGTTCAGCGATCAAGTGGCTTGTAAAGCAAACACGGAGATCAGTGTAAAGAATTAAAAATTCTTGGGCTGATTCTGCAATAATTAAAATATATGCGAAAGACAATTCAGATATTAATAATCATACTATTCCAATCATGGGCACTACAAGCTCAAACTGATTCTGATAAGTGGGTTGATGGTGTTTACAATAATCTAACTTTAGAGGAGAAGATAGGTCAGTTGTTTACGATCCGAGCATCCGCCAAGGGAGATGAGAGAGAAGCTAAAAAGATACTTTCTGATATTGAAAAATATAAGATAGGAGGGATCTGTTTTTTCCAAGGGAGCCCAACGCAATTGACTGTACTAAATAACAGATATCAACGTAAATCAAAGGTGCCAATTTTAACATCGATAGATGGAGAGTGGGGACTGGGAATGAGATATCCTAAAAAGTCAATTAGTTTTCCTAGGGCACTTACACTAGGAGCGATCCAAGATAACAATCTGATCTATGAAATGGGAACGCATATAGCGGATCATTGCAAAAGAGTCGGCATCCATGTAAATTTTGCTCCTGTGGTCGATGTCAATAACAATCCCAATAATCCAGTCATAAACAACAGGTCTTTTGGGGAGGATAAGTATAATGTAGCTGCGAAGAGTTATTCTTACATGAGAGGAATGCAAGAGAATGGTGTGATGGCATGTGCTAAGCACTTTCCTGGCCATGGGGATACAGACACAGACAGTCATTTGGATTTGCCAATTATTACCCATGATAGAAATAGACTAGATAGTGTGGAGTTGATGCCATTCCGATCATTGATCAAACAGGGTATAGGTAGTGTAATGGTTGCTCACTTGAGTATTCCAGCATTTGATGATCGACCCAATAGACCAACAACATTGTCTCATAATGCAGTAACCAATGTCTTGAGAAATGAAATGGCATTTGGCGGATTGATATTCACGGATGCCATGGAGATGAAAGGAGTGACTAAACACTTCAAGCCAGGTGATGCAGACAAAGAAGCATTCATTGCAGGAAATGACATCATCTTATTGCCAGAAAATTTAAAAGCTGGAATAGAGTCTATTAAAAGGGGAATATTAGATGGCAGTATCCCAAGAGAAAGACTAGACAATAGTGTGAGAAGAATACTTAAGGCAAAGTATAAACTAGGTCTTAATAATTGGAAGCCACTAGATCAGAACAAGGTGGAATCTGATATCAATGACAATAAATCTATAGCTCTTAAAGAAAAATTAATCGAAAATGCAATCACACTGGCTTCCGATGAAGATAAGATAGTACCAATCAGGAAGCTGAATGATATGAAGTTCTCGTCAATCTCAATCGGAGCGAGGTTCAAAACTCCTATGCAGACGCAGATGGACTTTTATGTGACTGCACAGCATAATCAACTTGCTAGAGTTTCTACCAAAATAGAGAGGAAGAAAATATCTGACAAGGTAAAAGATTCTGATTATGTCATCGTAGGGATACATGATATGAGCAAGTATGCAAGTAAGAACTTTGGATTAAATATGAATAATATTGCCTTTCTAAAGGAATTAGAAAAGGATAAAAAGCTTATTGTAGTATTGTTTGGTAGTCCATATTCACTGAAG
Organism: uncultured Saprospiraceae bacterium; assembly: GCA_938003955.1. Classification (GTDB taxonomy): domain Bacteria; phylum Bacteroidota; class Bacteroidia; order Chitinophagales; family Saprospiraceae; genus CAJXUU01. Next base: position 11,677 of record CALKXE010000203.1, on the reverse strand, counting down.
TTCTTTGATCAATTCTCTAATGTGATCGTTGCGTATGAAGATGAAGAGATATACCAAAACCTTGCTGTTCAATCTATTTTTGGAGCATTTACCATCAAGGGGAAATTGCCAGTGTCGGCCTCTTCGAAATATAAGTATGGCGGCGGGGAATATAGAGAGTCGCTTGGTCGATTTGGATATTCTATTCCAGAGAGAGTAGGTATGTCTTCTACAGTATTGGCTGGAATAGATACGATCGTCAATGAAATGATAAATACCAAAGCTGCACCTGGATGTCAAATATTGGCTGCAAAAGGAGGCAAGATCGTTTTTCAAAAGTCATACGGAAACTTTGTCTATGATAGAGCCCGTCCAGTAGATAATAATGATATCTATGATGTAGCATCTGTAACGAAAGTATGTGCATCCACTATTTCTCTCATGAAGCTATATGACGAAGGCAAGTTTGATATAAACGCAACGATTGATAGATATATACCTGAAACAGATACTTGCAATAAAGGAGATATAATAATCAAAGATGTATTGGCTCATCATGCTCAGTTGGCAGGTTGGATTCCCTTCTATAAGAAGACAGTAAGTACTAGTAGAAAAAATCCCCAACCTCTAGATGAATTTTATAGTAAGACATTAAAAGAAGGATTTACAGTTCCTGTGGCGGACAACCTGTTCATGAGAACGGATATGAGAGACTCAATTTGGAGTAGAATTAATGGGAGTAAATTGAGAGAAAAGAAAGGGTATAGATATTCGGACTTAGCTTTTTATTATATGCATAAGAGTGTCAAGAACATTTCTGGTCTGCCGCTTAATGAGTATGCAGCACTTAATTTCTACGAGCCTATGGGCTTGCGTAGGACTGGATACTTGCCTCTAGATAAACATCCAAGGGAAGAAATTGCTCCCTCAGAATATGATCGATACTTCAGAAGACAAGTGATCAAAGGCCATGTGCACGATATGGGTGCTGCTATGTTAGGTGGCGTTAGCGGGCATGCAGGATTATTCAGTAATGCAGGAGAGTTAGCAATTATATTTCAGATGATGCTTAACGGAGGTAGTTATGGTGGAGTACAGTATTTAGAACCAGAAACGATCAAACTATTTACCACCCGATATCCAGAAAGTACAAGAAGAGGAATCGGATGGGATATGAAAGAGTTAAATCCTTCGAAAAGTCAAAACATGTCAAGGCTCGCTTCGGACTCTACATTCGGACATCTAGGGTTTACAGGTGTTGCAGCTTTTGCAGATCCCGAAGAAGATCTCATATTCATTTTTGTTGCTAACAGAACTTATCCTAGTATGAACAATCTGAAGTTCAGTAAAGGAAATTATAGACCAAGAGCCCAAAGCCAAGTATACAGATCATTGATCAAAGATGTGATAGAAGTCGCCGGTGAGATGTAGAACTCAAATTACCAATGTCGCTTCCAATTCATAGGAAGCTGAAAGAGTGCTTTGCGGCAGCAAAATCAAAATATCTATTTGTGTTTCTACGAAACCACTTTAAGTACGCCAATGAATTGCCTTAAGACAATGGCTGTAATGGTTACCAAACTGGCCAATGTCGCATCCAATTCATTGGAAAACGAGCGATAGCAAAATCAGAAAAAAATCACTCCATTAAATAATTACCATCATATTCTTCCCACTCAGTTACCAGTCCCGCTTTTACTGGATTCTCTAATATATAGCCAATTACATTTAATAGCATTTTCTCATTCCTTATATACATGTCATAACTTTCTTTACACCAAAAACTCCCTGTTTTTCCAAGATGTTGATTGGCATACCGTGCAGAGGCACCTTTAATTCGTTTCATAATATCTGAGACATGAGTATTGTTGTCATATAGTTTTTGATCAATAAGACCTGCATCAAATTCGATTTTAGTATCTATGAGTATGTGAACATGATTTGACATGATAGAATAACAAATCAAATCATAAAGTTGTCCATCAAACCTGTGCAGCTGTTCGGATATGATATCTCTGATTCTTTGTGATTTGAAGTAATGGGGACCAGTCTTAATATTGTGCAGTAAATCATCGTATTTGGATAAATAATGCTTTCGAAGATTGAGTATTTCTTCTCGTTTTAGTTTTGGGTCTTCGATTAAGTTTAGCTTCCGTAATTTCGTTTGATAATCTTTTTCTAATGATTTTAATACGGACTTTGGTATACTTTCGAATAACCTAAATGTGACGAAAAATGTATTACCTACAGGATGAATATGAGGGAATTTTGCTTTGTAAAAGGTTTTCATGATCTATAGTTTGTGATTTAGATGTTATTTATTTGTGTTTCTACGAAACTCTTTTAAATACGCCAATGAATTGCCGTAAGACAATGGCTGTAATGGTTACCACATTGCCAATGTCGCTTCCAATTCATAGGAAGCTGAAAGAGTACTTTGTGGCAGCAAAATCAAAATATCTATTTGTGTTTCCACGAAATTCCTTTAAGAACGCCAATAAATTGCCATAAGACAATGGCCATAATGGTTACCACACTGCCAATGTCGCTTCCAATTCATTGGAAGCTGAAATGAAACTTTGCGCTAGCAAAAACAAAATCCTTTACTTGTTAAATCCAGAAATCACAATTCCTGTCTCACAAACGGACTTACTTGTCCTGCTCTATAAGAAGGCAAAAGGGAAGCGAGCCAGCCAATCACAAATACGGCAATTGCTACAATCACAAAATCCATCCACTTTAATTCGATAGGGTAGGCGCTGATCATGAATCCATCAGGAATGGATATCAGTCCAAAGTCTTTTTGTAGCCAATAGAGAAAGAGAGCTAGTATGGTTCCTATTACGATGCCAACACCAGTGATCAGAATCCCTTCCATCATAAAAATAGATCTGATCTGTTTTGTCTCATAACCCATACTTCTAAGAATGGATATGTCTTGTTTCTTTTCTAGAACCATCATCCAAAGAGAACCTACCATGTTGAATGCTATAATACCTAGCGTTAGAAGAACGATAAGGAAGGTTATCCATTTTTCGATATTCATTACTTTTAGGAATGTTTCTTCCTGTTCATATCTATTTTTCATAATGAACCCATCCCCTAGGATTCGAGTTATGCTTGATCGAACCTCATCTTCATCATGATCTTCACTTAGTTTTACTTCTATAGCGGAGATCTCATTTTCTTTATCTATTAATTTGGCTACGGACTCTATGTTTGTAATCAAGTAAGTGATATCTGCTTCACTTTTTACGGAAAACACACCTGAAGGATAGACGTTAATCGAAGTATACTCTTTTCCCATTTTGCCGAGCATTCCTTTGGTGCTTCTTGTCGGCATGTATACCGTTATTGGAGTTATTGCATCCTTATGATTGATCGAGAGTTTAGAGCTCAATGCTCTGCCAATTACGCCATAGTTTCTTTTAGATTCTAATAGCTTGAATGCTCCTTTTTCAATAGTAGAATCAATGGATGTTACATAATTGTAGTTTTCATCAACGCCTTTAATGGCACCATGTTTTTGGGTCTCTTTGTATTCGAATAGACAAACCTCTTCTACTGTTTTTGAGATGCCTAATATTCCAGGTATCTTTTTTATTTGGATTGTTTGTTCTTCATTTATTTCGAAGTACTTACCTGTGGAGGGAAGAATCTTCATGTCAGGGTTAAACGAGTTGTTGAGACCAGAAAGTAAACTTTCGAAGCCATTAAAAACTGACAATACAAGTATAAGTGCTGCAGTACCAATTGTAATACCAATCACAGATATCCATGTAATGATATTGATAGCACTTGTAGATTTTTTACCTAGAAGATACCGTTTTGCTATCTCAAATGTGAAATTCATATACTCTTTAAGTACTTTGGTAATTGGTCAATAATCTCTGTTTTGGGATCATGATATGTAGCTTTCCAGCCTGCTGATATAGCTGCGGACACATTATCTATATTATCATCAATGAATAATGTTTCTGATGCATTGATACCAGTCTCCTCAATTACTGTATTGTAAATTGACAACTCTGGTTTTCTCATTTGCATATTGTGGGAATAGAAAGTGCGATCAAAAAAACGAGTTTCAAAATCCGTTATAGCGTGATTTTTATTAAGATCTCTAATTACCCAATCTATATGGAGTTCATTTGTGTTACTGAGTAGAAAAACTTTATAGTTCTTTCTTAATTCCAATAAGAACTCAAATCTTTCAGGATTCCAGCCTCGAAGCATAGCATTCCAAGCTTTGATTAACTTATCTGGCTGAGGTGTAAGCTTTGTTGATTCTTTTTGCAAATGCCACAAGAATGTTTCTGTATTGATTTCACCTTTCTCATATCCTAGCATTACTTTGAATATCTGAGCGGGGATATTTTCTCCAGTCATAGGGATTCCAGTGACTTCAGATAGTTCTGAAAAGGTCAGTTCTGGATCTAAATTAAGTAGCACACCACCAAAGTCAAAGATGATATTTTTGATCATTGCAAGTTTTGATTAATTGAATGGCTAAGGTATGTTTTTTAATAGACTATATGGGTTTGCGCAGTGTAATGATTGGATTTGCGAATTTTAGAGTTGCTGAGTTAGCGAATTGTTGAATTATTAAACCTCGGAATTATCGATTCTTAGATTGTCGATTCGTTTCGCAATTTGCGGATTTGCTTATATTAATACGTATCCGATCATGCTAAACAGGTATTCATCTTAAGAGATTAACCGTTCTTATTCAATTCCTGGCCAGCGTAATAGCCTGTATCTATATCAAGCAGCATTTTAGTGATGTAAGTTATCTGTCCGACATGATAGCTGAAGTGCTCTATAACATGCACGATGATAGATAAGTTGGACTCAGTATAGCATTGGACGGACTGTTTCTTAGTGAGATCAATGTTTTCGATAGATACGAAGACTGTGCGGATATCCTCTTCTAGTTTCTTGAGAATAAGGATGAGTTCAGCTTGTGATTTTCTGTTGTTGGAATCAAATTCTGTAGGCCTTTGACGATTATCTTCAGCGTCAGACATACTAGCTATGAGCCACTGACGAACGTTTCCATCAAGATGTAATACCTGGTTGTTTACACTATTGGAATTGATATTCGGACTATAGTAAAGTTGATCGTCATCTAATTTTTGAAGACATGATATTATTCTATGGATACCACATTCTATGATTCTGGTTTCTATTTCTTTTGTTAAGAGTTGATTTACATTCATGCAGAATTATTATGTAAGGGAGATTAACAGAGATATGCTCCTTCTTGATTGATCTCAGAAATATAGGTTTTAATCCTTATTTTTTTAGTGGCATAGATTTTTTTTGCTCTCTCTACGATACGCTCACTTGTATAAGAATTGTTAGTCAATGCAAACATAGATGGTCCTGCTCCACTTATCGAAAATCCTAGTGCTCCTTCCTCGAGTGCGGCTTCTTTCATGCTGTAGAATTCAGGAATCAATTTTGCTCGTTGAGGTTCTATAATGAGATCTTGCAATGACCTTTGGATAAGATCAAAATCAGAATTATACATACCTATAATAAAGGCTCCAAGATTTCCAGACTGTGCGATGTGTTGGTCTAGTGTCAATGAGTCTGACAATATCGCTCTAGAATCTTTAGTAAGAATCTCTACTTTAGGATAGATAACGACGGCCTGCATTGCCCGAGGGATATATAATTTGTGAATATCCAGGGTAGCATTATCTCTTATCAATGTCATACCACCGAGTAATGATGGGGCTACATTATCTGCATGCCATGCTCCGTCGGCTATTTGTTCTCCTGCAACTGCATGTTTGAGGATGTCACTTTTTTGTAGTCCAGTTTTAAAAAACTCATGGACTGCAAATACACCACCTACAGCACTAGCTGCGGAAGATCCTAATCCACTACCAAATGGCATTTTTTTACGAATCTCCATTTCTATAGGCTCATCTTGTAGTCCTAGTTCCTCTAATAGTCGCAATGCCGCAAAACCTGCGGTGTTCTTTTCTGGATCTAATGGAAGGCCTTTTCCTTTTGTGATCTTGACTATTTTTAAGCCTTTCTTTGTTCCGGGCTTTATTAATACTTCGTCTCCTGGGCCATTAATAGCAAATCCTAGTATATCATATCCTACCGCTACATTGGCAACCGAAGCTGGTGCCCATACTTTTACGTGATCTCTTGCCATTATTAATCTGTTCTTTGTTTTATAAAAATGTAAAAATATATAATCTTTTGAGAAAGGCGCTTGAAATAGAGAATGTGATTTTCATAGTTTGATAAGTATCAAGCTGTCGATTATAAAGCTCATTATTAATTACTAACAAAAAATAGCTTATTTATATCCATAAAACAGTCCTTTTTCACCTTTCGACGAAAACTTCTCATCTGAGTAAAACTTTTTATCGAGATTGCAGTGTTGTATTAATGAAGCAAATACAAAACGACCATGGTAAGATTAGCGATTATTTTCATTTCTGTACTCGCAGGAGGGTTTATTATAGCACAAATGTTAGATTTCTTTTTGAGTATTAATAGTGGATCAAGTCAAACAAGAAAAGATATTGCAGAACTAAAGAGTAAAATTGCTACCTATATAAGTGGACTTATTCCAATGACAATCAATGAACTTGAATTGTTATCTGTAAACCAAACGGGTGTTACTTCAAGTAAGGGGCTTTCTACAGTAAAATCGGGAGCATTTACATCTATTTATCATGAGCCATTGCTTGCATATGCATACAAGAAATATACCTATCCGGCAGATAAGAGTTTACTCTTAATTTCTTCTGAAGACGATGACTTCATCTATATGATCAATGGCGGAAAAACGCAAGTGTTCGTCAATAATAACGAACTCGGGTTCATAGAATCGGATGGAAGTCTATATGCTCCAAAGTCCAATAATCTATTGGCTAAAATTGAAGCAAATCATCTCCTTAGTTCTCATCCTGTAAAAATAGCGGATAGAGAGGTAGGCGAAATAGTTAATGTGAGACTTAATGAATCCCCTAATCCTAGAGCTTATCAGTTCTTAGAACCAATGGATGCTAAAGAGACCCAAATGTTTAAAGCATTGACGTTTTTAAGTTTGATAGAAGAATCTTTATAGTTGAAAAGCAACTATTTACGTATGCTTTCTTTATTTCTGGTAGGGTGTTGCTTCACTTCTACGTTGATATATTGATGGCCTTTTTACAGGGTTTTCCTACTGATTAATTCAGGGTTTACCTTATATAGTATTTAATAATGTAGCTGTATTTTGCCATTGTAAATTTGAATGAAAAATTAATAACCATTAAGATTCCAAATAAGGCACTCAATCATAAATGAAAAAACTTAAAGTCATATTTATATTCTGTATTGCAACTTGTATTATTCAAGTTGGCGTGTCACAATCAAAAGTAAAGGTTGATATACCTGTTTACTATAGTGATGTAATTGAATACACGAGTGAAGCAACCGCTTTCTTGTTAAAAACTTCAAAGAGTAAAAATCTTAATGATAGCTTTGGTAAGAAGCGAGTATCTTATCTAGAATATACAAACATTGACAATAAAGTCTGGTCTCAAAAACCAAAAGGCATACCTAATATATTAAAACTGAATATTGAATTTAAAGATGAGCAGTATTCTTTGATATTGAAAAGACGCTACGTCAGATCAGATAATTATAATGTAAGAACTTCTTTACCTAAACAGACTAAAGATATTGAGTCATATTTCTATAATGGAGTGATAGAAGGAGATTATTCCAGTTGGGTAACATTGTCTGTGATCGAAGGAAAGTATAGGATACTTATTGCAAGTAAAAGTGGTAATATCGAGGTTTCTCACAATAAGAACAATACATATGAAATTTACGAAAGTAGAGATTTAATAGAAGTTTCAGATTATAAATGTCATACTAAAGATAGCGTTCAGGAACAAGCTAAGTCTAGTCTGCAAACATCAAGATCAATTGGGTCTGATTGCGTAGAACTATATATAGAATGTGATAATCAAAGCTATCTAGACAATGGAAGTTCAGTGGCTAATACAGAGGCTTGGGCACTATCTATAATAAATGATGTTGCTACTATATATAATACGATTAATGTACCTCTTGTAGTTAATAGTGTTTTTGTCTGGAATAGTTCAGACCCATATGCTTCAGAAGAGAGTTTGCAAGCGGTGAGAGATTCATTTGTAAGTCAAATAGAGAATACATATGACGGAAGAGTCGCTCAATTATTTTCTACCCGGCCACTTGGAGGTGGCTTAGCGTATGGAATTGGTGGTCTTTGTGGATCATATCCTGATTTTCCGGCGCCATACAGTATAGCTACTTCTTTAGAAACAAACTATAGTGCATATCCAAATTTTTCATTTACAGTGAATGTAGTCGCACATGAATTAGGTCATGTTTTCGGAGCCCGTCATACGCATGCATGTGTTTGGGGAGCAGAATATGATTCTCAAATTGATGATTGTGGTAATATTTACGCAGTTAGTAATGGTGATCAGCCAGAAGGGCAAGGATGTTTTGATGATAGCAATCCTATCCTTCCAACTAATGGAGGGACGATCATGTCTGTTTGTAATTTAGCTGGCGGAGGGATTGATCTGGCAAATGGTTTTGGTGCAGAAGTGGGCGATTATATATACGATAAGTACATAACTGCTCCTTGTGCTACAGGAAGTGACTGTGCAAGTTTGCCTCCGATCAATGATGCATGCACAAACGCTATCGAAATGCAAGCGAATGGAATTTGTAATCCGAAGACTTTTGATAATATCTTGGCTACCGCATCTGGAGTAACTAATCCATCTTGTGGTACTGTTGGCAGTGGAATCGATGTATGGTTCACTTTCACAGCGGACTATTCAGATTACACTTTGGATTTCAAGCCAGTAAGCAATCAAGTAGAAGATGTAGTCATATCCGTATATTCAGGTACATGTGGATCACTAATTGAGGAAGTGTGTGAAACGGGCAGTAATGAAGAATTGAATATCAAATTAACTGGATTGACTGTGAATCAGACATATTACATAAGAGTCATAGAGGAGGGGAGTGATGAGTTTGGAAGTTTCGAATTGTGTTTAGTAAATGAATTCTTACCATGTCATCCTGCAATTAATCAATTAGTAGCTTTATATAATAGTACTAATGGGGCCAATTGGTCGATCAACACAGGGTGGGTAGCAGGAGCATCAAATACTAACTGTACACCTTGCTCTTGGTATGGAGTTACATGTGACAATCAAGATAATATAATAGGTTTAGACCTTTACAATAATAATTTGGTAGGCACAGTACCTTCATCATTAGGAGAACTAACAAAACTTCGCAAGCTCAAATTAATGAACAATGATTTGTCTGGGACGTTCCCTGATATATGGTCAGATCTAGAGGTCTTGGAGTTTATAGACTTGTCGAATAATAATTTCACCGGAGTTATGCCTTCTTCCTTAGGCAGTTTGTTAAAGCTTAATACTCTATATATTGAAAATAACAATATGGATGGTGAATTGCTTGCTTCGATTGGAACGCTACCATTGTTAAATGTTTACTGGACGAAAAATAATAATTTTAGTGGTTGTTACCCGACTTCTTATAGCGAGTTGTGTGATATAGGAAGTACTAAATTTACTAATAATCCTCTTCTTCCATCTAATGGAAATGATTTTGATTCTTTTTGCTCAAATGGAATTGGTGGAGATATTGATGACGATGGTTTTTGTTTTGGACCTAACATAGGAGATGACTGTGTTGATGATGACAATACGATCTTCCCAATGGCTCCGGAATTGTGTGATGGAAAAGATAATAACTGCGATGGAGACTACGATGAAGGACTGACATCTGATAATATATGGGTATTAAGTGGAAGTGGAGACTGGGCGAATCCTATTAATTGGAGTCTTGGAATCATACCAGAGAGCTGCCATGATGTAATTCTTCCTGCAAGTGGATCCAGTAGAATGATAATAGTAACTGAGTCTACGGAGGCTTTCGCAAGATCGGTAACAGTTTTCTCTAACAATACGCTTAACAATGGTGGAGCGATTAATATATCTGGATCTGATGATTTAGGATTAGATATGCTTGCAGGAGGTAGTTATCAGAATCTTGGAACAACGGATATCAAGAATATTTCTACCTATGGAATCAGAACAAATGGGACGATAGATAATACAGGGGTTATTACAGTTGAAAACTTAGGTACGGACTTTGAAGTATATGTAATGGATGGTGCAAGTTTTCTTAACAATGGCACTATAAGGATTAGATAGAAAAACAGTGGATAATTGTCTTTTGAAATGATTTCAAAGAAGGCAGTTTTGCTGACAATAAGAATAACAGTATTTATTAATAATATAAAAATGAAAAAAAGGATAGCAAAATGGTAACGAATGTATATATTTGTTACACTAGTTAATACGTAGGGAAATAATCCTAATATCACCCAAAAGGGTGACTTAGAATTAGAAACGAAATGTTAATTTTACATTATGTTATTTGATTAACCAGAAATAATGACCGATCAATAAATAAAACCGACCGTTTGCTCATTAGGTGAAAATATTGAAAAGGTTAATTGTACATTTGAGATAATAAAAAACTCTTCACATATGAAAAACATAACTTATACATTTTTAAGCATGTTGTTTGCCTTCTCGGCATCCGCACAGCTAATCAATGATGGTGCTTCCATTATTGTAGAAGATGGGGCCACTCTATTTATAGAAGGCAGTCTTCAGAATAATCTTACTGGTTCTATTGATATCCAGGGAACTGGTATAGTAGAAGTAGAAGGTGATGTTACTAATGCTGCTACAGCTACTGTAACTATGAGTAATACCGCGAAAATAATATTGAGTGGAGCTAATGCTTCTAATGTTACTTCAGGTGGAGCTACTTTTACGAATATAGAAATGGATAAAATTTCAAACAACGTATCTCTATTAGATGAAATGAGAATTTCAACTGATCTTAATTTTGTTGGAAATAACAATAGAGTATTGATTGGAGATAACAATTTAGTATTTGCTCCTAATGCAACGATCACATCTGCAGATGCAAATGAGTACATTGTTGCTGATGGTGATGCTAATACTGGCGTTGTATCTAAAGAGCTTTCTGCGGATGAAGTTTTCAAATTCGAAATCGGGGATGCTACTAATTATACTCCTTTAGATGCAGATATTACAGGATCTGGATATTCTTCAGCAACTGTAGACGTAAATGTTGTAGCGCTAAAGCAACCAAATGTTCCAGCGGAAGCAACGGACTTTATCTCTAGATATTGGAATGTTGATCAATCTGGTATTATGGATTTCTCTTCAGATCTTGAAGGTACATATGTAGCTGGAGATCTTACGGGAGTTGCGGCTGATGCTAAAGGTGCTCATTATGGTTCTGTTGGATCAGATTGGACATATACTGCGGGAGCAGCAGGTACATCTGCTGTATTAGGAACTGTAGCTGAGAGTGGAGACTTTACAGCAACAAATGCGTTTGGAAAAGTAAGTCTTAAGTTGATGTTAGACGGTGCATTTGCTGGAGGGACTATGAGTAATACACTAAATACAATGGGTTTGCTACCAACAACATCTCCTTATGGAGGTGGTGAGACAGTAGCTGCAGGGTTCTTCGCTGCAAACACTGATATAGTTGATTGGGTTTCTTTTGAAACAAGAAATACAGCAGCTCCTGCAACAATGGAAGG
>CALKXE010000202.1 GCA_938003955.1 uncultured Saprospiraceae bacterium | reverse complement strand
TTAGATGAATTATATTTGGTAACGAAAAGGTCTGAAGGACCGATCTCTCTAAGCGATGGCTGAAAGCCATCGTTATTATTTGAATATGAGCATATAGGTCTGAAGGACCGATTCCAATGGTTGACTTTATTTACTTTTGCTTACGCAAAGTCTTTCTTTCAGCTGTGAATGAATTCCAAGCGACATTAGGGTTCTGTGTTGTTTAATAGTAGACATCAGCTTGCAAGATTTATAAAACAAATCCACAAATCCAACAAATCCACAAATCTAACAAATTCAACAATTACTTCTTATGTCGGGCAACATGCTTTGCAGGATCCCACTGGAATTCCCAATTATCTGCATAATTCTGAAGAGGTCCGAGTCCTACGGTGTTTCTAATACTATCGATTTGAAAAGGATTTTCGATAGGAGAGAAGAAGTATTCGCCAGTTTCTTTATCTGAGTTTACTTGGCTTCCATACGTTTGTTTTTTATCTTGTCCTAAGAGTACGCGATCTATCAATAGAGCAACAGATGACCATCTTACTTCTCCATCGTCAGCGGCCTTTTTAAGAACAGGTAGATACTTTTCTTGAGCTTCTTGATTTGAGTGTTGGATAACTAAAAAGGCTGTACCCATATTACTTGCACCTACTAATGATTTTCCTGGGTATCCATGTTCTGCAATTACTTCTTCGATTCGAGCTAGATTAGCCTCGTCTGCGGCAGTTTGGATTTTCCATAGAGAATCCATTTGTGGAGAATCCCATCCATATTTGTCTTGGATTTCTCTCATGTAACCTCTTTGTTCTTGATCTGTCCGTTGTATCTCTTTGAACTCTGCCATTAGCTCCATATCAATTCCAGATGCTTTAGCAGCTTTTTCCCATCTAGAATCGATTGTTTTAGCAAAGTCGCTTTCCTGTAGATATGCAAACTCTGTATAGTTTTTGAAGATTCCTTTAGCTTGGTCCCAGTTGAGATCAAAAGCTTTATTTAGATATATCTCAAGCATTGGTTTATTATCACCGCTATAAGCACAAGCTGCGGCTCTAAGTGTGCTTAATACACTGGTCTGTTTGATTTTAAAAGCGGATTCATATGCTACTAGACAATCATCATACTGTTCAGCAATCAAAGCCGCTTCTCCAGCCTCAACATGGATTTTGTAATTTGGATCTGTAGACGCAAACGTCTTTTGTGAAAATAAGTTGGTTGTCGTTGCAATTGTAAATAAAAGAAGAATCAGTTTTTTCATGTTGTGGTGATTTATTGTTCCCTTTAAAGTACTAGGAAATAGTAAATTGTCATGTATTACCGAATGGTATTATGAATTGATTAACAAATAGTTAAGGGCTGAATTGTATTTAACTTTGTTTCTGAAGTTTTCAGATATTAATCTAATTCCTATTCTCTTCAGTGTCGAGAATATTTATATATCTACTTAAGAAACACTGAACCTAGTTCTTCTGCCATCTTAGTCCGTTGTGTTTGTACAATCCGGTATGCTTTAATGTACCTAATAAGATCTAGTTCCGAACCTGGCGTCACACTCAATTCTTTGATTTTTATTTCAAGTTGATCAATTCTTTTTCCTTGTTTTCTAAATAGAAATCGCTTGATAGATTGAATGGCATCTTTCTCTTGATTGTTTTCAGGATCTTTCTGCGTTTGGAATTGTAGCCCCTTTTCTTCCCAGCTAGCATAGATGTAAGGATCAGCTAAAAAGTCTATAGCAAGCAATCTTACTTGCTCATCATTAGAGGATGTGAAGGCATTTATATCTATCTTTCCATTAGCGTTGAATTGCTCGATGGCCATAGTAAACATAGTTTTTACTAGTTCATTGTCAAAATGCTGGATTTCATCTTTTACACTGTCTATAATAAAAGCGCAAACTAGCATTTCGGAATCGTCTTTGAGCGGAAGGTTTCCGTGGGATATTAAAATCCTAAGGACATCTTTCTCTTGGTAATCATCGCCTGTCACTACTTGTTTGGCTGGCCCTATTTGGGTGCCATACGGTTGTGTCTTTTGATTTAAGAAAGTTGAATCATCGACATGATTCGGTTGATCTCTTTTATTTCGGAAATGCTGTTGTTTTTGATTTGCTTTTATAACCTTATTTGTCTCTCCGATTAATATTTCTTCGGAGATCCCCATCATGGTGCTGCACTTCTGTATATAGAGTTGCTTCTTGATGTTGTCAGGTATCTTGGCGATAGATTGCACGATATCCTTAAGTACTTTACTCTTACGTATTGGATCATCACCTGCTTCCGCGAGTAATAGGTTTGTTTTGAAGAATAAGAAATCCTGTTCCTTCTCTTTCAGATATTTACGAAATTCTTCTATTCCTACTTTTTTCAGATATGAATCTGGATCTTCACCGTCGGGCAACATGACGAGTCGAACATTCATGTCCTGTTCTAACACAAGATCAAGTCCTCTAAGTGCGGCTTTTACACCCGCAGCATCACCATCATATATGATCTTGATATTTGGTGTATATCTTTTTACAAGGTTGATCTGTTCTACAGTCAGTGAAGTACCTGAAGAAGCTACTGCGTTATCCACTCCATATTGGTGGAGTGTAATTACATCAGTGTATCCTTCTACCATAATACATTCGTCCTCTTTTCGGATCGATTGTTTGGCGAAATATAGTCCGTATAATACCTTTCTCTTATTGTATATATCTGTCTCTGGACTATTAATATACTTAGGCGTCTTTTTATCTTGGGATAATGTACGCCCAGCAAATGCTATAACTTTTCCACTTAAGTTGTGAATGGTAAACATCACTCGACTTCTGAAAAAATCATTGTCATATTGAGATGTAAGCCCTAACTTTTTGAGGAACTCTATATTGTACTGTTTTGATATCGCTGTCTTAGTGAAATCATTTTTGTCACTGGTTGTAAATCCTAGCCCGAACTTCTTAATGATACTTTCATTATAACCACGATCCTTGAAGTAACTAAGTCCTACTGATTTTCCTTCATTGGTATTAAATAATGAATTGTTGAAATAAGATTGAGCAAATTCATTTATAATATAATAAGAAGTGGTTACCTCCTTGACCGCCAATTCTTCTGCAGTATTGACCGTTTCTTCAATTTCAATATTGTATTTATTTGCCAAGTAACGAAGCGATTCTGGATATGACATCGCATCATGATCCATCATAAACCTTACAGAATCTCCAGCTTTACCGCATCCGAAGCACTTGTATATATTTTTGGCAGGTGATACAGTGAATGAAGGCGTCTTCTCGTCATGAAATGGGCAGTTCCCAATCATATTAACACCACGCCGTTTTAGAGAGACAAAGTCCTCTATAACTTCTTCCACTTTGACAGTGGCCATTATTTGTTCTATGGTGTTCTGTTTTATCATCTGACTGCAAATATATTATATTTGTTTTCAGAAGAAGCTATATAGAGGAGTGATTTCTAACTGATCCACAACTTAAGCATGCAAGAAAGAAACTTTACACATACAATACCAATAGGATTAACCGAGCGCCAGCGGTTGAGCAAGTATGTGATAGGGATATTTCCTTTTTTAGAAACTGGGTCTGCTGTGAAAAAGGCAATCAAAAAACGAGAGGTATACATAAACGGTAGAGTAGGAACGTCGGGTGATTGGCTTAATGAAGGAGATATACTAGAATATAGAACGTCATTTGTGAAGCCGGCGACCATTGACTCTATTATAAATGTTGTCTTTGAAGACGAACACTTACTTGTGATTAATAAACCACCAGGTCTGCTGTCTAGTGGAGAAACGTCTAGATCATTGCAAAATGTACTTAAATCATATCCTTCGTCAAATGCTGATGGAGCACTTTTCTATCCATATCTTATTCATCGATTAGATCGACAAACATGCGGATTAATCATTGCCGCTCGGACGATAGATGCTAGGCGAAAACTAGGATCGATGGTAGAGCAGCACGAAATAATAAAAGAGTATTCTTTAGTTGTGCAAGGATATCTGGAAAATGAAATACAATTTATAAAAGAACCCATCGACGAAAAAGAAGCTAATACAGAGATCTTGACCATTCGTAGATTGGAAACTAAAGATACCAGTTCATACATTCGAGTCAGGTTACATACTGGGCGGACACATCAAATCAGGAGGCATATGTTAAGTATTGGATGTCCTGTGATTGGAGATGATATTTATAACAAAGATGGGCTCTCGTTTGGAAGAGGTCTATTCTTGATGGCTGATCATTTGGAATTCATACATCCTATAAAAGATGAACGAATTCTGTTGGACGTCAATCTCCATGATAAGTTTTTGAAGTATTTGTAATAGGAATATACAGAAGTAAGCTTATTCTAAAATACTCACTATCCCATCTTTAATTACGTAAATTAAACCATTGTTTGTGAATGCCTTCGGAGTCGCACCTTCATGATTGTTTTGAAATGTAACTCCTGATAAATGGAGCGTTCCGTTGTTTAATATAGCGCCACCATTATTCAAAGAAAAGGAATTAGAAAGTCTCAGATTCATTAAGCTTAGACTGGATGAGTTATTAATGAATATTGGATGTGAGTTCAAACCATCAATAACAGTTTGTGTATCATTATTACCTATTATAGTAAGTGGGAAATCAATATCTATTGTGTTAGAGATTACAGGGAATGTAATATTATTAGTGCTATCTGCAAAATAGATAGTATCCAAAGGACAAGCATCTTCTATCACATATCGAAGCGAAAATTGATCATCAATAGAATTATTCTGCACTAGATTAAGAAGAGAGAGGTCTTCATTTGTAACAAACACTTTATCTAACCGGGCACCAGATTCTCTCCAGGAAAAGTCAACCGTGTTTGCTCCAGCTAATAATTCAAAAGTGACAGGATCTGCAGTACTGTTTCCTGTTATCCAATCACCGACTTGAGACCAATGATAGCCACTAGGGTAGTCAGGTCCATTTATTGTGTTCCATCTTTGCCAAGCTCCATCATTTGCTCTTACCCAGAATGAATCATCATTTCCGGCTGTCGTAAGGGTTCTTGCAAATACTTTATAAGTACCTCCAGCATTTAACGAAAATGAGAAAGTAATCAAATCATCGGTGGATGTGGGGGGGGTACTAGTTGAAGACATATTTGGTGGGAGCATATATTCGAAATCACAGGCTAAAGGATCACTCTCTACAGACCAATTTGCTCCTAATGTAGCGCTTTCCGCTTCCATTAAAATAGAAAATTGCTCTTCTGGAGCGTCGATAACCAGCCATGTAGGCCCATAAATACCTCTGTCAATTATAGGGGCTGTAGAAACTTCATCAGCTCCAACAGTGGGACTACTTGGTCTGCTTTGTAATTCAAAATCATTTGCTTCTGGACTCCAGCCAGTGACAGCGGATCCAATTAATGGACTGGTCGATTCTGGTCGATAAAGACTATCACTTGCAGGAATAGATAACTCAGGATCTACATCTTGATATCCAGATGATGGCACTGAAACTCCTCCATCAGAGCGATAAAAAAAATTGCCCACATAGGTAGAATTTGTCGGGGCATTATTATGAACAACAGGGGGAGCATTTGTTATACTCACCACATTATTGGCAAATACACAGTCGTCTGGTGCGATGGTCCAGTCGTCTTCTGCGCCGACCATAATGCCCTTTGTACAGTTTACTATCGTATTGTAAGATATGTTATTGTTAATGTTTGGCTGATATCCATTCGCTGGTGAGTTGACTTGGCCTCCCATTAAACATATTGGATATCTTATCTCACTGGAAGCTCCGTTTAGTCCTTCGAAGTAGTTGTTTATTACTGTATGATTTCGATCAATTGTTCTGACTCCATAGCTGCCAGATTTATCTCCACCAAAGAAAATATTACCCTCTACCAAGCAATCTGTACCATGCCTAAGAGTTAGTCCTCCTTTGCATTCTTTGAATATATTATAACGATATGTACTAAAGCTTGACTTGCCAGAAATTATCTCTATTTCCCCATCTCTTTGGTAGAAATAATTGTGTTCTACCAGATTGTATCCGGCACTTTGTGCCCAAGAGCTTGTTCCAATTCTGATAGTCTCCCAGCCATTTCCATCTCCTTCAGGACTGGGGCCAAAGTAATTGTGATGTATATGGTGATGTGCTTCATCTGCATTAGACCATACGACGAGACATGCACCTTCATGGTTTTTGTTTTCTATAAGGCAGTGATCGACTTCGTTATATGTTCCAAATATGCCAATCCACTTATAGTCATCAGTTGGATCTGTTGGATTACAGTTTTTAATAACACAATCTGTCAGTCTTGAATGATTGGCTAAATCACTGCTCGTCCTACGAAAGGCGATAAGATTGGTCTCTTCAGCTATACAATTCTCAAATATTAACCCGCTCACAATAAGATAATCGCCACCGATTCGGAAATCTGTAAGACCACTTAGTGTAACTTGACCTGGGTTTTTAGCTATTAATACGATAGGATTAGAAGCTGTTCCATTCGCATCAAAAACAATGTCAGAATCCATCCAAATTCCATCTTCCATTTCTATGGTGTCACCGGGCACAACGGCATCGATTGCAGTGTTTAAGCTAGAGAGATCACTAACTGAGTAGGTCGCAGCTTTGGATGATAAGACTATGAAGAATGAGATACAAAAAGTTAAAAATCCTTTCATGAATATAAAATTGAAACTTGGATCAAAAATTAAACATTATTGATTTAACAAAAATGCGACAAGCTCTATAGAAGAGTTGCCGCATTTAATATAAATATTAATTCGTATTAATTACTTGACAATCTTTTGAACAGTCCTGCTTAGTGGACTTACTATTTCCAAGAAATAGATTCCTGGACTATATTCTCCAAAAGGAATTTGAGTAACAGAACCTTTATTTATCCATAAAGTCTTTCCATTAGAGTCAAATAGTTGAATTTCTACATTTTCCAATTCTGAATTCATATCTATGTATAAGACATCTTTTACAGGATTTGGATAGAGAGTGATTTCGTTTTTCTCATTTCTGAATTCTACAGATACGGTATTACTATAATCAAAATTACCATCAAGATCGTTTTGTTTTAATCTGTAATAACTTGTTCCGTTTAGTGGTGCATTATCTAAATATCTGTAATCTACATTTGAATTTGAATCTCCTTGTCCTCGAACATTTCCGATTCTAGACCAATCAAAGCCATTATCGCTTCTTTCAATATCGAAGCCATCATTGTTTATTTCAGTTGCTGTTTGCCACGATAGTTGATTGCCGCGAGCTGTATTTTTACCATTGAAACTGACCAGTTCAACAGGAAGGATTCCAGTAATTTCAACTTCAATTTCAGTTCCTAAATTAGTAACAGTGTATACTAATGTCGAATTTGAACTAGTCACAGATGCAAAACTACCTGCAGTCATACCTGATCCATCTATAATTTGAAATTTGTCACCGATTACTGGCACATAACTACCCCAATCTAGAATTGCTTTTGAAGTACTTAGGTTGATAGTATTGGCACTTGATGTATTAATTATCTGATCATACTGTGTTGTTGGGCTAAGGCCATTAATCTCAAAAGTTATCGTTGAGGCTCCCAAATCAAAGTCATCTTTAATTTCAAGATCACCCGGACTTGAACCTGGTGTAAAAGTAGCGTTGGCTGTGTTATTAAAGGTTGAATTATCGGTTTCAATATCTTCTGATGCCGAACCATCTATATCAATTGCTCCATCATTATTGAATATACCTGCATTTCTTAATCTTACACCATCAGATCCAGCCGCAGTTGATTGGTATGTTCCACCATTTAAATTATTAAATGTTCCAAACGCTTCCAATCCATGACTAGAAGTAGCGGATATACTTACTAAACCACTGTTGTTAAATGTACTTATTGGTGTTGCTGTATCATCAATTTGAATACCGGCGTCACCAGTATTTGTTATACTCAATGTACCAGATGCATTATTAGTAAATAAACCATTTTCTTGTAATCTTACCCCATCAGTATTTCCTCCAGTAACTGTAATCGTTCCATGATTTATAATTTCAGCGGTTTTACTATTAGCATCAATCTGTATTGAGTAATTTGATGATGACATAATATTGACTTGTCCACTTGAATTATTAGTAAATACTCCGTCATCAGTTACATACAAACTAACATCTTGCGAATTATTCAAATTCATAGTTCCTGAATTATTTAATAATCCAGTGTTTTCGAGAAATATTTGGTCATCTATTGTAGAGTTAATAGTCAAAACAGATCCAATGTTATTATTAAAAACTCCATTATCATCTACTTTTAAACCATTATCACTAGATCCAGTACCTGAAATTGTGATCATTGCATTATTAATAAGAGTGGTTGCGTCATTTACGTGTACTCCGTCATCTCCGGTAGTCATAGTGACTGTTATTGCCCCTTCATTTACTAAAGTTCCGAAAAGAGTACCAGTATTGGCATCATCTACATATATATTATCTCCATCACCTTGTACCGTTCCAACATTGGTTACTGTGATTGATCCAGTAGAAGTATTTGTAAATGTACCAGCTACTACATATAAGCCATGTTGACCGACTCCATCAATTGTTATTAGACCGTTGTTATTGGTTGTGCCTTTACTGTAATAGCCATTTGCTTTGGCTCCTCCTTCAATATTCGAAATAGCAATTGTTCCATTGTTTATTAATGTTGCTGATCCTTGAACTTCGACTCCTTCATCATTTCCTGTAAACCCACTAACAGTTAAGATAGCTGAGGGATCAATAGTTAATATAGCTGATCCTCCTAAATAAACTCTTTGTACAGTTGTCGAAGAGCCTAACGAAACAGTAAATCCATCAATTAGAGCATCATCTGAAGCTGTGGGGGCTATATCGCCAGTCCAATTCATGTCATCAGTCCAACTGACACCATCTCCTCCATTGTCCCATTCAATAGTTGCAGCATCCAAATAAGCAATAATGGCCATACTACAGACCAGTGTTAGTAAAGTTTTTTTCATCCTAGGTTGTTTTTTGTTTGAAAACGAGATTACAAATAATTAATTGGTTCACCAATTAATTGTTGTAATAATATCAACTTGTCGGTATAAAACCACGTGTAAATGGTTATTTCGCATCTAAACATCCGTTATTTATTAAAATAAACCAACTTTGATTACTGTTGGTTGACCAATAAATTTACCTTTGAGAAAAATTGGTTGACCAAATAAAATATCTTGGAACATTTTGTTCTATTATGCAATCAATTTTATCCTATGATATAATTTTATTAGAAATGAAAAAATCAAAAAACACCTTTTCCTTATTTCTACTTTTGGGACTATCCTTTATTATAGTTAGTTGTGGAGGAACAAAACACGCGGTCATCGCTAACCCAATTATTCCTAATATAGATCTTAGTCATTGGAAGGTTACAATTCCAACTGCAAATGAAAATGGAAAACCAATAGAGTTTTCTCCACCAGAAATAAAAAAATACGCTTCAATAGATGCACTTAAAGAATTTATGTATCCTGATAGTACAGATGGTTCTATTGTTTTTTATGCCTATCCACTTTCCTCGACTGCAAATTCCAAATATTCTAGATCAGAGCTTAGAGAACAAATGGTAGCTGGAGATAACGATACAAATTGGAAATTTGAAGATGGAGGCTATATGAAAGTTACGATGTCTGTGCCTAGTATTACAAAAGAAAAAAGAAAGACACAATTCGACTTTGATAAGAAACCTAAACGGAGAGAAGGACATAGAGTTATGATTGCTCAAATTCATGGCAAACTTACTAAAGCTCAACAAAAACTAATAGGTCAAAGAGATACTAATGCGCCTCCAATTCTTAAGGTGTATTATCAAGATGGAAAAATTCAAGTGAAAAGAAAAATTCTGAAAATTAATAATCCGAATGAGGCGCAAACTCTTGTTACAAAGAACTGGATAGATGATAAACCTCACAATTTCAATAAAAATGTAAAACATAAAAAGTTTACGTTAGAGGTAATCGTATCAGATGGAAGATTAGAAGTCGTTCTCAATAATGATGAACGTGTCGTATATGAAGATGATGAAATGAAAGAATGGAATGTTTTTGAAAATTACTTTAAAACTGGAAATTACTTAAATACGAGAGATAAGGGAGCCAGTGCGACAGTTAAAATCTATGAATTAGAAGTTAGCCATTAATCTAATTATTTGACAACTTTGAAAACGAAAAGCAACCAAGTGAATAATATCTATAAATATATTTCGGGTTTAATCATCTTCTTCTTTGCATTAACTGCCCAAGGACAAGTGTGGATTGAGGATTTTGATGGGAGTAGTAGCTCTACGCCCGCAACAAGTTTACAGTGCGGAGGAAATCCAGACCTTCATTATTTCGGTGTCGTTTGTTTATTTGGTGGAGGATGTTCTAGAGAATTAAGTCCTGCATGGAGCAGTTCATACAATAATGTGATGGGTAGTTTCTTAGGAGCATATGACACTGATAATGCTAATGGTTGTGGAGGAGTAGGGAGTGATCAGGAATTTGCTGAATGGACAGGGATAAATATTTCTAGTTGTTCAGAGCCTAATAACATGTATCTATGTTTTGATGTTGCTCATTTTGGGAATATTCAGGCATCAGGTGCGGGGTGGGATCCACCTTCGAATGTAACTTTTTCGATAACCATTGATAGTGGAAGCCCAATAACCTTAGCTTCTATTGAAGATCAAGGGCAAAATACCAATCCCGCCTTCGATTTGGATTGTGATGAGGTAGGGGATGCTGCTTATGCAATTGATAATACATTTACCCCTTATTGTTTCCAGATTCCTGGATTTGGTTCCAATATCGATGTGCTTATAAATATCGTTGGATTAAATGAATCTTTTGAAGATATAGGGATTGACAATGTAGGGGTGTATTGCGAAGCTGATCCAGCCAGTTTGCCGGGTGTTGTGTTGCAAGGTTGTGGAAGCTGCAGTCCTGACAATGATTGTGATGGCGTAATAGTCTCGGAAGATTGTGATGATAATGATGCAAGTGTGTCAATTCCGACGGCATCAACATTTAACAGTATCCCAGATCAATGTGCTGGAGGAACAGATCCATTGCCTGGGACATCCATAGAAGGATTTACGGGTAGCTGGTTGCCAGTGTTTGATCCCAATACAACAACGACTTATACGTTTACTCCAGATGCAAATCAATGTGCTATGGATGGAATGTTAACAGTAACAATCGATGCAGAGACAGCTTCTACTTTCAATTCTATTCCAAGTCAGTGTGCAGGTGGAACGGATCCATTGCCTGCAATGTCGATAGAGAATTTCACAGGGAGCTGGACTCCTGTTTTTGATCCTAATACTACAACAGTTTATACATTTATCCCAGATGCAAACCAATGCGCAACTGGAGGAATGCTAACAGTAACAATCGATGCAGAAACAGCTTCTACTTTCAATTCTATCCCAAGTCAATGTGAAGGAGAGACAGATCCATTGCCAGCTATGTCTATAGAAGGATTCACAGGTAGCTGGACTCCTGTTTTTGATCCTAATACTACAACAGTTTATACATTTATCCCAGATGCAAACCAATGCGCAACTGGAGGAATGGTAACAGTAACTATCGATGCAGAGACTGCTTCGACTTTTAATGCTATCCCAAGTCAATGTGCAGGAGAGGCAGATCCATTGCCAATTATGTCTATAGAAGGATTTACAGGGAGTTGGACACCCGTTTTTAATGCTAATACAACGACGACATATACATTCACTACAGATGCAAACCAATGTGCAATGGACGGAATGGTAACAGTAACAATAGATGCAGAAACTGCTTCAACATTCAACACCATCCCAAGTCAATGTGAAGGAGGAATAGATCCGCTGCCAACAACATCCACAGAAGGATTCACAGGAAGTTGGACACCCGTATTTAATGCTAATACAACAACGACATATACATTCACTCCAGATGCAAACCAATGTGCGAGTGCCGGAATGGTAACAGTAACCATCGATGCAGAAACTGCTTCGACATTCAACACCATCCCGAGTCAATGTGAAGGAGGAATAGATCCATTGCCAACAACATCTACAGAAGGATTCACAGGAAGTTGGACACCCGTATTTAATTCTAATACAACAACGACATATACATTTACTCCCGATGCAAATCAATGTGCAAGTAATGGAATGGTAACCGTTAATATTGATCAACAAATATTACCAAGTTTTAGTCAACTCGGACCTTACTGCGTAGGTGATACACCAGATGTATTGCCACTCACATCTGTGAATGGAATTAGTGGAGCATGGGATGGACCGATTATCACATCTAGTCCTGGTTCTATTACTTACACCTTCATACCAGGTGCCAGTGAATGTGCCATGAATGCAACAATGCAGATAGAGGTAAATGATTGTGGATGTGCTAATCCTGCAGGAATTACGATAGATCCGATTTTACCAATATGTGAAAACGAAACAATTGTTTTAACGGCAAATATATCAGGATCAGCGAATATGGTAACATGGAGTACTAGTGGCGATGGTGGTTTCGATAATACAACATCAATCACACCAACATATACTCCAGGTGCCAATGATATATTAAACGGCTCAGTGACATTGACTGCAACGACTGATGATCCAGATGGAACAGGTCCTTGTTTGGAGGCAAGTACCAATGTAGTATTAATGATCAGTACACAAGTATTACCACAGTTTACTCAATTGGGACCTTACTGTATTGATGATACGCCAGATGCTTTGCCACTGACATCTGTAAATGGAATTAGTGGAACATGGGATGGTCCGATTATTACATCTAGTCCTGGTTCGAGCACTTATACATTTATACCAAATACGACAGAATGTGCTGTGACAGCGACAATGCAAATTGAAATAATTGACTGTGGATGTGCTAACCCTGCATTGATTACGATAGATCCAATTTTACCAATATGTGAAAACGAAACAATTGAATTGACGGCAAATATATCCGGATCTGCAAGTATGGTTATCTGGAGTAGTGATGGTGATGGCGGTTTTGACAATGCCACTTTTACAACATCGACATATACACCAGGTGTCAATGATATAACAAATGGTTCCGTAACATTAACAGCAACCACTGATGATCCAGATGGAACGGGTCCTTGTTTGGAAGCAAGTGCTAATGTAGTTTTAATGATTAATGCACAAGTATTGCCACAATTTGATCAATTGGGACCTTACTGCATTGATGACACACCAGATGTATTGCCACTGACATCTGTGAATGGAATTAGTGGAACATGGGATGGCCCGATTTCGACATCTAGTGCAGGATCTATAACTTACAATTTTATGCCAGGCACTGGAGAATGTGCTATGGCTGCCACTATGCAAATAGAGGTGAATGATTGTGGATGTGCAGATCTTGCAATAGTTACGATAGATCCAGTTTTACCAATATGTGAAAACGAAACAATTGAATTAACGGCAAACATATCCGGATCTGCAAGTACGGTTATCTGGAGTAGTAATGGTGATGGTGGCTTTGATAATACAATATCAATCACACCGATATATACACCAGGTATCAATGACATAGCAAGTGGTTCTGTAACATTAACAGCAACGACGGATGATCCAGATGGATCGGGGCCGTGTTTGGAGGCAATTGCTAATGTTGTTCTAATGATCAATGCCCAGGAGTTACCTGAGTTTACTCAATTAGGTTCATACTGTGTTGATGATATTCCAGATGTTTTTCCACTCACATCTATGAATGGAATTAGTGGAACATGGGATGGTCCGATTATTACTTCAAGTCCAGGTTCTAACACTTACACGTTTACACCTGATAATGGTGAATGTGCGATGAATACTACAATGCAGATAGAGATTGACGATTGTGGATGTGCTGACCCTGCACTGATTACTTTGGAAGCAATTTTACCAATATGTGAAAACGAAACAATAGCATTGACCGCTAATATCTCTGGATCTGCAAGTCTAGTAACATGGAGTAGTGCAGGCGATGGGAGTTTTGATGATATGGCATCGATCACTCCAACGTATACGCCAGGCGTCAATGATATAGCTAATGGTTCCGTAATATTAACAGCAATAACGGATGATCCAGATGGAGCGGGGCCTTGTTCTGAAGCAAATGCTAATGTTAGTCTTATCATTAATGGTGAAGTGATACCTCAATTTACCCAATTGGGATCCTATTGTATAGATGATTCTCCAAATATTCTACCTCTCACTTCTTTGAATGGAATCAATGGAACATGGGACGGCGCGATTACGACATCTAGTGCTGGTTCGAGTATGTATACTTTTACGCCTGATAGTGAAGAATGCGCTATAAGTACTACTATGCAAATAGAGGTGAATGATTGTGGATGTGTAGATCTTGCAATGGTTACGATAGATCCAATTTTACCAATATGTGAAAACGAAACAATAGCATTGACGGCCAATATCTCAGGATCTGCAAGTATAGTAACATGGAGTAGTGCTGGAGATGGTAGTTATGATAACAATACATCAAGCACACCGATCTATTCTCCAAGTGTCAATGATATTGCAAGTGGTTCAGTGACATTAACAGCAACTACTGATGATCCAGATGGCTCGGGGCCATGTATGGAAGCAAGTACGAATGTTGTTTTGATGATCAACGCTCAGGAATTACCACAATTCACCCAACTAGGCTCATATTGTGTTGATGAGACTCCAGGTGTTTTACCACTTATTTCTACAAATGGAATTAGTGGAACATGGGATGGTCCAATTATCACATCAAGTCCTGGATCGAGCACTTATACGTTTACACCTGATAACGATGAATGTGCAACAAGTACGACTATGCAAATAGAAGTTAATGACTGTGGATGTGCTGACCCTGCTTTGATCACGGTAGATCCGATTTTACCAATATGTGAAAATGAAACAATTGCATTAACTGCAAATATATCAGGATCAGCAAGTATGGTTACATGGAGTAGTACAGGCGATGGTAGTTTTGATAATACTACATCGATCACTCCTATGTATACACCAGGTATCAATGATCTAGCAAGCAGTTCAGTAACTCTGATAGCAACGACTGATGATCCAGATGGAACTGGACCTTGTTTGGAAGCGAGTACCAATGTTGTGTTAATGATCAGTATTCAGGAATTGCCGCAGTTTGCACAGTTGGGACCTTACTGTGTTGATGATACGCCAGACGCTTTACCTCTCACTTCTACAAATGGAATTAGTGGAACATGGAATGGCCCTATTGTTACATCAAGTTCTGGAGCTACTATGTATACTTTTACGCCAGTTAGTGGTGAATGTGCGCTGAATACTACTATGCAAATAGAAGTGAATGATTGCGGATGTGCTGACCCCGCTTTGATCACTATAGATGCAGTATTACCAATATGTGAAGACGAAACAATTGAACTAACTGCAAATATATCAGGATCTGCAAGTATGGTTACATGGAGCAGTACTGGAGATGGGAGTTTTGATGATAACACATCAAGTACACCGACTTATGCACCAGGAACTAATGATATTGCTGGTGGTTCAGTAACTCTAACAGCAACGACTGATGATCCGGATGGGTCAGGGCCTTGTTTGGAAGCAAGTGCCAATGCTACTTTGATAATCAATGAAGAGGAATTACCACAATTTGCTCAGTTAGGACCTTATTGTGTTGATGAAACGCCAGATGATTTACCACTCACATCCATAAATGGAATTAGTGGAACATGGGATGGTCCGATTGTAACATCTAGTCTCGGCTCGAGTACTTATACATTTACACCTGACCTAGATGAATGTGCAGAATTTTTAATATTAACTGTAGTCGTTGAAAATTGTGATTGCGGAGGAGCACAAACTATTTCAATACCATGCGACGATGATAATACATGTACGACAGATGATGTCAGTATAGTATTGGCTAGTGACAGTACTGTCTGTGTGCCATGTCAAGGTACCGTTACAGAAGTGTTAGAGGACGAAGATGATAAGTCCATCAGTCAACAACTTAGTTCTTTTGATGAGACATTTACAGTGCCCGCATCAGATTTATATGAAAATTGGATGATGTATGAAGGACTGTATATTGATGGTTTGAATTTACCAAGTGGTTTTGACGCAGAGATAGATACGACGACTGGTGTGTTGACGATTATTTATGAAAGTGGGCTAGAAGGTGAATTTGATTTCTCTGTTGAAATATGCAATGATATGTGTGGCATATCTTGTTTTAGTATATCACTATCATTAGATTTTAAGGGTAATTGTCTTGATGTAGAGAGTCTAAGTTTTCCTTCAGGATTTACACCAAATGGAGATGGAGTAAACGATGTGTACCGAATATCAGGATATACAGAATGTCAAGGAGAGTATCAGAGCAGTGAATTAATAATTTGGAATCGTTGGGGTAACGTTGTTTTTAGTGAATCACCTTATCAAAATGATTGGGACGGTACAGATCAAAGTGGAAAATCCTTACCGGAAGGGACATACTATTATTCGGCTGTTTTTGACAGTTCAAATGGTGTGATAAGTAACGGATATATTGTGATATTAAGATAAATTATAGGCATTATGAAGTATATATTAAGTCTAATTTTTATTGGTGTTTTTGCCAATTCTATGACAGCTCAACAGTTGCCAATATTTAGTCAGTTTGGTGATAATCTTAGCTTGTTTAATCCTGGCGCGATCGATCATTCGTATTTGACGGACGATTATACAATACAAGGATCTGCAATATACAGGAGTCAGTGGCTAGGACTAAAAGGGGCACCTAAAACGCAATCATTGCTAGCAAACAAATTCTTAAAAACAAAGACTAACGTAGATCTTTCTTTTGGTGGATCATTAATCAATGATACTCAAGGTCCAATATCTACGACAAGTATAAAAGGGAGAGTTGCTTCTGTGTTTGGTAGTGGTGATCTTAGGGATGGATTGTTTTCTGCAGGTCTAAGCTTAGGAATAAATCAATATAGAATTAACTTCTCCCAGATAGAGTTTGACGAGGCTGAGCTTATCGATCAAGAAAATAGTACAATATTATATCCTGATCTTGGAATAGGTGCGTACTATACAATAGAGTTAGAAAACGGATGGTTTGCCGGGGATCTATTATATGGTGGACTATCTGTGCCGCAGGTGTTTGCACTAGCACTTAAGTATGAGGATAATTCTGATAAAGGATATACAGTAGAAAGAAAACCTCACTTCTATGGGAATATTGGATTGATTAAGAACTATTTAGGGTCTAGATCGATAGATATGGCTTTATGGGTGAAGTACTTGCAAAGTAATGTGCTTCAAGTAGATCTCATGTCAAAGTTTCATCTTAATGATCAATTTTGGTTAGGAGTAGGGGTGTCGAGTAATAAAGCCCTATCGATGGAAACAGGTGTGCTTATGTCCGATGTTATAGGCAGCGATACAGGATTTAAATTGACTTACTCTTTTATTAATTATTTTCAAAAACAGAATATCTTTCTGGGAACTAGCCATGAGATTGGTATACAGATAATGATGAAGTAGGGTGGAAATACAATTAACCCAAAATCAAATAAATAATCATTTCTAAAATCAATGAATAGGCTTTACTGAGTCATTGCCCGATCCCTACAGGATAGATAATCAAGGATTTTATTAAGTTCTAACATAATCTGACTACTCTGTAGTCAATTTTGAGCATTGTAGATTTAACGACGTTTGGGTAAATGGATAAAGGGCTTCAGAGAAGTCCAACTATGTTAGAAAATCCAGGTTTAATGTATTACGACTTCAGAGAAATCGGATCTCATTCCCGATTAAACATAATTAACCCCAAATCAAATAAATTCTAAAATCAATGGATAGGCTTTACTGAGTAAAATAATCTAATTACTCTGTAATCAATCTTTAGTATCCAGTAAAATGATAAACACATCCTATCTGATAATCAACTTAGTTTGACCTAATTCCTTTGAGTTTATAAAATAGATTCCTGCACGTAAGTTCGATACGTTTATCTGTTTCGAATATGATCCATTTGCATCTGTAGACAAGACTTTTTGACCTGACACATTATAGATGTCAATGATTCTAAGGCCCTTAGTCGTAGATGAAACAGTGATTAATCCATCTGTTGCAGGCACTGGGAAAACTTTTATGGCTTGATCTATTTGCTGATTATCAATAACACTTGATGTGCCTTCACAGTTAACGTCACCATATATATTTACGTTTGCAAGACTCGTCCAGTTGCTCGCTGAACTATTGCCTATACCTATAAATTGGATGTAACGGCCTGTTGTACCAGTTAGACTAAATATTTGTTCCGTATTCACGGTTACTCCAGATACTGCAGAAGTTTCAGTGTCAATTATCGTTGTGTATGGTCCTGCGGCAACATCTGCAATAGCAATTGAAAAAGTGGTTGTTCTTTCATCTGCTTTCCAAAAGTTGATCCCAATTTCTGATAATTTATGAATGCAGCTAAGGTCGAAAGTTATAGATACTTCTGGTTCTGTATCTGGATCTCCAGTCCAATATGTTTCATTATCATCGTCATAAGCATTTACTTCAGCAATTCCATCCTTTATTTGCATTCCAACACTTGTTGCGAAGACTATAGGAATCTCAATAGGGATAAAAGTATCTGATTGCTCAACAGATATTTCTGTAGATAAGTTATTGCCTCCAGCATCTTCATTGATAGAAATACTTCCTGTTCTTTCTGCTCCAGTTGTATTTTCATCGACAGTCACGGTTATGGCCTTGCTTCCTGATCCTGAGGAGACATCAATACTGATCCATGATAGGTTTTCGGTAATTGTCCAATCAACATTAGATATAACATTGAGCGTCGTCGTTCCGCCGTAAATTCCAAAATCAATTGTAGGATCAGATACTGATAATGATGGATTCGATAAAGCCTCAAAGCCTATATTTACACCAACATCTGATGCATTATAGGGTAAGTTAGAGCCATTTGCTCCAAACTCTTCTGCTCCAGCATCAAAATTTGCATCTCTATTTCCTTCTAAAATATCCTTTGATAAAAAAGAATAGTTTCCAATTCCAGCATCAATTGGTAAACTTCCATTTGTGAGTCTATGAAAGTCCCCATCATCGGACATATTGCTTTCTGGTAGGCTAGTGATGTTTCCTTCAGATAATGAATTTCCACTTGGTGCTGTTAGGATTTGATAGTCATCGACACTAGAATTGTACATTATATTATTAGCCACAACCAGATTTTCTGGCTCTTGGTCCAAGTCACTACTAACGGTAGTCCCTATTCTTAATCCCAGATCACAGTTTACAAAAGTATTATTAACTACTTGAACGTTTTTAACTTGATAATAGCCATTCAGGGCACTGTTAAGACGGCCATTTGATACATTGATTCCTCCTGTGGCATTAGAGGTAGAACCGTCTGCTTTTTTTGAGTTTACCCCCTCAACATAATTATTGTAAATTCTGTGCCCTTCACCAATCACACGGACACCACCACTGAAAATATTGTTCTCAGCAAAAAAATAGTTGCCATAGACTTCACAGTTGTCTCCATGTCTTAGTGTTAGAGTTCCTGAATAATCTCTAAAGGTATTGTTGTAGTATTTATTTTGACCTGATTTGTTAGATATTACTTCCACTTCTCCAAAAAAGTTATAAAAGTAATTTTCGTAAACTTCACTAAATGAATCGTCAAGTGATGTGCCACTATTACCTATTCTAATTGCGTCTTGATCATTGTCATCGTTTAATTGATTAATCGGAGTTCTGTCTGCAAAGTAATTATGATGAATTTTTAAATAGTCAGGAGCGGATGAGTTTCTGTTATCATTAATAATACTCCCAACTCCGTATTTCCCTATAAAGGAGTTATATGCAATTTCATTGTATTGGCCATCAGCAAGTATCCACTTGAAATTTAATGACTTCTGAGCTTCTGTTCCATTGTAAGAATCTACTTTATTGTTGATAACCTTGCAGTAATCACATTCTTTTAATTCGAATATTGGTTCGATTTTTCCGTTATCTACTACGAGGTTAGATGGATTTTGAAAAACTAAACCAGTCACGTTAAGATAGTTCCCCTCCATGTACACTCTTGAATTACCTGTCATTAAAACAGAACCTGGGTTCTGTGCAGTAATTATGATTGGTGCAGTTGACGTACCGTTTTTATCAATATCAATAAATATATTGTTCCAAGTACCGTCTGCCAGAATAATTGTAGTTCCGGGAGAAGCAGTATTAATAGCACTGTTTAATTCAGCTTGGTTATTCACTATTTGGGAATAACATATTGTATTCACTAAGAACAGAGCTAGTATTGGCAATAATTTGTTAAGATGCATAATCAAGTATTAAAGATGTATTGTTAGGGTTTCAGTGTATAGTGTATCGACGGTTAGTTTTCTTTCATTTAACAGAAGTGACTTGAAACTAGTTTAGATCTATGTGTCTATTTGACTGCAAACTTCCAGTGAATTTGTATTGGAGAAGAATGAAATAGGATCAGATCTTGGTTCATCATAAATTGGTCAACCAATTCTGCGAATATATATATTATTTTATCGAAAGCCATGGCTTTGTTCCAAAAACATAGCATTTCATAAGTACTTGGGATATAGTGTGATTAGAATATATGGTAAATTGATATCATACCATTTTTATCTATTTATGTAGATAGACTTTAGTTATTGATTTGAATTGAATATTAGTGGGGTAGCGTATAGTTTTGATGGCCTTGAATTGATTGTTGGTCAGCTATATATATTGTAATTCTTAAAACAAAAAAAGCCATCTCAAATGAGACGGCTTTTTATACTTCTTAGTACTTAAATATGTACGGCTTCCTATCTAGTTCTAGATGCAGGAGTAGCAGGAGCGGGTACAGTAACTGTTCTTACAAATCTTCTCTTAAACATTATATATACTTTTAAATTATTAGTCAAATTTTATGATGGCACAAATATGAGACTAATAAT
>CALKXE010000201.1 GCA_938003955.1 uncultured Saprospiraceae bacterium | reverse complement strand
TACGCAAGTAGGTTCGAGGTTTTGTGGCAAGTAGGTTTGGGGTCGAAGCACCCTAATACGGATGCCTTGTATGAGGTGTTCTAAAGATCTGATCGCTTTTAGCGATGTGATTTTTTGGGATGATATTTATCGAGTCGAAGGGCTCTGACCTCGCGACGTGTTCTAGACAAGTGGGTTTGGGGTTTGGTGGCAAGTAGGTTTGGGGTCGAAGCCCCCTGATACGGGTGCCTTGTGGATTTGATTTTAATCAACTATTATCTTAAAATATTTAAATCTCCAACTTTCGTTATCTCTTTAGTTTGATTACAAGACTGGATTACTGCAGCCAATTGGTAAACATATACGCCATTTAATGCAGGTTTTCCTCTAAATGTCCCATCCCAACAATCCTGAATTCTATCTGAGGTATACATAAGACCTCCCCATCGATCATAGATATTTAAGTTGTAACTCTCAACAACAATATCATCATGTGCAAAAACCTTAAAACAATCATTAGCTCCATCATTATTTGGCGAAAATGCATTCGGCAAATACATTCGTTCTTCGGTATTTTCACTAGGAAAACTAATATCCCACCGATGAGTCGTTTGACTGCAATTGTCAGTAACTGTGACACTATACTCACCTGAGTCCTCGATAACAATTATTTCACTGACAGCTCCTGTTGACCATTCAAATACTGGAATACCCGTCCTGTTTAAAACTACTGGCTCTAAGGTCGCTTGATCGCTATTACAATCTAGGTCTACCGGAAGAAAGTCTACTGTTAAAGCTGCTGATCCTACTACATCGATAATCGCAGATTGAATACAGCCATTTTGATCTTGAATAAACACTTCATATTGCCCACTTGCAAGGTCATCTAAGCTATTTTGACCAGCGAACTCACTATTGTCTAATGATATACTTATCAACGGATCGTCCGACGCTACGATAATCATACCGTTGGATTCTTGAGGGCATGGCTCGACTACGTCTGTGGTAACAACTGCAGGTAAGAGCTCTGTTACTGAAAAGGCTGATTCTGTGATGCAATTTAAACCATTGTCTACATACAATATGTAGTTACCCACTGCCAGATTAGGCCATTCTATTTGATTATTAAAGTCAACACCATCCAATGAGTATTGTAATTGTGGATCTTCTGAGCTAATAATCAATTGTCCACTTGACTCATTAGAACAACTACTTTGAATATCTAAAGTGTATACAGGGCTCTGTTGCTGCTCTATAACGACAGGACTTTCTAAGATACAACCTTGCTCAGTCTGTGTATATAATGTGTAACTACCGATTGGGACATTTTCAATCAATGCTGCCGAGCTAAAAATAATACCATCAAGAGAGAATGATAAATCATCTAATAGGGCTGATTCGATCGTTATGGTACCCATCGTCACATCTGGACATACATCTGGTACCACAACAACGATACTCGGCTCTACGTCCTCCATGATCTCGAATGGTTGTTGATATACACATCCTACATCCGTACGTATATACAGGTTTTGTGAGCCAGTCGATAATCCATTATATGCTATTCCATCAGTATAATTATTCCCGTCAAGCGAATACTCTAAATTAGATGTATTGGTATTTTCAATATTCAACGAACCATTACTATCATTCCAACAAGTACTCGTTGTCACTAAATCTAATACCGGCGCAATCGAATTACTTATCTGGAAAGGAATCTCATGAACGCATCCCTGGTCATATTGAACAAATATGCTGTAACTACCCGCAGGAAAATCTTGGAATAACCCACTCTCCACATAGTCAATACCGTCAATCGAGTATCGTACCGATGGATCGGAATCTTCATTCACGCAAGTGACCCCACCCGTACTTGTCCCCGCCTCACAAGCCGCTTCTACCTCAAGGTTTATCACTGGAATATCACTCACAACAACCTCAAATGGAATACTTGATTCACATCCGCTTTCGTACTTTACGCTTAAGGTATTCGAGCCTGCACCTAATTCCAAAAATTCTGAAACATTACTATACATACTACCATTCAATGAAAATTGAAGACCTGCAATATTATCAGAAGTAATGGATAACTGCCCCGTAGGTGCATTGATACAACTCTCAAGTATATCCAAGTTTAATACTGGCTCATCGAAGGCTTCTACCATAAATATCACTAACGAATCACAATTTTGTAAGGTCTTGAAAGTAAGTGTATCAGTATCGCCTTCAAAGTACTCGACTCCCTCTACTATAACACTAAAACCTTGGCACACTCTTAATGTGTCATTGCTTGTAAATTCACTACAATCATTGGTCAATGGAAAATCCTGTACTTTGTCCTCAATGCAGTCTTGATATACCAGTAATGTATCCGTCCCTGTAGTAAAGTTATAATTCAGCCCTTCAGTATTGATAACCACTGTTAAATTAGTATAGTCAATCGTAGGAAACTCATAGTAGCCATTAACATCCGTTGTAGTGCTATCTACTATCGTGTTTCCATTGTATAAATACACTGGAATACTGCCTAATAATGTATCTATATTATTGTAGATATTATCATTGTCTTCGTCATAGTAAATGATCCCATCTAAAGAGTGATCGTTGGGTTTGGCTGTTAAAGATAAAACATCCGTTATCAAAGAACACCCATCCCTATTTACAATTTGCAATTGATATTCTCCAGGTTCAATGATTTCGATTTCATCCGTATTTATAGAATCATAAACGATTCCATCTTTTATTAAGTATTGATCGCTGTAGTAATCAAAATCTATACAAATTCTTTTTGGGAAACACATCTCAACACAACCGGTCATCCAAGAACGAAATATTGGGACTTCATGAATTTCATAATATCCACCAGACTTCATGCAACCTTTCGAATCATAAACAACTACGCTGAATAATCCTACTGAAGAAACAACAATGCTTTGGGTCGTCTCCCCTGTACTCCATTGATAGGATAGATCAGACGAAAAATTATCAATAGTTAAAGTTGTTGCATGATCATTACAAGGAGAATCATTATCCGCAGAAATTATTGGCCGCTGAGGAGATTCTAAAATTACTACTTCAAAAGGGCCTAATTCTCGAGAACAGTTAACTGGATCTGTTGAACTTACCGTTACCATGAAATCATAACTCCCAGGACCCAAGCCTTCAAAATGTTCCTCATATTCTAATTCTCCTTTTTCACTATACCCGTTGGACCATTGATAACTATATTCTCCGTTAGTAATTTTGGGGAATATAGCCCTAAGACTAAATTCTTGGCCGCTACAAACCTCTAATATTTCTTCATAGGAATCAACATTAAACCCAGGGCGACTTATAATGACCCCATTCAATGTAAAAAGCTCTACTTTTTGATTTTCAATATAAATTGACTGTGGTGAATACTTACAACCTGAAGTATTTTCAATAGTTACAAAGTACTCTCCTGGTTGAATTACGCTGATCGTACTACTAGTCTCACCAGTTGACCATAAGTATTTAGTACCTCCCGACGGTGCAGTTAGTTCTACATAATCCTCAGTACACTTTACCAAGGCCGTAGACACTATATTACCATTTAGATCGTTTGGTGTAACTTCAATATTTTTTGTTTGAGTGATAGTACACCCATAAATATTTTCGGTTGTTAAAGAAACTTCATAAAAACCTTCTCTCGAGAATATATGATTGGACTTTTGAATATCTGAAAAGTTATTTAATCCTGATAAAGAATCCCCAAAATTCCAAGCATAAGAAAGATCTAAACTGTTAGTTACAACATCAAACTCCACGATTGTTCCATCACAGGTTTTATCTCTTGAAGAAATTACAATTTCGGGATTTTCAGCTACCAATATTTCTTTACTAAATATTGCAATACATTCTGTAACTCCAATTATTTCAAGTGTTACTGAATATAAACCTGCTTGATTATATATATGAAAAGGATCTAACGCATCTGAATTATTATCAATTCCAGAACTAGGATCCCCAAACGACCAACTATAAGTAAGTCCATTTAAACCTTTAATAAAACTAGTTTGGTCAATAAAGAAAGTGGTATCACCTTGACATCCTTGTTGAATATCAAATCCAAGTTTTGCTGGTACTCGAACTTGTGTGGCACTGATTTCTTGTGCATTGCCTACAACCACAATAGGATAAAAGCCTATTTTTGAAAATTCATGAAATACCTCAATACCTGAAGCATTATTATCAAAACCTGAATCAGGATCACCAAATGACCAATTAAAGGCTGTGCTGTTGTAAGGCTGTTCTATTTTATACAACCCTTCACCACAGATTTGATTTATTGGCAACAAAAGTTGGACTGAACTTGTCGAAGTACTGCCTCCTGATGGAGCTCTCAAACTTATATAATTAGATGTTGTTATACACCCATTTAGATCTGTGGCCTCTAGGAAGTAACTCCCATGCACAGCCGTAATTATACTGTCTTTGGTTTCATTTAAAGCTAATCCATCTCTAAACCACTGATAAGAATAAGAATCATCCAATGCTTCAGAATCTAATCGGACGCCAGGGTGAGGAACTGAAAACACCGTATTATCCGCAGAATAAATAGTAAGTGAAGAAGACAAGTATTCTTCAATGTGAACAAACCTTTTTTCAACGCATCCTAAGGAGCTTATGGCTTCAATTTTATAATCCCCTTTAGGTAATTCAATATTTGAATTTATTGAGAGTATATTTCCATCTTCGTTAAAAACAGTAAAGCTTACATTAGTTGGAACATTAATTATTAACTGTGTGATTTCATTAGGACATACTTTCTGGTTATAATTTAATTCGATTTCAAAATCAGGTTCGACCGTTACGTCAATAAAACTATAATAATTGCAATAATTGCCAGTTAGTTGGTGTTTTCCATCTTCAAGCCATACAATCTGCACAGAGTCCTTATTTGAATCAATGATTACACCTGCTGTTGATGGGACTATTGTCCAATCTACATTTTGGTACAGTCCACTATCAAAAAGATAAATCTCTCCTGATTCAAGACATGTTGACTCGCTGCCAACAATTGTAGCAACATCTTCAAATTGGAATAACACTGGCTCACTAAGACATTTAGTAACTTTGTTTAATACCGCAGCTGTGATCTCATATGGGCCATCACTCTCCCACGAATATGATAAAATATTTTGTTTAATAGTTTCAGTTCTTGCTCCATCAACTATAGTCCACATTACTGTTTCCAGAGACTCTAAACCATCTATCGAGTATTCATTAAGGGAACCCTTACATGCCAAATTTGAACCTAGAATTTCGGTTGGAGGAATTGGAATGTCAAAAACTTCAATATCCCTAGAATATGACTCCGTACAATAATCCCCAATACCATAAAGAGTGATGTTGTAATGTCCTACTAGGTCAAAAGTAATTGTTAACGCATCAAGATTGCTATAAATATCCGTCTGACCATTTGGTTTTTCAATTTCCCAATTCCCAACTGAACCGTCCCTATTTTTATACTCTACTTGATCACCGACACAAAACTCTCTTTCATTACCAAGAAGATACAAACTTGACGGTTTAGTAACATTTAGAATTGAAGTTCCTGAACAATCTAACAAACAATTTTCATAATGAACCACCACTGAATTATTATATGGAAAATTATCACTCCAAGAAATGTCTAGGTAATTTCGTTTAGTTGTAAAACTAGACCAAGCATTACCATTTAGTTCCCACCTATAGGTAGTCCCTTCCATATAAGGGATGGCATACCTCTCGCTGGTATTGGGGCAGACTGTATCTAATCCTACAATTTGAATATCATCTTTTATTATTGGAATAACAATTTCGGTAACGGTGTTACATTTAGATTCAATACAATCAGGAACCTCAAGACTTACCTCTCCAAAGCCCCCCGTATCCCAAAGAACACTAATATAATAATCATCAATACCCCCTCCAGCTGTAACTGTGCCCGATTCATTAACATTCCAAATATATTGATCACATTCAATATCAGAATAATAAACTGACTCCGTCTCAGAGCATACGAGCCCCGTACATTGGATTCCAGGTGACTCCCCTTCTAAAACTGTTACTTTAATGGTCTTTGGCTCTGTACAACCACAAGGTAAATTATTTGACAATGTTATAAAGTACTCACCCGGCGTATCAAAAGTATGCTCTATGCTATCTTGATAATATACTGTACCATCACTTACCTCCCATTTTTGTTCTTTCCTATAAACAAAAGTGTATCCAATATCAATGACCGGGGAATCAATAAATGCCCCTACTAATTTAACTGAAGTACCACTACATACTTCTAAATCTGTATTAATGCCATTTTCAGTAGCTATTTCCATTCGGTCATTAGGATAAATATGAACTCCAATAGTTACATCACTATAATTACTATTATTACATTCATTTTTTAATCCTACATACCCAAAACCTAAACCATCCCAATGTACAGAAAAATCATACTCTGTGAGATTAATTATTGACCCAAATCGTATTCCTAGTCGGTCTAAAGTAAGTTTTCTATCCCCGTACTCACCGCTATTCAGAAAATTAGGGTATCCTGGTTTATTTGATATGTCAAAATGAGTAGTATCACCTTGACAAACATATAAAGATGCTTCATAGACCATATATCGCCTAAATGAATAAGGGTCGGAATAAAGTAAACTAAAAATGATGTCCTCTTGGTACACAGGATCTGGATCAAAATATACTGGCCCAGAGTTACAATTATTTGAATCAAAAATGAAAAAGTCTTGTGGGCAACGAATTATTTGGTATTCTGAGATGCAACATTCACCAGTTATATCATTCAAAATTTTAATCTCACCAAATTCGGGAAGCCCAAATGGCACTAATACGCCACCAAAATAAAATTCTTCTTCTTGAAGAACTCCGTTTATGAAGATGCTATAATTTTCATTAACAAATATATTATTGACTAAACTAATATTAAAAGCTTGATTCTCTTCTAATACATATAGATCCCAGCATTCATGCCCTTGTACATTACCAATAAATAAAGCAATAAAGAGATACACCGTTATTTTTTGAAGCCGTTTCATAGTTTTAAGTTATAAACTTAAATGATTAAAACGTAAAAACTAAACAAAAAAAGCCCCTAGAAATCTCGTCAGAGATTCAAGGGGCTTTAACTTTTGTCTAAGTACTAAGTACTCAATACTTTACTCTATCTAATCTTAATCATCTGTATTGTCTGTACTTCCTCACCGTAGCTTAACTCTAGTATCATTAAACCTGATGTGATCTGTACTTGCTCTTGTGTTAATGTCAGCTTGTGATGACCAGCAGTGTAGTCACCTTGCTGCTCTACGATCACTCTACCTTGCATATCTTTCACTCGGTATATTACTTGTCCATCTTGTGGAAGGTCAAATCCTATGGTTGTCATTTCTGTCCATGGATTCGGCTCATTCTGGTGTAATACAAATGGCATTGCTG
>CALKXE010000200.1 GCA_938003955.1 uncultured Saprospiraceae bacterium | reverse complement strand
TTATGAAAAAGAGATTAACAAAAATTGGGATATTGATAGCCATCATTATGATGTCTGTGCTATCTAATTCCGAAGCTCAAGTGATCAAAACAAGGAAGGACATTGATAAAAAATCACTAAAAAACTACAAGAAAGCAATCTCTGAAGGAAGAAATAAGCAATTTGAGAAAAGTCTTAAGCTATATGATAAGGTTCTGAAAAAGCACCCTGAATTTATAGATGCACAGTTGCGAAAGGCCGGAATGCTCCATAATATGGGAGAATTCGATCAATCTGCCGTAGCCTTCCAAGCTGCGATTGCAATGGCTCCAGAATATGATCCTCAGATGTATTATTCGTTGGCTATAGTACACAGGGACATGAAAACATATGATCTGTCTGCGCGCAACTTTCAATTCTATATCGACAGGAGTGAAGATGAGAAGCGGAAACTCAGAGCTATCGACTTACGTGACAGAGCAGCATTTGCTCATGAAGCGACAACTAATCCTGTACCGTTTGACCCTAAAAAAGTAGGCGGCGATGTATGTTCCGACTATTCAGAATATGCGCCAATGATGAATATTGAGGGTGATCGAATGATATTTACTCGGAGAGTGGGTGGTCAAGAGGATTTCTATATTGCGGAGATCAAGAATGGAGAATTCGTCCGTGTAGCTGAAATTGAAGGGCTTAATACGCCTCAGAATGAAGGAATACATACTATATCAGCGGATGGTCGAAAGATGATTTTCACCGCTTGTGATAGACGAAAGACAGGTATTGGTTCTTGTGATCTATATTATGCTCAGCTTGACTCTGATTACTGGACCATTCCGAGTAATATGGGAAAGGTGGTTAATTCAATAAGCTGGGATTCTCAGCCAAGTCTATCCGCAGATGGAAAGACACTCTTCTTTAGCAGTGGCCGGCAGGATGGATATGGAGGCAACGATATATGGATGACAACCAAAACCGATACGAGTGGCTGGATATTCCCTATTCTACTACCTGAGGAAATCAATACTTCTGGCAACGAAGAATCACCATTCATACACCCTGATGGTCATACACTATACTTCCGTTCAGACAAGCACATAGGCATGGGTGGTTACGATATTTTTTATTCTAGATATGTCGACAGTACTCAGACATGGATGCCCGCTAAAAACATCGGTTATCCTATTAATACCGAGGGATCTGAAGGCGCATTGTCTGTTTCGCTAGATGGTAAGACTGCATATTTTGCATCTGACATGGCGTATTTGAATGATAAGACAAAGGCCAATCTTGACATATATAGTTTCGAATTATACCCTGAGGCGAGACCTATGTTGACTACTTTTATCAAGGCGACTATTACAGATAAGGAAACAGGCCTGCCGCTCGGCGCAAATTATACGATAGAAGTTTTATCTGACAAAAGAAAATCAAAGACAGGAAAGGCTGACCCAAAAGGAACATTTATAAATAGTCTTCCTACCAATCAGTCCTATGCTTTGTTTATAACAATTGATGGCTATGTTCACCATTCCGAAAATTTTGATCTACAAGGTATCCAAGATGCTCTGAATCCATTTATCATTGATATACAATTGACAAAGGCTGTAAAAGCAGAATCTTCGACACAAATAAAGTCAGAACCAATTGTGCTCAATAATATTTTCTTTGAATCAGGGAAAGCTGAGTTAATGGCAGAATCCGATTTTGAGCTGAATACTCTTGCTCAAAACTTAGTTAAAAATCCGAGTCTTAAAATACAAATCATTGGACATACTGATAATGTCGGATCCGATGTTGATAATCAAAAGTTATCTGAAGCGAGAGCAAAATCGGTTACAGATGCGTTAGTATTAAGAGGTATAGAATACAGTAGAGTTTCCTATCTTGGTCTTGGCGAAAGCCAGCCCATAGCAGATAATGAAACTGAAGAAGGTAGAAAGATCAATAGGAGAACAGAGTTTATTTTGAAATAAATTTCAGCTTTGGAGCAAATGATTTTTGCTTAGCAAAAACACGAAGGCCATTATAAAGAATGGCACATTCGCGGGCTGGCTGGTTAAGTTGTTAGAAATTAAAAAAATAAGATTTGAAGAATTACATATACATCATAATTTTAGGCCTTTTCATGACAATTAGTTCTTGTGAGGACAGCGTCGATCCATTGGTCATCGTTTCAGTAGAACGAGATTTCGAGATTCCAGGCAATCTTAATACGAT
This sequence comes from uncultured Saprospiraceae bacterium, assembly GCA_938003955.1. Classification (GTDB taxonomy): domain Bacteria; phylum Bacteroidota; class Bacteroidia; order Chitinophagales; family Saprospiraceae; genus CAJXUU01. Next base: position 34,008 of record CALKXE010000200.1, on the reverse strand, counting down.
AGAAACTCATTTTTTCGAATTGAAAAATATTAATGTTCGATTGGATGAAAACTTAGATGTATTTAACAGAACTCAAGATGACGTGGTAAGTATAAGCCCTGCGGATGCTAGTGTGACTTCTGTTTTCAACAATATCGATTGGACATTCATTCAACGAATTGAGGTGTATGCCGTATCAAGAATAGATAATAGCAAGAAATTTAGAATGTTCCAATCAAGTGAACCGGATTTTGGAAATAGGAATCAAGTGACTATGTTTAATACATTTATAGATGTGAAAGACGTATTTTCAGAAGGATTAATAGATCTCGAAGTAAGAATCAAAACGCGAGCATTCGTCCCTAGTAATATCAATGCAAAATTGACTTTCAGCTACGGTATATTTGATCAGATGTAAACTATGGCTCAGTATAAAAAATATATGATAGAGTGCGTATTAGCACCGTTTTCAATGGAAATGCAAGAGCAGATTCCAAGACAGAGAATGATTGTAGACAAACTATTCAATCAAGGTGTATTAATAACATATACCCTTGCTGCTGATCGATCAAAATTATGGATCGTCATCCAAGCAGATAATGAGAGTGAATTGATCCAGTATATAGAATCACTGCCGATGACCAAGTATTGTGATTATAATTATTCTGAGATTATGTTTCATGATTCTAGTATGTTTATTCCTAGTATTTCATTAAATTAGACTGCTTTGCTTTTCGATGTGTCGAGCGCTACGCTTTTTGACTATTCGACATTGTGCAGAAGTAAGAGTTACTAAGTAAAATCAAAAACTAAACGAAGCCAAAAAAAAACATTACATTCGTTTACTAAGCAAAGTCAAAACCCAAAAGAATGAGCGAAGCCAACATTAGGCTGAGCGAAGTCGAAGCCCAATGTTTGTTTGTAATATTCTACAATCAACACCTTTATACATGAACATCTCCCTAAATAGATTTTATATTACTATTCTATTTTTACCAATAGCTTATTCGGCTATGTTTGGTCAGATAGATCTAGATTCTACTTACAAAGTAACAGATCTTGAACAAATGTTGAAGGATGCCCAGATCAGCAGAAACAAGGAAAATCTTGCTGCATCATATTTCCTATTGGCTCAGTTTGAAGCGGAAAATTTTGATAATTCTGGTAATGCTTTCAAAAACTATGTAAACTCAAGAGAATACTATAGCATACTGAGAGATAGCTTCATGATGGGGAGGATCGATAAGGCTATTGGGATAGAGTACCTGCAATCAGGATATTACCAGGAATCCCTACAGTCGTTAACAAAGGCATTATCTTATTTTACAAAAATTGGGGATCTTAAAAACATCACATACATCAACTATTACATCAGTCAATTATATAGAGATAAAGTAGACCCAGAGATGGAACTAAAATATCTAAACAAAGCAATAGAGCTCAACAACGAACTTCGTGATTCTATTCTTCACATTGAATTCCTAATCCATAAAATAGGGTCCTACGAGACATTGAATGAATTAGATTCTGCAGAATTGATCGCAATCCAGTCTGTCAAACTGAGTGGCCAAATGCGAGATAGTGAAAGCATGAGTAAAAGTCTATACTACCTTGGAGAGATCAATCAAAAAAGAGGAAATCTCGATCGCGCATTAAAGTACATGATGGAGTCCGAAGAGTTTGTTTCTCTCAAGCCATTCAACACGCACAGAAGATTGCTCTACAGTACAACTACTGGGATCTATGAAGAGAAAAAGGACTTTAAGAATGCATATATCTATTCGAAAAAATACTCAGAGCTTAATGATAGCATACTAAATAAGGATAGAATCGAATCTCAGAATAAATTTGCAGTATACTATAAAGTAGACGAACAAGAAGAAGACAATAAGAAACTAGAACTTGATGTAGAGTCTGTAGAAGAGAAAAACAAACAGCAACGAAGTGCCATGTATATTTTGACTGCAGGACTGGTTATGCTGTTGGCACTGCTATATTATATTATCAATTTCTACAGGCAAAAAATAAGAGCTGAGGAGATCATAAACGGTCAAAAACAAGAAATTAGCGGGCAGAAAATACGAGAACTAGAAGATAATATAAAGATCAGTGGCATGCAGTCCATGCTTGAAGGCCAAGAAATAGAAAGAGAAAGGATATCAAAAGATTTACATGATAGTCTTGGAGGATTACTAAGTACGATCAAATTGCAATTTGATAGTGTCCAAGCAAAAATGGACGATGTAGGAGAACTCAAAGAATACAAATCAGCGAATAAAATGCTTGATACCGCTGTAAACGAAGTACGATCTATTTCTCAAAATCTGCAGCCTGGTGCACTTTCAGAGCTTGGGCTTATTCCAGCACTGAAAGATCTCTTCAATAGGTTCGATGATGAGACATATCCAGAAATCGACTTTCAATATTATAGCATTCCAGACAAAATACCGACGATGATTTCTCTATCTATTTACAGAGTGATACAGGAACTACTTCACAATACGATCAAACACGCAAAAGCAAAAGAAATACTCATCCAAATCAATACTGAAGATGATGAAATGGTGATCCAGTTCGAAGATGATGGTGTAGGTTATGATCCACAAAACTTGGCCAGAAAAGGAATGGGCTTAGAGAACATCCGATCAAGAATTAACTATCTGAAAGGTCAGCTAAGTACAGAATCTTCCGATGGTAATGGTACGAGTACGCTGATACATGTGAGGTATAAGTAGGTATTTTTGTTTTTTATGAATGTACATCTTTAATGATTATTTCATATTACAATTAAGCTTACCAGTTCTTACCAAAAGTTATCGGCGGTTTGGGAATATTGATGGTCGGTCTTGATACGTAGTGAGATCAATACTGGGTTACTTTTGTAAATATTTTATTATATACTTTTCCATCTATAACAACGCTTAAATTGTAAACCCCATTTGCTAAATCAGATATATCAATTGAGCTTTCGCTATTGACTTTATAAATTGAGATTGACTTACTATCAATACGACGTATTTCTATATTATTAGATGCAGAAACCAGTCTATTCCCAATCGAAATATTTATATAATTTGATGCTGGGCTTGGGAATACTTTGAAATCGAGTGCTACAATTTCTTCAGTATTAATACTTACATCTTCTAACTTTACTCTCATCACATGAGATTGCTCATCACCCAAAAACAATCCAGAAATTATATATGCATAATCATCTATAATAAATGAAGCTGGAGCGAATCTTGATTTCCCAGGATGCGGCGTCAATTCTTCCCAAGTATCAGTTTGTGGATCATACTTCCAGAACTCACCACTTTCCATTGGATGATGAAAGCCTCCAGTAAGGTCTTCCCCTTGTCCACTTAGTGCATATCCATATCCTTCATGATGTAACTGTGTCCCCGCTACCCTACCTTCGGCAGGGAGATCATCAAGTTGAGTCCACGTATCACTCTGAGCATCATACCTAAACCAATCCTTCTTGACATCATGCATCTGATGATTATGACCGAGACCAACATAAACAGATTCTCCTAAAGTAAAGTGATATGGATGATGACGTTCTCCTCCAATAAAATCGGCTTTTTGACTCCAACTGTTTGTTTCAATATCATAAGCCCAAAAGTCATCTGTATCACCAGTATTAACATTTCCAAGACCAACATAAATTTTCCCATCCAACGCATTGAAAGATGGATGCATTCTTCCTGAGCATGGGCATTCCGCTAATTCCTCCCAAGAATCATTGACCGGATCATAAGACCAGAGATCATTAAGGAATGAATCATTTGTAGTAGACTCAAAATTAACTCCAAAACCAATATATTGTTTGCCTTCATAAAAGTCGCCAATAGCATAGGATCTCTGCTCTCCTGGAAAATCTTCCTTTTGCGTCCAAGTATCTGTATAAGAATCATACATGAAAAATTTCTTCGAGGCTACAGTCGTATCACTCCCCGTTACAATATATCCTTTCTCATTGAAGCTAAAACCAATCGCATGGTGTATTAAAATGTCATCCGAAAATGAGCTAACCGATTCCCATTCTTGACAATAAATAAAACTTGAAAATAGAGACACTAAAAATATTAGTATGAAATTCTTATAAATCATTTGAAGTTTTTATGTTTCGAACATAGTATTCAATATTTAAGAGTAATCAAATATATGAAACGTTGCAATTATGTAGCATAATAATTAAACATCTGATCATGCCTTTTATCTTTCCTTTATTCTTATAACTTTGGATTACGAAAGAGAAATAATTATGATGAGGTACAAATGGGGCATTGATCTTGGGGGAACAAAGATAGAAGGCGTAATACTAGATTCAGAAGATAATAATAAGACTATTGCTAGATTAAGACTTCCTACAGAACAGAAAAAAGGATACGAACATATTGTAAATCAGATCCATTCAGTAATCCTAAAATTGCAAGAAGAATCAGGTCTAAAACCTACGCATATTGGTATGGGTACTCCAGGAGTGATCGATCCTACGACCGACAAAATGAAAAACTCTAATACCCTTTGTCTTATAGGTAAGGAATTAAGAAAGGACTTAGAGCAATTATCAGGATTGGAGTTTAGGACGAGTAATGATGCTAATTGTTTTGCTGTAGCTGAAACCGTTATGGGTGCAGTAGCAGACATTGACCCGCAACCGCAAGTTGTATTTGGAGTCATAATGGGTACAGGTGTTGGTGGTGGATTAGTAATCAACGGTAATGTAATCAATGGTCGGCATGGTATCGCTGGAGAATGGGGACATAATGTGCTAGATCCTGATGGCGTAGATTGCTATTGTGGTAAAAAAGGCTGTGTCGAAAAAGTAATCGCTGGACCAGCATTAGAGCGATATTATGAGGAAATATCTGGAATCAAGAAATCACTTAAAGAGATATCTGCACGACATCAAAATGGAGAAGATCCCCTTGCTACACAAACCATTAACTATATGGTTGATAATTTTGGCAAAGCAATTTCAAATATATTGAACACCATCGACCCAGAAATCGTTATACTCGGAGGAGGTGTGGGAAACATACCAGACTTATTAGATAGAGCTGTAGAAGCGACTACACCATATATCTTTAATGATAAGGTTGAGGCTACTTTTCTCAAGCCAAAACTAGGAGATAGTGCTGGCGTTTTTGGTGCTGCACTCCTTTGGTAATCAGAGAACAATAAGCAACAAACCTAGAATAATACAGAGCATAAAAATGATAAAGACATATCCAAAAGATATATTCGAGAAGGTAGAGTTTGACAAAGTGGTAGAGTTGGTCGATAATGCTTTATTAGGAGAGAAAGCGAGAGAGACGCTATTTAATCAGGGCTTTATGATCGAAATTGATCAGATCCAAAGAAAACTGGATGAAGTAGATCAATGGAGAAAGGCCATAGAAGATGGAAGTACTATTCCTCTAGAAGCGTATGAAAGTGTATCAGCCGATGTACCTATGCTAAAGAAGATAGGCTACGTTTTGTCCATCGAATCTATTCGTCGAATATACAAACTGATCTCTATCGCTAAATTACTTATCGAATACTTTGGTGATGGCGCGAATTCTAAAATGTATCCCCTCATTCATGAGATATACAGAGAAATAGAAATCGATCCAAATCTACTTAAAGAAATCGATAGAGTACTGGATGTTAAGGGAGACGTAAGACCAGATGCTTCACCTGAGCTGATGAAGATCCATAAAGCTATCAGAAGCAAGGAACGGGAATTAGACACAGTATTTGGACAAGCACTTAAGAGATATGGTGGTGAAGGAATGTTATCCGAAAACAACGAAAGTCTTAGAAATGGCAGACGGGTACTTACTGTAGACGCTGGATATAAAAGGAAAATAGATGGTGTCATCCATGACGAATCCGCTACTGGAAAAACAGTCTTTCTAGAGCCCGCAGAAGTCATGCCAATCAACAACGCAATCTTCAATCTATACACTGATAAAAAGCAAGAAATATACAAGGTATTAAGAGCACTTTGCGATAAAATAAGACCTTATGCAGAAGAATTAACAATCATTGAAAAAGTACTTATTCGACTTGATATCATAAGAGCAAAATCAAGAGTAGCCTCTACTATGGATGCTCAGAAACCGCTCTTGGTCGACAAGCCATATTTTGGATTTAAGAAAGCATACAATCCATTATTACTACTGAAAAATAATGCGATCAACAAGGAGACCGTTCCGTTTGATCTAGAGCTTAGAGGACCTAATAGATTGTTAGTGCTCTCTGGGCCCAATGCTGGAGGTAAATCCGTAACCATGAAATCAGTTGGACTCCTTCAATTGATGGTACAATTCGGAATGCATATCCCCGCTGACCAGAATAGTAAAATCGGAATATTCAAGAATATATTTACGGATATCGGAGATCAACAATCTCTCGAAGATGATCTGAGTACATACAGTAGTCGATTGAAAAACATGAAGTTTTTTCTCGACAAAGCGGATAAGGATACGCTCGTATTAATTGATGAATTCGGTAGTGGAACTGATCCAAAAATTGGAGGCGCCATCGCTGAAGCTATCCTGAGACAGTTAAATTATCAAGAGGCTTTTGGGGTTATTACTACCCACTATTCGAACCTAAAATACTATGCCTTCAAATCTAAAGGAATCCTAAATGGGTCAATGGAATTTGACAAAGGAAAACTCTCACCAACATACCAGCTTATCGTTGGAAAACCAGGTAGTTCTTTTGCATATGAAATCGCAGAAAAATCTGGGCTTAGCAAACATGTTTTAAAATATGCAAGGCATAAAACTGGAAAAAATGAAAAAGCCATTGACGAACTGCTTACCAATCTTCAGTCTGAGAGAAAGGAAGTAGAAACTCGTCTGGCTACCCTCTTAGAAAAAGAAGATAAACTTGACAAAATGCTCAAGTCTTATAACGAGTTACATAAAGAATTGGAGTTCAGAAGAAAGAAGCTAAAGCTCCAGAAAAAAGAGGCGAAGCTCATTGAAGTAAATCACGAAAACAGAGAACTGGATAACGTGATCAAAGAACTTAAAAAAGCTAAAGATCTCGACGAAGCAAAAAGAAAAGCGAAACAACATAGAGAGTCTAGAAAAAAAGTACAACAAGAAGTAGAGCAACTGCAAGATGAAGTCTACTATGGAGATACTGCCAATATTAATATGGAACTAAAAGTAGGTAGTTTCGTAAAAATGAGATCTGGTGGTGGTTCAGGAAAAATCGTCAAAATTCAAAAAAACAAAGCCACTTTGGAAATGGGCTTTCTTAATATGGAAGTTCCCCTAGCGGAATTACTCCCTACTGGTGCTCCTATAGAATATAGAAAGCGCTCTATCAACACGGAAGGAGTAGCCAAGTCATCTAATTTCGAGAACAAACTAGACATTAGAGGATACACTAAAACCGATGCCGAAGCTTACGTTACGGCATTTCTTGACAAGGCTATCGTCAACAATGCCTCACAACTTACCGTAATACACGGTAAAGGTAGTGGTGCTCTTAAGAAAGTTGTATTAAAGATAATCAAAGAATATAGAGATGTAAGGAAGTATTGGCACCCTGCAGATGAGGCGGGTGGTGATGGAGTTACGTATATAGAGATGTAAGTGAGCTCTTCGCAGTAATTGCTTATTCTTACGTTATTATGGGTAGTGACGGCAAAAAAGCCATCGATACGTGTTCAACCCTTTCTTCTGTCTTACCCTTATATGGGCAAGATATTAGAGTTGTTTATTGGAATTGATATTGTACCTATTTAATCTAAAAATAACCGAATCGTAGCATCTTTCCATTTAGAGTATAGCGAATATGATAAATGTCTCATAGGACTTTGAAGAAATAGATACCAATCATAATCGCTCAGTACTGTAGAATTCACGCGGTAGCACTATCAAGAAAAACGAGATAGGGCTGAACACGAAACATAAGCAACAATACAGAAAACTCAATCAATCAGTCAAACAGAACTAGAGGTATTCAGAAGTAGTAAAGGTTATATGAAATCAACTTAATTAAATTTTATAAGATTTAGTTTGGATAAATTTTGTCCTTAGTCAGCATAGTTTTTTAAGGATAAATCTCCGTTAAAAACAGAACTATGTTTGAACCGAAGCTTGCGGAGGTGAGTTTAGGGCTGTTTAGGATATTTTTTCTTAAAAAGCGTTAAGTGCTGGGTAAAGACTTGAATTCTTTGGTAAAGAGTGGCTTGCATAGCAAACGCGCGTAGTTTCTTTTTCAAGAAAGAAATGAACGCCGGCAGCGCTAAAAAAGCCTACGCGCGTTTGCCTCTTCGTTGCAACCCACTCTTGGGCGAGCGGCGAAGAAAGTTTAAATCTCATTACACCGTTTTTACGATAAAACATTCAAAAAACGAGTAATAGTTCAGAAGTAATGTGATGGGAACTCATAATCTATAAGGGATTTCGCTATTTGCGAATATCCCGAACTAGTGTTATTGCAAATTAATTGTTGACCCTGAATGCTCACCGATTTTCACTCTCGTTCAACTCAATGATCAAGGCTATTCAATAAGTCTATAGGAATCTTTTCTCTATGAAAAGTATATATATATTCCTATCACAATCACACAAACTACTATACCAACTGGCTTCACAAGTGACCATGGTTCTATATCTACTTGCTCTGTATACTTCTGATAGAATGGAGTTTCTCTTGGGTTCATTTTACCGATGATCAACATGATGATTGAGTTAAGTAAAAACAAGAAAGCCATTACGTGTAAGAAATGAGGATAAGAAGTCTTAGTAATGCTACTAACCTTATCTCCTAGCTGACTTCCAGCTTGTATTAAACTAGGTGCACTAACTGCATCTTTCTTGTATAGTTTTTTGACAGCGTCGAAGTTTTTCGTTACTGATTTAGTTAGATCAGAATCTATTTCATCTGCACTGATTAGACCGTTTAAGCTTGATTTCAGATCACTAATTTCTTCGCTATTGTTATTAGGCAAATTCGCTAGCTCAGCGGCCAAATTGTTTGCCATGGCCAAAATCTCTTGATTATTCTCATTCAGGTTTGAGTTTATCATCATTGGCTTCAATCCAAATTGACTAATACAATACAGAACTACACCTAAGATAAGACCCACCTTCGCAGCCTTCGCTGGCACAAATTTCGTAAAGAACCCAACAACAATAATCGTAAGTATTGGAATAGAATAACATCCATTAATTTCTTGTAGGTATCCAAAAAGACCATCAGGTGCATTTGCTATAAACGGTGCAATAAACATAGCCATTACCGCTAAAAGAACACCAAATGTTTTTCCCGCTTTTACGACAGTTCTTTCACTAGCCTCTTTGTTAAAGTGCTCTTTATAGATATCAAGACCAAACAGTGTAACCGAACTATTCAAAGCACTGTTAAATGAACTTAGAATCGCTCCAAAAATAACTGCGGCAAAGAATCCTAATAAAGGAGCCGGTAGTACTTTTCTTACTAATGTAGGATATGCTTCATCACCACTATCTAATGTACCACCGAACATATGCCATGCAATAATACCTGGTAGCACCACTAAAAGAGGTCCTAGTATCTTTATAAAACTTGCTAATAGTAATCCTTTTTGTCCTTCTTTGAGGCTACTCGCTGCTAATGCTCTCTGGATGATTGCCTGATTCGTACCCCAATAGAATAACTGAACCAACATCATACCCGTGAATATCGTCGCAAATGGAACCGATGAAGACGCACTTCCAATCGCATCAAACTTTTCTGGATGTGCTGCAGTCAATGCAGACAAACCGCCCATAATACTTCCATCACCTATTGCCATCAAACCAAATACAGGTATCATCAATCCACCAATTAAAAGTCCTATCGCATTGATCGTATCAGATACTGCAACCGCTTTGAGCCCACCAAATATCGCATACAAAGACCCTATCAAACCAATACTCCAAACACACAACCAGATACTGGCTGTTTTGGATATATTAAGCATTTCTGGAATTTCAAACATTGCAGTGAATGCAACTGCACCAGAATAAAGTACGATAGGTAATAATACAACAACATAGCCTGTTAGAAACAAGCCTGACACCCAAGTCTTGGTCATGGTATCATACCGTTCTTCGAGATATTGGGGAACGGTAGAGATTCCTCCTTTCAAATATCGAGGAAGGAGCCAAATCGCTGTAACAACCATAGCCAATGCCGCTAATGTCTCCCACACCATTACTAAGATCCCTTCATTATAGGCTTGCCCGTTAAGTCCAACGATCTGCTCAGTAGATAGATTGGTCAACAATAATGATCCTGCGATCACCACTGCTCCGAGACTCCTACCTCCAAGAAAGTATCCGTCTGATGTATCTTCGTCAGTTGTCCTAGTAGCCATAAATGCGATGACTGCGACTAATGCTGTAAATCCTAAAAATGAAATAATACCTATCATGGGGCTTTGTGTATATTTTACGTTAAGAGTTCAAGTTAAAAATTTAAGTGGAAGGAATTGCTTCTAGGCAATAGAAATTTTAAATACAGATTTTTGTCAATCGAAAAAACTAAAGTTATTATAGCGTTCGTAAAAAATAATCATTACATTTAAACTTAATGACAGCATTACTGTCTTTCGCTTAGATCTTGTAATACCCATAACCTCATTCACATGAAAAAAATAGATTCTTTCTTAATAAAAATCGTTATGGTTTTCATCCTATTTTCTGGTGTTCAAAGTGTTGCTGCTCAGGAAAGCAATCTTGGAAATTGGCTGATATACATTGGCAATAAGAAAGTAGATTCAAAATGGAACATTCATCATGAAGTTCAATACAGAAACTACAATGCTATAGGAGATCTCGAGCAACTGCTTCTCCGAACGGGTATAGGTTATAATCTTAACGAGAATGGATCCAATCTTCTACTAGGTTACGGATATATTCATTCTGAAAACTATCTGGGGCTTTCTGATGTAAAAGTATCTATAGGTGAACATAGAATCTTCCAACAGCTCATAACAAAACAGAAGGTTGGGAAAGTTAGTCTACAACACAGATATAGGTTTGAGCAGAGGTTTGTGGCTGACGACATCAAACTCAGAGTAAGATATTTCTTAGGTATTAATGTGCCTTTGCTAAACTTAAATGAAGGTAAGAATCCACTATACCTGTCTATCTATGACGAAATCTTCATTAATACTGTTGCTGAAGTTTTTGATAGAAATCGACTATATGGTGGTATCGGCTACAAAATAAATGACAATCTTAAAATGGAACTTGGCTATATGAATCAATTCCTCAATGGTCGAAGTCGTGATCAAGTCAATCTCTTAGCATTCGTTAATTTCTAATCTGCTATCCTTACTGTCTATGAAACTCCAATGACTAAGTTTTTGATACCAAAGGAAATAATCAAGAGTCATGGTTATTTTTTAGTACCCTTAAATTTTCATTAAAAATGATACTAGAAAACAAGCCTCATTCACCCAAAGAGACGTTTAAGTATTAATGTTGATTTACAGAAACATGAAATTTTAATCATATGAAGTATTCGTATACCATAATCTATGTAGAGCATGTTACTCAGACCATTGAGTTCTATGAGAAGGCGTTTGGGTTCCAGCGCAAATTCATCACTCCAGAAAATGACTATGGAGAGTTAGACACTGGAGGGACGACCATCTCTTTTGCTTCATTAGAACTGGGTGCTTCCAATTTCTCAAAAGGCTTCGACAAGGTAGACAAGACTAAAAAGACAGTTGGAATTGAATTGGCATTCACTACAGAAAACATTGAAGTAGATTTTCAAAATGCAATAGACCATGGTGCTGAAGTATTTGAAAAAATAGTAGAAAAACCGTGGGGCCAGAAAGTTGGATATTTGAGAGATATTAATGGGGTGTTGATAGAGGTTTGTACTCCGGTAACTTCGGCTTCGCTCAGTTAACGGAGTTTTGGCTTCGCTTAGTTAACGGGGTTTTGGCTTCGCTCAGTTAGGGTTGGCGATCAAAAGCCTGAACTAAAAGTCTAATATCGAAATATCGAATAGTTAAAAATAAAAAAGAAACTTGTAGCTTGCTCCCAAATAAAATTCAATTACGTAGAAATGAAAAAATACTTAGCGGAACTCATCGGTACTTTTGGACTTATATTTTGCGGTACTGGAGCCATGGTAATTAATGATGTTACGAATGGTACAGTCACTAATGTAGGCATCGGTCTTACATTTGGCGCGATCGTAATGGCCATGATCTATACATTTGGAAAGATATCGGGAGCGCATATTAATCCAGCTGTAACACTTGGCTTTGCGCTTACTGACAGATTCGACAGGAAGCTTGTACCTGGTTATATTATCGCACAATTATTGGGCGCATTTTTGGCTTCATTCACATTGGCATTTCTATTCCCCACAAACGAAAAACTTGGAGCTACTTTGCCGTTTGGCAGTTGGCAACAATCATTTATACTAGAGATTATATTGACATATTTCTTGATGCTCGTAATCATTTTTGTGAGTCAAAACAAGCAAATAAGCATCTTAACCGGTGCCGCGGTCGGAGCCGTAGTCATGCTCGAGGCGACCTTTGCTGGACCAATCACTGGAGCATCTATGAATCCCGCTCGATCCATAGCACCTGCGATCGTATCCGGTAACATAACCCACCTTTGGATATATATTGTTGCTCCTATTATTGGCGCTGTGTTAGCTACTTATACTTGGAAGTATATGAAAGAAGATTGATTTATTTTTAGCATCTCATTCTACTAAGAAGTGATACCCTACCCCTTTGAGCGTCATTATATTCACCTTATCATCTTGAGACAAATAGCCTCTTAATTTCCTGATATACACATCAAGATTCCGGCTATTGAAGTAAGAATCATCGCTCCATACCTTGAGCAGAATTTCTTTTCTGTCGGTTGTTGTGTTGATATTATTGCAAAGGAGCTCAAGTATTTGACTTTCCTTATGAGACAAAGTTCTATTTTCTGACTCTGATTTTAGTTGATGTTTCACAGGATAGAAAGTATAATACTTCCCAATTGAGACCTCTTTACGTTTCACTTCTAGCTTGCTCGATCCTGTTGTAATACGCAGCAAGTTCTGAATTCTAACTTCTAGTTCCTCTATGCTAAATGGCTTCTTAATGTAATCATTACCACCCGCTTCGAATCCCGTTACTACATCTTGAGTTTGGCTTTTTGCAGTTAAGAAAATTATCGGAATCTTATTATCCACCTGTCTAATTTCTTTGGCCAATTCATACCCGTTTTTATAGGGCAACATGATATCAAATAGACAGATATCCGGTGCGAAGTCTCTGTATATTCTATCTATTCCTTTACCATCAAATTGATGAATCACTTCATGTCCCAATCGCTCTAAACTTTCCTTTACTATCTTAGCTAGAAACGCCTCATCTTCTATGTATAATACCTTACTCATGGTTACAATTTTGGAAGAGTTACAGTAAATGTTGTTCCTTCGTTTATCACACTAGAGACGAATATCTGACCGCCATGTTTTTCGATTACATCCTTGACATAACTTAATCCCAATCCATGACCTTTCACATCATGTTGATCATTAGTCGGCACTCTAAAGAATCGATCAAATACCTTATCAGAGTTCGCTTTTGAAATGCCGATTCCATTGTCCTTGACTATAATCTTCACATTCCCGTTCTCCTCTGTCATCTTAACATCAACTTTGGGTAATTCGCCACTATACTTCAAGGCATTGTCTAATATATTATTAACCACATTGGTTAAGTGAACGGCATCTCCTTTTATAGAAGGACTTGATGATAAATTCTGAAATATTACTTCAGCATTTTTATTATCAAACTGGAGTTTCATAGAGTCAATCACATCATCAATAATTTTATTGATCTTGATTGTGCCCATCTTGATATTACTATCCTCTCTGTCAAACACTGCAATATTGAGCACCTTATCAACTAACATCGTCAAGCGACTTACTTCATGCCTAGATATATCGATATATTCTTTGGTCTTCTCTGCATCTTTGGTAAGGTCGAAACCTGATATCGCTTCCAGTGCTACCGACATGGTTGCCAATGGTGTTTTCAGTTCATGCGTCATATTATTGATGAATTCGCTTTTGACTTTCACCAGTTGTTGTTGCTTGATATAATTGTGCATCAATGTCCAAAAAGCCAAACCAACTGTTCCTAACAGAAACAAACTGAATAAAATAATCGGTAACATCCTGTTAAATATAAATGATTGTACCCCTTTGACATCTACAATCCAATTACTCAATCCAAAGCTTTGAGATGTGTACTGTACTCTCATTCCATTGGGAATGCTTTCCTTGTTTTCAACAATTGAATATTTATCCGGTAGACTATTCTCAGTAAGCTTAGTAGAGAACAGTGCATATGTTTTATCATTCCTAGACTCGGAAATACTGAAAACATTATTCAGAATAATATCGGCATTAAAATCACTATTGGTGATATCCGAGTATTTGGGAAACTGAAATCTTTCATCAGAGACTAAGCTATCCGACTTACTCCATTTTGGCCGGCCTTTCTCATCCTGAATCAATGTAAATGATGGAGATTCATCATCAAAATATTCAAAATAAACCTCCGCTGAAGTGTCCGAAAACATTGAATTGTCCCTGGCCTTGATTAGAAAATCAGAAATCCCAGTTTTGATATTTCCAGCATGATTATTGTTTAATATATTTGCTTTTACACTTCTAATTTCTTGCGTTTTCAACTCTTGCTCCTCACCATCTACAGACATTCTAAGGTCATTAATTTGGATCTTCACAGAATCTCCCATAATCTCTAATGAGTCCGTATTATTGGACTTAAAGAAATAAGTCAACCGTTCTGTTACATCAGATTCTTTCACCTCAGCATATGCCAGTTGTAATTGCGTTTTGATGTCTTCATTCAGTTGTTGTTTCTCTTTTTCGTAACTCGTCATTAACCAATACGCAACAAAGACGACCAGTAACAACACGCTACTCAGTACTAATATCCATGGAAGTTTTTTATTGCTCATATGGTATTCATTTTAGTCATTAAATTCTCCGATGCTTGCGGTGGATAGTTAGGATTTAGCATCTTTTTTTCTGATAAGTCAAAGATAAGGCATACACATCCCCGTTGTTGTTTTCATTAACCTTAATTAACCTTCCTTCTACCTTAATTAACCTAGTTCGACCTGAAGTCAACTTAGATTTGTGATATCAAAGAAACACTAGAGCAATAATTCTAGTCAAGAAATTAAATCATCGAACACAAAAATATTTATCAATGAAAAAATTAAGTCTTCTTATCGCATTATTCTCAATAGCTCAAGTGATATCCGCCCAAACATCCGGGGTAATATCCTATACCTCAACAACTAAAATAGAAATAAAAATGGACAATATGCCAGCGGGCATTGATCTATCAGGAATGCTACCTACTAGCAGTACCGTATCCAAAGATCTAATATTCAATAAAAATGAATCGATCTATATAGATGGAAATGAAGTAAAAGAAGACACAGAAATTTCGTCTGATGATGGCTCAATCAAAATGATCATCATGGAAAGTGATGTAGAAGCTAAACTCTATACTAATCACAAAGAAAACAGAAGCGTTAGCCAAGAGGATTTCATGGGCAAAGCTTTCTTAATTGAAAAGGAATTACCAAAGTACAACTGGAAATTAACAAGCGAAAAAGTAAAATATCTAGGATACGAATGTACCAAAGCCACTACGAGTAATG
Source organism: uncultured Saprospiraceae bacterium (assembly GCA_938003955.1). Lineage (GTDB taxonomy): Bacteria > Bacteroidota > Bacteroidia > Chitinophagales > Saprospiraceae > CAJXUU01. The sequence goes on along the minus strand of CALKXE010000200.1, from coordinate 18,310 downwards.
AAGATGGAGAAGAGATCGTAGCATGGTTTGCACCAGTAATAAGAACTCAATCAGGTCCTGGTTCATATGGACAACTCCCAGGAGCGATATTGATGTTTTCATTGAATGATGGACACCTCGAGATAAAGGCTACAAAAGTAGAACTCAAAGAAGTAGGCAAAATCGAAATACCTGAAGACGGCAAAAAAGTAACAGAAGAAGAATATGAGAAAATCATAGAAGAAAAAATGAAAGAAATGGCCAAGGAATACGGAGGAAATACAATTTCAATTAGAGGTTAAAACATACGATTCTATGCTGAATCAAGTGGGTAGATTATATGAAAAACATGTATCAAGAGCATAGAAAGAAATCGAGACTTCGAGACTTAGAGACTTAGAGAGCATGTCTATAAAATTACAAAAAAGTATTGATTTTAATATTGATCAACCAAAAGCCAGCACTTACTTGGTCTAATTCCTTGTAGAGGTTTTCTAGCCCATGTATTTAATATCTCCACCTATTTTAACATAGAGTCAAACATAATCTAGAGCCTGTTTTTTTTGAGAAATAATGTAGTGATTTAAAAACATGTGGTTCGTACCACTCTAACCATAGTTTTTAGATCACGTCATTCAAAACAGGCTCTCTCCTATTATAAAATATCAAATCCTGACCAAATGAAAGCAACGCTAATCTTCTTCTTTTTAATATTTACAGTATTACTATCTGCACAAACCTATCAAATAAATGGATCTGTAATAGATGACGAAAGCACGCCTCTCATAGGAGCTACAGTAGTAATTCTAGATCAGGATACATCTATGGTTGCATTTGGCATCACAGATGACTCAGGTAACTACGAGATCTATGATCTACCAGCTGGCGATCAGATACTTCAGATCAGTTATACTGGATATGCGGATAAGATGAAATCGATAAATCTCTCTGGAGGTGAGTCAAAAATAGATCTTGGACAGATGGTGTTGTTACCATCATCGAAGATCCTCGAGGAAGTAAGCATAAAAGCGGAACGTATCCCAATGGGAATACTCGGAGATACAATTAACTACAATGCTGCCGCATTCCAAACTAGGCCTGGAGCCACTGTTGAGGACTTGCTTAAAAGACTCCCAGGGATAGAAGTTGGTAGAGATGGAAGCATCAAAGCCCAAGGAAAAGAAGTACAAAATGTACTGGTAGATGGCAAGGAATTCTTCTCTGGTGATGCTACTATCGCAACTAAAAATCTAGAAGCCGAGGCGGTAGATAAGGTACAAGTCTATGATAAAAAGTCTGAAGAAGCAGAGTTCACTGGTGTAGATGATGGTCAAGAAGAAAAGACAATAAATCTCAAACTAAAAGACGGTTACAAAAACGGTGGCTTTGGAAAAGCATCTATTGATGGTGGCACAGAGAGTACCAGACGAGGTAAGCTGAACTATAACCGATTCAGCCCATCTATGCAAGCATCTGTCATAGCAAACTCTAATAACATCAATGAACAAGCATTCAGCTTCAATGAATATGCCGACTTCATGGGGGGATTCCAGAATGCAATAGCTGCGGGTGGACTATCCGATTACGGAATCTCATCTCAAAACAGTCGAGGTGCATCTGGCATCACTGATCAGACATCGATCGGTACCAATCTCAATTTAGGGATTTCAAAAAAAATAAAACTAAATGGAAATTATCTATTTGCACATACTGACAACAACACCAATTACACTGGCAATACTCAAAATTTTGCCGGAGATAGAAACTTCACAACTATTGATACTTCTCAATCAAACAAAAACATAAGCAACCATAGACTAAATACCAAACTTAAGTATAATCCTAACCCTATGAATGCGCTTACATGGAATTTGAAATTATTCACTTTCGCAAATCAGAGGCAAAATATCGCTTCTACATTGTACCAACTCGCATCACAATCAAATAGCGAAACTAGTAACATACTCGATACAGACACTAGATCAACAAGCATTGTGACTGACTTTATCTATAAGAAAAAATTCACTAAAAAAGGAAGAAATATAATTTCTAAAGCGAAGTATGAACTTGTAAATAGCACAGAATCATCCGATGTAGACAACAGGATAACAAACGTCACGGATGAAGTACGAATATTACAATTACAAGAATTATCCAATAGGAAAGATGCTATCTCTGGCAGTATAAACTACACTGAACCAATCGGAAAAAATCTATACTTAGGGCTAGACTATTCATTGAGAAATGAAGAACAAACTCCCATACGAAACTACTTTGATAAAGCGGGATCAGAACTTAGTCTTCTTGATAACCTAAGCAGTGAATTCAACAAATCATGGAGGACGCATAACTTCGGTACATCAATCAAAAGAAATAGAAAAAAACTAAAACTGAACTTCGGATTAAGATATACATTAGCTGATCTCTTAGCGAGCCAAAATGGGAATGTGATAAACCAAAAACAGTCGTATCAGTACATTTTACCTTCTGGTTCTGCCAAGTTCACGTTAAAAGGTGGTAGATCTCTAGACTTGAATTACTATACAAATATCACGTCTCCTAGTCTTTCTCAGATGGTTACCCAAGTTAATAACCTGAATCCAAATATGATCATTCTTGGTAATCCGAACCTAAGACCAGAATACGTGCATACATTGAGTGTTTCATCTAGCTATTTTGATTCTTTCAATTTCTCTAGTCTATTTAGTAATATCTCAGTGTCTCTGTCTCCAAACAAAATAATAAACTCCAGAAATATCAATGAGAATCTGATTACCGAGATCTTACCTATAAATGCTAATAATTACCAATCATATACTGGGTATTTCAGCCATAGCAGTCCTATTAGAAAATTAAAAATCAAGTATGCTGTCGAGTCGACACTGAATTATACTAGATACAAAACACTGGTAAATACTGAGACAAACAATATATCTACTGCAGGTGGTTCTTTAGGTATGAGCATTGAAAATAGGAACAAAAATATCTTCGACATCAAAGGAGGGACAAAAATAGGTTATAGTGCATATGCCAATGACTTCAACTCTAACTTTGACGCCCCATTTGTAGATTATAGCATCTACCTTGATGGATTCTTAAACTTAGGCAAAGATTGGAACATTGGATCTAAGTATGATTACTTAACATATAACGGGGGTCTATTCAGTGAAAATCAGGTACAACATCTTGTGAACGCAACATTGACCAAATCCTTTTTGGATAATAAATTGATGCTAAAAATCACTGCGCACGACTTACTAAATCAGAATACCGGCGTCGATAGATCAGGAGGAATAAATACATTGACCGATTCTAGATTCAATGCACTCGGTAGATATGTTATGCTTGGAGCTAGCTATCGATTAGGCGTATCAAAGCGTAATGATCTGATCGTTGAATGACATACTTTATTGCCAACTGCTAAAGGAGACAACTATACTTAAACGTACAAAGCCGACTATTTTACTAGTCGGCTTTGATATAAGTTATTCGAGGTAATAAAACCTTTAATTTTTCACTATTCTCTCTACTGTTCCATCAGAATACTTCAAGAAATAGATTCCAGTTCCTAATTGAGACATGTCGACCTCTGTTCTTCCTTCAATAAGCTGATATGTACCAACTTCCTGCCAAACATTACTAAAGATCGTCAAACTTCCTTCGTTAGAAGAGCTAACTGTTAGCATGTCTTCTACTGGGTTTGGATATGCACGTATTTCACCTTTATTGCATACCATAGATGCAACATTACCATAGCTAAATTGACCATCATGATCTACTTGCTTTATTCGATAATAATTTAATCCATCATTTGGACTGTCATGGATATACTCATATTCTGTTTCAGTAGATATATCTCCCTCTCCGTCTATTTTACCAATAGAAAGATAATCTCTTCCATCTTCACTATGCTCTATCTCAAAGTGAGAGTTGTTTGTTTGCTGAGCTGTTGAAAAAGTAATATGTGATTTACGATCAACTAATTTTGCTGATAGTGGCTTCAACCAAGTTACTGGTGTTGATGCTGTTTCGCTCCATAAACATAATTCCTGATCTGGTAGTGTTCCTGTTCCTGGATTAAATATAATCTGAAGAAAATACTCATTGCCAATTATCAGACCTGTCAATTGTTCTTGCGAACTAAAAACCATTGTTTTACATATAAGTTGATTACCACCACACGCATCGTACATTGCTAAATGGCCAAAAGTACCAGGAAGTACAGGTATCTCCATCGTTACATTGCTGTTATTGGCAGTAAACTTATAAAATAAATCATAGTACCCTGTGATCCCACATACAGCTGGATTACTCGAAGCTGTAGCATTTGCAGTAGGAAACACTAAAGCTGTACACATATCTGTCGATACAGGTAAGTTGATCGCTCCTGCGCAATTATCATTAGATAATGGGAAACATGTATGTGTTATACTTTCACTTGTTGAACCTGAAGCACATCCTGTCGGAGGCATCGTCGTTTCTGCGATAACTAAAAAAGTAAATGTAAAAGGTGTTGGACTCGATGAATCAATAATGATATCAAAATCAAGTTCACCATTAGTAACAGTTCCAAACCATGTTCCTGGAATCGCTCCTGGAGTTAAACCATCAACAGCAACCCCTGCTGGAGGTGTTATCTGTACTGTACCGCTAAATGCACAATCAAATGTAAAAGTAGCACTCGTAGTTCCACAACCGAAAACGGCTGGATTCACCGAATCAACGGATAGTGCAAATAGTGCTTGCGCGAAAATAATAAATGAGCAAATTAGTCCTAGTTTCTTCATAGAATAGTAGTTTTTTTCATGTAAAAAAAGAAGGGTGCTTAACAAACAACAAATAAAGAATTAAAAATAAATCCTTATGCATTGGTAAAGAATTAAGAGTAGAAGTTAAATTAAAGCTGCTGTATACAACTCAATCCACCAATACGCTTAAAGTCACTTTTGGCTTAGTTTGGTTTACTTTTGGCCTATCATCCTTCAAAACCTATTGTCCTAAAAAACGACTAACCGAATAGAAACAAAAAATCACTTACAAGTAAGTTCAAATTAAATCTCATTTATTGTGATAAACTAGTTTTGCTGTAATTGTAATTAACACAAACCAGAAATTTAATTTTCTTTCTTTATTTTGAAAATAACACCGCGTACTTTCACTGTACCAAATATAACAAAAAAAGAACATATTAATCAAAAAAATGTGCTGGATAAGACATTATTTAATAATGTAGTTGTTACAACAAATAAAATATATCCACAGTAAATTTACAATCCGTCAATTATCTGTTTTTACCCTCTCCCCTTGCAAATAGAGCGTCCAGAAAATGAATATCTCAAAAACATTGTTATTTATATACTCTTCTTTTATGTTTACAAAAGAATCTAACCATAGATTGACACCCTCTTAATTTCAATTAATTGTGTGTCACCAAAATAAACATTTCCTAATTTAAAACAACTTTTTCGATTTTGATATGCTTATCATCTTCGATCTGGATCCAGTAAATTCCGGAAGGACTTCCACTCAGATCAAAGGCATGCTTCACCACTCCACCAATCGGTCTTTGTAGCATTTTCTTGTATATAACTTTTCCAGATTGCCCAAAGACTTTCAGCGTAGGATGCGTCGTCGATTCTGTCTGAAACACTACATTGATGATTCCAGAAGAAGGATTCGGTGAGACCAATAGCTCTTGTTTCTGATTGTCTATTTCAGATATGGAAGTCATGAAATCTTCGCAATCTTCCTGATCAAACAGTATATCAATGGACGGCTGCGCTCCACCAATATTAATCTCTAGTGTATCGCGATCCGTTAATCCTCGATCATCCGTTATCTCTAAGATGATATTATGTGAACCAATAACATCAAAAGTGACATCTGTAAACCATGTAGATGTACTAGAAGCGGTGCCTCCTTCAATGATCCAATTCCATGATGCGCCCTCATGCTTAAGGTAAGAGTGGTCTACAAATCTAAACTCTGAACCAACCATCGCACATGTCTCTATCCTATCGACCATAATCTGTGCCAATGGTTGTGATGGTCTCTCTTGTAATTCACTCTCCCACATTCCCTTAGTAGATGATATTCTCAGTTTATTATCTCGGTAGAAAGGTCTAGACTTTTGCGCCGTTGAGACTGCAGGCAGTCCTGATGAGAAATCAATCCAATCATTCATACTATTATTACGGTAGTAGATTCCCAGATTCGTACCTAAGTATAGGTCACTATCTGTGCCTGGAATGAAGTCAAGTGTCTTGGCATACTCGCCATCTAGTGTAGGAGTTGTAATATTAATCCAAGTGCTGCCGCCATTTTCTGATCTATAGATATTAGCTGGCTCTTCATACGAACTTGAGGCAATCCAGATTTTAGAATCATCAAAAGGGTCCACTTGCAACAACATAAATTTGAATACATCGGATGGAAGGTCAATTTCTATCCAAGTCATTCCTGCATCTGTAGTTTTCCAAAGTGTAGACTTATCGTCCGCCTCTAATCGCTGTGCTACATGCATCGTATTAGGATCTTTTCTTGATATCTGTACTCCTGTAATGAAGTTCTGCATTACATTTCCAAAAGTCTTAATCTTATCAAAACTTAATCCCTTATCGGTTGTCCTCCAGAGTTCGTGCATCCGTCCCGTATATGCTACAGAATAGCACTGGGGATGAAATACCAAATCACTGTACCCTTCTTCTAATGCATCATAGTTTTCATTGGGCGTAAAATCATATTCAAACTCCTCAAATGGTCCGATCTCATCTGGAATATAAGCACCTCCTACATCCGTAGAATATACTAAGTTAGCATCCCCAGGATTAACATATCCGCTAGATGGTTCGCCACCACCGAGTACGAGGTATTCTCCCTCTCCGTATGTCTCATTGTATACCATGACCCCATTGTGGAATACTCCACCAATCAGTATATCCTTATTCCAGCCACTGCCAAAACCCCAGAAGTCAGTACTATGAATTCCTCTATTCGCCTTGTCAAAATCTGTGGTAGAGAAGAAGTCCGTTGATTTATAAATCCCACCATCGTTGGTGATCCACGTATTGTCTCCGGCGACCTTAAATTCCTGTTGATCTACATGAAACCCTCCGATATCAATCGCATCATTAAATGGCCCATCTATATATCCTCCTAGTGCCTCAAACGTTGCTCCACCATCTTTGGATCTCCATAAATTGAGCCCTCCAATAAGCAAATTATCAGCGTCATCATCAGAAGCAGCTAATGCACAAAAAGAAAAATCTGCGAAAAAATCACTTTCTACGCCCTCAAAACTTGCAAGATTAGGGTGTGATTCACTGTATGGCCCTCCCGAAGGTCCATTTGGCAGCGTCCATGTCTGTCCTCCATCATCACTGCGATAAAGTCCAATATATCCAGAGTCACCAGCCTTACCTTGTCCAGTAAGATAGGCGTATACTCTATTGGGATCGGCTTTCGATACAGCTATCCTACCACCGAATGGCTCCCTGTCAGGATCCGAGGAAGTAAACCAACCATTGGTCTGAATCGTAAACGAAACACCGAAGTCTGTAGATCTTAGAAATTCAGGCTGATTCGTATCCGTATTTATTCTTAGCGTATAAATGATGTTATCAGATTCTGGCTTCAGCTCTATATCAAAACTTGGATATTCATGCACATCTTCCCACGTCTCTCCACCATCAGCGGATCTCCATAATCCTTGGTTCGTTGCCGTCAGCATGATAGTAGGCTGATTGGGATGGATGAATATTTTATCACACAAAAAAGACTCATCATCTTCTTCTTCGTCTCCATAAGTATGCAAGACCTCCCAAGTGGTGCCACCATCCGTAGATCGATATAGCTTATTCTGTACACTGAAGAAAACTGTTTCCGCATCATCAGGATGGATCGCTATAGCGGTTGCCGCTGACTGGCTGAATGGTAACTCAAGGTCTAGACTCATGTTCGTCCAGCTATCTCCACCATCAGTACTTTTATATACTTCTCCAGGCTCAGTACCGCAGAAAACAACATTCGAATTGCTCACCGATTGATCTATCGAGTATACACAAGCTTGATCCGGACCATTGGCTCCTTCAGGAGTTATCGTTTGTATAGGGCCGATCAATGACCAGTTGCCTATCGCTGTACTTTCGCCTTCCGCTTTGTTCTTATGTAGTCTTTTTTGATACGTTTCATCTTTAGAACTAGCGATTGTGCCATCAGACTTGATTCTATATTGGATTAGTCTTTTCCAAAATTTATAATTCTTGGTATGTACATTCTTCGTTCTTGTTCGGTCTTGATAATATGCTCTAAAAGCCTTCTTTACGTCTATCGCATTAGGATTATCCGAGTACATCATTTGTGCCCACTCTGGTGCTGCCTTGACAATATCATTTGGCGGGACAAAAAATTGTGCAGAACCTGTGATCGAGGATATCGAAATCAGTAGTATGGCCAACAGTATATTCTTCATAAATTAAATTCTTTTCTAGTCGTAAAAAGGTCTAAAAATATTGATACGTTATTTTTCGAAGAAAGCAAGATTTCTAGTACATCAGAATCCTTGAAACTCTATTACGAATATGGTACTTACTATTATATCAACCTTCACGTGTAGGCGTGAAATACTGATATATAGAGATAAATGGATGATTTATTTGATGTTTCTTGTGGTTATAGGCAGATTTATTCGCTCTACTCCGAATCTTCCACTTACATATTATATTTTGGAATAAGGATACTCAAACAGTAATTCAATCAACTCTTAGCGGTAAAATTTAGTTGCTTTATTTTGACCGATAAGAATGGTTTTTCATCAATCAAATTCTTAATTGAATTAACTTTTTTGATTGTCTTATTAGAAGTTTCCTTTACCGTTTTTAGCATATAAATATTATTCCGTAGAATTATAATACCAATTGTGTTTCAATTTGCCACATAAATATATTGGTAAATGCCGAGATGAGAGGAATGGCTTGCGTAGCAAACACCCGATATTAAATGTTGCAGACGAATGTATGCGGCAATTTCAATAGTAATCGGTATAATACCAGATTTGTTGTCATTGATGTAGGTGCTGAGATAAAGGATAGGAAAATCAAATAGTCCACCTATAATTAAGTGAAAAACAAATCAAAAGCAATGTCTGTTAATGTCGGCTAATCTCTTTCGGTAACGATCAATATCAAGATCCACCGCCTTCAAGTGTCCAATTAAATCCAAAGAGTATGATATCATTAAAATTAGACAAAGGTTCTAAATGCACATTCTCAAAACGATAATCGTAGACCACATGCATGGACAAACCTTTAAATACTTTAAAGCTAATCCGAGAGGTTAACCAAATATCAAAGTCTGCACTCTCCTTGAGTGATTGAAAATAAAAGAGTTGATAAGAAAAGTTGATTTTCTTTCTAGCAATCGCATATCCATTATTCAACTTGAATAGAAACAATCCATTCGAACGATTAGAAAAGTCTCGATCACTATTCACAAACTCAGATCCATTAAAAATTGATTCCTCATTGGCTACAGCCGCTGAAATTGACAATTTCATCAGTCCTTTATCGAGTACAGACCCCAGTCCTACTCCATATTGATGTCTGCTATTTACTCTGAACATCAAATTATTATCAAAATGATAAAACACACCCGGATAGAGTTTCTTGTTTCCATTTAGATAATATTTGAGACTCACTAAGTCATACCAGTTGTCTTCCAATAAGGTGTTGTTTGTTTTATTATACCGGTAAGTTGTCTTATTCTCTAGATGCCAGTTGTTGTAAAATAAATTCACATTGAAACCTCCCCCAGCAACGACTTGACTGAATGCTCCCGAGATTCTCCTACCCGCTAAATTCATATCCAGCGTATACTGCAAGGAATCTTTTTCGCCCTGCCCATATGACGGGGCGCTTATCAAAAGCATAGCTGCCGCTATAAAAGCGAGAAAATATCTAATCCTAAACATATTATTTATTGTGTTTTAATAACTACTTATCTCCGAAAAAAGCGATTTATACTTAACCTCAAATCACTATTGATTATGATGTATAAACCGAATTGCACTATTAGATAATTTGATATTTTTCATGAGTGCATCATTTTTAAGATTCTTCAGTATTTATAGAATGATTGGATATACTTACTAGACATAGCCTTGCCAGGCACGCTTCCTTTTTTCCAGCAAAAAAAGGAACAAAAATGCCTGAAATCTAAAGGCAATTTTGTTCCGTAAAAACTCCACAAACCGATGCTTCGCTCAAATACACGCTTATTCTACCTTACTAATTCCTTTTCATCATTAATAATGATTGCTGGATACTAAATAAATAAGCTTTATAAATAGTTTATCAAACGGTAGACGCGATTCCTTTGGCTCCACATCTATCGCTTTCAGATTCCAATAAAATATCTGCATAATCCACCTATCATAATTTCGTACAATATGCTTTACAAGCTTTATTTTACACTCTATTTACTTACTGCTTCAAGAAGTTTGGTAGCAGCCAGTATTCCAAAACCATTAGCTGCTTGAGGACTCGCTCCGGTGATTAGTTTCCTGTCTATATGTACTGTATTATCTGCTGCTTCATTAATAATCGTAACGCCTAGATCATTTAATCGCTTTCCATATATCCACGGCATAGCTCCCGGTGTATAACCGATCATTGGCCCTTGCTCATCAACAGCATCTGGGAATGAAGCAATATCATACCCCTTATAAATAAATGAATCTTTGTCACCGTCTAAGCTTGCCGCTAATAATGCTGCTGGACCATGACAAATCGCCATCATGAACATGTCATTTTCATGTGACCACTTGATTACTTTATTCAAATCTTTATTCTCAGGTAAACCAAGCATCGCTCCATGTCCTCCTGGAATAAAAATCGCTACATAATCCGTGCTATCATGCAAAGACGTCCGAACGATATCCGTGAGTTTCCCCGGATTTTCAAACTTAGTCTTGTATTCCGAATACACTTTTTTTATGTTTTCATCTTCTCCCGGCATTGCCCACATTTCAATTTTGACTGGCTTTCCTGTCGGAGTTACAACATCTACATCAAAACCCGCATTTTTCAAATGCAATATCGGTAACATCATTTCTACTGGATGATTACCTGTTGAGAATTTCTTACCATTGGCCATTGTCATATTTCGTTCTTCCGTACAGACCATAAGTACTTTCTTATTTCCTGTGTGCGGATTCTCATATACCGTATTCTCAAAATCTGTAGTAGAAGACGTCGCCAATTTCAATGACAATGGAGATGGAATGTATGCTCCATCATCCGTAGCTGTCGGCCTTGTCGTCATATAAATAACGATAAAAGCGAGAATAAGAAAACCTACAAATCCAATTAATATTTTTTTGATCATGATCTTTAATTTACTTTGATTGTATATAATTTAAGAAGGAAGTTGCGCGTTTGCTTGCAGCAAGCCACGCTTTATATGTTTTTTATATTGTTGTTACTAATTCACTCATAGGCTTACGGACTTTCTCCAAATTTACCAACCAATCTTTCTCAGCATCTCTATACCCTAGTGGCAGAAGGATTGTACTACGAAGGCCTTTCTCTTTCAGTCCTAATATCTTGTCCAATGCTGCTGGATCGAATCCTTCCATCGGAGTACTGTCCACACCATCATATACCGCTTGCGTCATTCCAGCCATCAATGCGATATACGTCTGTCTAGCAGCATGTTCAAAATTCACATTAGGATCTCGTTGCGGATAACCATCCAGAAGCATCTGTCTATAGTTTTCCCAGCCTTCGTTCTTAAATCCTCGGATTTCGTTCGTCAAATCAAACATGTGATTGATACGATCCGCTGTATAATTGTCCCATGCAGCAAAAACCAATAAGTGAGAGCAATCTGTGACCTGAGATTGATTCCAAGCAATCTCTCTAATCTGAGATTTCACATCTGGATTTGTAATCACGAAAACCTCAAACGGCTGCAATCCACTTGAAGTAGGAGCCAATCTTATCGCTTCGAGGATGTTATCAATCTTATCTTGCGGCACTACTTCACCATTCATCGATTTGGCAGCGTAGCGTTCATTCAATTTTTCTATAAAACTCATTGTATTCTTTTCCATTAATTAAGAGCACAAAGGTAGTGGATGGAAGGAAGCTAAAAATTGATCTATGGTAAGAAATTAGATGTATTCACCTCTTTCTCCTGTCTTTTAGATTGTGTCTTCGACATAAGTTGCTAATTGCTGAGCGATTATGATTAAATTGGGTTATTGCTAAATACACGTGTTCACCCCTTTCTCCTGTCTTACCCCCGTAGTGGGCAAGATGTTACGATAGTGGGTAACTGATTTAATGTATGACTAAAAAAAATAACAACCACTGCCCGAGCCACCAGCAGCCACCTTACCCTGGAAGGGAAAGGCCGGGATAGGGTCCGCCCGAGCCAAGCCTAAATACACGTGTTCAACTTATCGAAATTTCCTTCCTAATCCTACTCAGGCTCTCGGTCGTAATCCCAAGATAAGAAGCGATATGATAGTTCTTGACATCATTGGCGATGGATGGATAGGCACTTACAAAATTGATATATCGTTGTTTGGCTGATAGGGTTAAGTTTTCTAGAATTCGGTTTTGAAAACTGGCAAAGGCTAATTCCATCTTCCTAATGTGAAAATGGCCGACTTTAGGAATGTCAAGGCGGAGCTGATCAAAATCTGATTTTGATATACTGTAGATTGTCGCGTCTCTTATGCACTCTATGTACGATACTGATAGGATATTGCTTTTTCCATACAAAGCGATGTAGTCACTAATCCACCAGCCCTTTACCGCGAATTGTAGGATGTGCTCTTTCCCGTCTAAGTCAATAATGTAGCCCCTTAGACATCCAGTATGCACATAGTAGATATGATTGATCTCCTCATTTGCTTTTAATAGAAACGCTCCTTTGCCTAGACTTGATCGTTCTAAACTGCTGAAGAGCAATTCCGATTCTTCTTCGTTGAAATTATTGTCTGGGAAAATTTCTTTTATGATGGAGTTCATTATTTTTTGATTTATTACTGATTGATATGCTCATGTGATATCAGCGAAATTAAAAATAATTAAACAACCTTCCTCATTTTACATTTTCTTTATCTCAAGTAAAAAAGATCTTCAATTCTGACTACCCCACTACCAGCGGTTGGAGTATTCTTGCCCATTGTTACTTAACAATGTTTCCCTTACTTTATCGATGAATAACTACTTTCCCCTTTTTCCATTGACCCGATTCAGTCTTACCGAGTAAGTAGTATACTCCGTTTTCTAAATCACTTACCGATATTGATCTACTAGAATGATCGATATCCTTGGAGACAAAACTGCCATTAATTCCAATTAATATTAACTCTTCGAAGTCTTCATCCAACTGTACACGATGACTAGCGGGATTAGGAAACGCTGTAAGATTGAACTCACTTAGCGTATTCAATTCTTCTGTAGCAATTAAACTTTGATCTAACCTAAACAACTGCCTATCGCCCTCCGTCTTTATAGCAGTGAAGTACAAATCAGAGGTATTCGGATTTATAGTAAAGTCATTCATCGAACTAGATCCTGCACCTTGATTTATATCAGCTAATAATTTGAGTTCTCCATTATTTACATTAAACAACCAAGGCTCTAAACCAGTAACTCCATCATGAATACTGAACAGATGATACGTCTCATCAAGCTTTATGGAAGAGCTACCCAATGCAGAATTCCGAACAGATTGAATCTCATTGACTACCGTAAATTCTTCAGTAGCGTAATCATACTTCTCAAAAAATAATTTATTATTAACATCTTTATAAATCAATATACTAAAAGTCTCCTCCTCCAGTACTTTCATAAGCCTCTCCTCACGTCCAGATATTGTGATTTTCTGAGGTTCTGCGTCAAAAGAAAATAGGTACGTATCATATGACAACCCGTTTTTCGCCTCTACGAAAGAGACTTGATCGGACTCATACCAAAAAAACCTCTGGTAATAATATAAACCAACGATCGGAATAGATCTTCTCTTTACTTCTCCATCTCTAGTGGATATTATGATCATCTCTTCTGCATTTTCAAATGCAGAAGATTTCACATTTCCATCAAATCTAGTAGCCTCTGTAAAAGCATTATAATCAAAATCTTGATAAATTTCGCTAACATTACCTTCAATGTCTAAATACATAAAAGAGATCTCTTCATCTAGATTCCAACCTTTCAAATAAAAACCTCCTACACCATCGGGATATGGATCAGAAAAAGCAGATGGTTTTATGGTCGTTAATGTTATTTCTCTGGTTAAAGTATTTATCAAATACCATTTATATCCATCATCAGATGTAGATTGATGCAAAACATTATTCCCACTCACGAACTCAGGAGTCCCTATTGGCAGACCTAGGCTTTCGAACGTAATATATTCTTCTGTATCTATATCAAAGAATCCTTTTGAACTGAAACTTGAAATAGAAATACCACTCTGCAGATTCACAAAGCCATTACCTGAGGTGACCCACTTAAATATAGAATTATCTAACGCTGGCATTAAAGTCTTGGTGAAAGACAGATCCTCTATATTTATCCTTAATAAATAGCCCGAATCATCCAATCCAACAAATCCCAGTAACTGATCGCCTTTTCTTATAAAAGTAGACACGCCATGTGTATTCGATCCTATATCTATCTTTGTCGTCATGTCATCATGCATACAATATAGCCCATTACTTGCATAAAAAAAAAGCTTATCGTCAACCCAAGTTTCCCCGTAAATAGAATAATTTATACCATGATTTTTCAGTATGTCAAAATCTTCTATAACAGTCAATTCAGCGCTTTGCGTATCACTTTTACGAAGCGTTGATGTTTCTCTTTGACCATAGTGAATGTTCAACTCTTGATCATTTTGACTTTCGCCAATCATAATGCTTGATGTTTCAAAAATTTCATAGTCACTTATCCTATCCGCCTGAGAAGTGGACAAATCCAGACGATACAATTCTGGTAACCATCCAATGTAGTGAATATCATTATAACCAATAAAATACAGATCATTATCATATCGAACAGCTTCAGCCAGATGAGGATAATCGATAAGAATATCTATTGCTGATGCAGTATCTGACTCAATATCATACAGATAGAATGCTCCATCCCCATACCAACTATTCGTAAAACCAAAAATAAAATATTCATTAAAAATACCCTCGTATGAGAAATTACTAATATGTGATGCGTTATCAAAAAACATTGAAAAAACTTCTGAACAACTACTCAAATCTATCACCTTAAAATCTAAACCAAACTCAGTGATTTCTGAATAGCTTATTCGAATATCAGAGACATAACCTAGCACTCCGTTTTCTGGGATTGCACAATTTAAGCTTTGTACTGTTCCTTCGGTTTTCAATAAATGGACTCCTTCTTCATCTTCTATGATTAGTTGTGAATCATTATCCGAATCGTGTTTTTCGATAGATTCAATATTCGTAAACTGATGAGGGTGTTCAACATTTTGATTTGCTATCAAATCGTAATAAAACAACGTATTCCCATCTTCTGATGAATAATACCTCTTCGAATCCACAACAATCCCATCATCTTCAAGATTAACTATTTCTCCTGTATTTCTGTCTAGCCTTATATAGCCACTCCAGCCAATTCCCAGCGCTCTAAAGTGAAAGAAGTCTTCCCCATAATAGAAATCTCGCTGCAAGCGTAAGTTATACTGTTTCAAATCTACAACTTCGATTAACGCTCCACTTATTATATCAACCGCATAGATATAATCCCAGTAGATATCATACAAAACAGAGCCATTATATATCAAACCAGAATTACTATTCTCATAGGAGGCCGCATAAGGGTTAAATGAAGAATCGGTTGGCCTATGATTGAGTTCATGTAAAAATTGCAAATCAGTACCACTCACCAATGAGACTCTTGTCCCCAAAAATCCCTGCTCAATAAAATACTCCTTATCATCAACTTTTATAAACCCCTTCCGCCCATAATCATCTCGCGGAAGATCATTCTTGATGTCACTCACCTGAATTTGACAAACCAAGAAGGATGGAATAAGTAAGAGTAATAGAATTAGCTTTTTCATGTAATTGATTTTAGCTCATTGTAATGATGCATTATACTTCATCATAAATATATAAAATCTCAGTAGTAAGAAGGTCGATATATACTCGAAGTGTCGTGATCAATTTGTTTTTAATATCTCAATGCCTCCTGTAATTTTATTTATCGTTTCTCAGTCTGTTTAGTATTTCGCGAAGGAGTCATGATTTCCTCATCCCATGCTATCAATTTTGTTTTTGCACTGAATCCCTTTTAGTTATTGATAGGAATGCTTTGAGACATAGATTCAAATATAGATAATAATGAATGCTCCTTATTCTCTTCATCTTTTCGTTGTAATTCCATTCTTTTATTCCACCAATTTAAAGGTTCACTTACTGTTGTTTGTGGTTTATATCCTGATTCTTTAAGCATATCCATTGATTCACATATAAATGAAGTCATTTCTCTCAAAAAGTCTTTTCGATAAACGGACATTCTTTCATTAACAGGAAAATAGAAATTGAATCCCCTTTCTTTTGATACTCTAAGAAGTAGAACTTCACTACTAGGCCCATGAATAGGCACTAATAATTCATCTGGCAGTTCGACATAATCAATTTGAGGATGTAATTTTAAAATCACACCGAATAATCCATTTATTGCCATTTCATAATTCTCAATTGCTTGATAAAACTTAGTTATTGAACTACACTCACTAGAAATAGTGAAATTTGACTGCCCCGGAGAAGACCACCACATAGCATAATTCGCAAATTTAGACCGATAGTTTTCAATAGGATGAAAACAAGTCTTATCAAACGTATACATTGGAAGCTCAATTTGAACTCCATCAATTGGTTGAGATTTAGAATACCATATTAAGTCTTCATAGCCGTATGGCTTTAGTAATTCATTTGCTCTATTTAGTGTTGCTTTGTTTACACCATTTTCGAAAACGAGTACAGCATATTTCTTGTCATTTTCCTTTATAGCTGCATTCAAAAATACTATTCCATCTTCAGTCAATTGCTTAATAGACGAGCTTCCACAAATCGGTTCTTCAATCAAATCTACATTAGTTGAGTATGATGTTTTCGGCTCAACTTTATAAAATTCACTTACTGATTTTACTATTTTCGAATTATACATGAGTGATGATAACATCATCTTATGTATGTTATTTTCCATTGCCTGAAAAGAAGAATCGGATTCTAATTGCGGCCAATGACTTGGTGCATTTGTTTCTAGTAGCGTTTTAGTACCATTCGATTTAGTAGCGGGTTCTGTATTTTTATCTTGACTTCCGAAAAGTTTTTTTAGAAATTTTATCATTCGTGTAAATTGATTTTGTTTTATTAATTGTTCGATTCTTTATACTGCCGGCAAAGCATATCCAGCGACTGATCAAAGATAAGATTCTCGATTCCTATTTCTATTCTATCTCATCACTTTTTATTACTCCTTAATCATAACGCTCACTCCATCCCTTTTAGAGTCTATTCTAGGCGCTTACTTAGTCCAATCCGACACCTCTTGGACGCAATCCTGTGTGCCGTTTATTTTTCTATTCTATCGTAATTTTTAAGGGTTTTCAAAGTCCATAAAGTTTGTATTCCTGCCCATTCTAATTTCATTCCTTCACTTAATCCATACCAAGTGCCCCATCTTCCATCCGCCTCTTGACGATTGATTAACTCGTCTAAGTCAGCATTGATCATTTTACTAGAAAATATTGGATTTAGAACACTCTCTGGGGAAGGCGAATAACACAAGCTATGTGGTTTGCCATAAAGCCCCCAGCCTTCATCCGTTTTATCTTGGCAAAGTACTCCTTCCTCTAATATCCATTGCTTCAAATCATTAAGTGCTTTTTCTGCCTCGTCTCCGCTTTTAGTGTATTGGAGGAATCGCAATCGTCTTGGAACACATAGATGGCAAAAAACGTGTTTCTCTTTAATCCGTTCAATTTCTTGCCAGATGAATTCTTCTGCATTTTTCATCCAAGGAATGTCAATTTCGTATTTCTCAAGAATTCCAAGTAATGGTGCTGTAGTACTCAACGCTGCCCATTCTTTGACAGTCTTAAAATGTTCTGCACATGGATAGTCGCTTGTAGGTCTCAACATCCAAGGAACCCCTCCCTTAGCTGTGGTAACACTTTCAAAATAGGGAATAAAATCTCTCTGTATTATGTCTGCATTTAGGCAGCCCACTTCATCTAAGATTTCTAGCGCCATAACACTAAAAAGGGGCTGGCT
>CALKXE010000199.1 GCA_938003955.1 uncultured Saprospiraceae bacterium | reverse complement strand
TACACCTGTAAGGTTACTTGCACCTACACTGATATTGATTTTTTTCATGATTTTGTACTTTACGCTGAAACCTAGAACGGTATTTCCATTGGTATAATGTGCTTCATCGGCGCGCGTAGACCCTACACCTCCCAAATTACTTATTCGGGGGCAAAAGTTTCTCCTTTCTTTGATAGTATGTTGGTGAAAGTGACAGCTTCTGGACGAACACTTAAGGGAACTTCAGAACGATTGCAACGAGCATTATCAGAATTTCGAATTCGTGGTGTAAATACCAACATGGGATTTTTGCAAAATTTGTTAAAAAACCCAACCTTTCAAAGTGGGAATATTACGACCAGTTTTATTCCTGATCATCCAGAATTATTGACTCCAAATCGCTACCAAGATCGTGGAACAAAAATGCTTCGCTATCTCGCTGATGTAATTGTAAATGGCAACAGCGATGTCAAATTAACAGATCCCAATAAAGTATTTCGTAAGCCGATCGTACCTGCTTTTGATAGCACGCAAGCTTATCCAAAAGGAACGAAAGATCGACTGACTGAACTAGGGCCCGAAAAATTTGCTAGCTGGTTAAAAAATAAAAAAGAAATACAATTTACCGACACTACTTTCAGAGATGCGCACCAGTCTTTATTAGCCACTCGAGTTCGTACACATGACATGTTGAAGGTCGCGGAAGGTTTTGCGCGAAATCATGCCGACGATGTATTTAGTATGGAAGTTTGGGGAGGTGCGACCTTCGATGTTTGTTTGCGATTTTTAAAGGAATGCCCTTGGAAACGATTAGAACTTTTGCGGCAAGCTGTTCCGAATATTCTTTTTCAAATGTTGTTAAGAGGTTCCAATGCGGTAGGGTATACTGCCTATCCTGACAACCTCGTCGAAAAATTTGTGGAGCAAGCATGGAATGACGGGCATGGTGTGGATATCTTCCGAATCTTTGACTCACTCAACTGGACTGAAGCCATGACTACTAGTATACAAGCTGTACGAGAACGAACGGGTGGTATTGCAGAAGCTTGTATGAGTTATACGGGTGACATTACGGACCCCAACAAAAAGAAATTTAATCTAACATATTACCTTGATCTCGCCAAAAGATTGGAAGATGCAGGTGCACATATTTTATGTGTCAAGGATATGGCTGGTTTATTAAAACCAGCTGCAGCCGAATTGCTCATTGGTGAGTTGAAAAAATCTGTTGACCTTCCGATCCATTTACATACACATGATACGTCTTCCATTCAATCCGCTACTTATCTCAAAGCAATTGAAGCTGGTGTAGATGTAGTGGATGTTGCGCTAAGCTCTATGTCAGGGTTGACTTCGCAACCGAATTTTAATTCTGTAGCTGCTATGTTAAGTAGTTACGAAAGAGAGAATAAAGTAGATTTAGAATCCTTAAATAAATATGCAAATTATTGGGAGGGTGCCCGACAGTATTACTATCCATTTGAAACAGAACTCTTGGCTGGCACTGCAGAAGTTTATGATCATGAAATACCAGGAGGTCAATATTCTAATCTCCGCCCGCAAGCACGTGGACTTGGGCTAGAAGATCAGTTCGAAACCATCAAAACAAATTATGGTGCAGTCAATGATTTACTTGGCGGTATTGTCAAAGTAACTCCATCTTCAAAAGTGGTGGGGGATATGGCCATGTTTATGACTTCCAACAATTTGACAAAAGAAGACATCTTAGAAAAGGGCAGTACGCTTGCATTTCCTGACAGTATGAAGGCATTGATGCGTGGCGATCTTGGACAGATTGCGGGAGGCTTCCCAAAAGAGTTTCAAGAGATGGTTTTAAAAGGCGAGCAACCTTATAGCAATCGTCCGAATGCACATTTGAAACCAATTGATTTTGATAAAGCTTTTAGTGATTTTAAAAATGAATTCGGGGATTATGTGCATTTCAATGACTTGATGTCTTATCTTTTATATCCGAAAGTTTTTACAAATTTCCAAGAACACTTTGAGACTTATGGAGCGGTTCGGGACATACCGACTCCTGCTTTCTTTTATGGATTACAGCCGAACGAAGAAATTTTTATTGAAATTGCTAAAGGGAAAAAAATACTCGTTCGTTTTATTAATAAAACAATTCCGAATGATCAAGGTATGTCTACTGTTTACTTTATGTTGAATGGTCAAAATCGTTCCATTGATGTTAAAGATCATAGTGTAAAAACGGAAACAATTGTTCATAAAAAGGCAAGTGCAGAAAATGAGATAGGAGCACCACTACAAGGTAGCCTTTCCCAAGTTTTAGTGAAGGAAGGCGATAGAATAACAGTAAACACGCCGCTTTTTATTATTGAAGCTATGAAGATGGAGAGTACGATTACGTCACCTATAGCTGGTGTTGTTAAGCGGGTTTATATTTCAGAAAAAACGATGGTGGAGCAGGATGATTTAGTAGTTGAAATTGATGTTTAAAATTCATCATGATTCTTCACTTTTCAACCCTAAAAATCATATAGATAGTTTGTTGGAGAAGTATTCTGATAAATTACAAAAACTAGCTGTTAATTCAGAACAATGTAAACAGAAGTAGATGTAGAAATACCGATGTCTAGCTAAAACGTAATAAAACAAAAATACAAATCGCATGATTAACAAAATTTACTTTATAGTAATATTTTCATTTTTAACTATAGGCTCTATAGTTGCGCAAAATCTTTGGTACGAAAACTCAAGTGGTACAAATGATATCAAATTTGTTAATGCAACAAGAGGTACATTTACAACAGATGAAGCAAACCCAGAAACAAGCGGCATGAACTCAAATGCAACAGTTTCTAAATTTGTAAGAGATGGGGAGGATAATCCAACATTTCGTTTTAGATTAACAAATTCAATAACAGACTTATCTTCCTATGTTATTTCATTAAAGGCATATACCTCTATACAGACGTCCGATTTTAATGAAACGAATAGAAGAATTCGTCTTATTTTAAGAAACACGACTATTGGAGGACCAAGCAATCTGTTTTTAGAGTTAACTTTTACTGAAGGAGAAACTTGGGAGCATTTTTCCTTTGACTTCAGTGGAATAACTATTCCTGATGATGTTTTACTGGCAGGAGGTTATGATCAAATAATGGTTGGATTGGCTAATGGAGATAATGGAGGATTAACGTCAACTTATTATGTAGATGCGATTACAGGATATTCTGAACAAACCATCCCCAAAGCAACTTTTCTATCTGGTTCTTGGGGTGTAAGATTTAATTTGAGTGGTGGAATTAGATTAGACAATACCAGCGATAATGGTTGGGTTGCTGGCGTACAAGAATTGGTAGATAACGTGCCAGATGCTGGTCATGTAATTACAAACTTTACACATCCTGCTCACGGTTATTATTATACCTTAAGAGATAATCCTTATGTAGATGTCGCTAATGAGATTCACCCAGCAATGGTTCCTACTTTAGAGAATGAACAAATTATACTGGATGTAATTGATGTTATTAGAAATTCAGAAAAAAAAGTAATTCTGTATCTTAATACAGGCGGGCCATCAAGTCTTCAAGGAAATAGTGACGAAGAGTTAGAAATTTATGCAGCATGGGAAGCTTATTGCAATGAGAATTTTGATGGCGATCAAGCTTTGGCGTGGAGAGTTTTGGCGAAAGGATACATTGAAAGGTTTAGAGGTTTAGTGGACGGTTATTGGTTAGATAATGTAAATAATTTACCAGGAGAAATAAGTGATTTTGTAGCGATGCTTAGAGAGACTGATCCAGATGTAGCTATTGCTACCAATGACAAAAAAACGTACATTGAAGATGGGGATGGTAATGAAATATATGTAGATTCTGATGGAATCAATGACGAGGATCCGAGTGATTATAGAGTGCGGAATTTTGAAGCTACCGATCCTTATATGGATTTTACTCCAGGCCATCCTACGCCGCTTGGTTCAGGAGCACCTCCAAACTCTTGGGCATATGAAGAGTTCCTTTTTCCTTTAATTGTCGAAAATCCTTGGGATTCATACGATGGTAGTAAACAAACCTTAAAACATTATTTTGCACCGATTAGGGAACGGTGGAGTGTCGCAAGTGCAGATTTAGTCTTTGAAGTTGAGCAGGCATATCGCTTTGTAAGAACTTTTACAGATGCAGGAGCAAGTATCACCTGGAGTACTACGATTACGAATGGTTCTATTACTGATGATGAAATGGAAATAATGAGAGAAGTAAATGATAGAATGTTACAATCACCAAAACCAGATTATGAACCCTATGTAAGACCAGAAGGGGCATATTTGGTGGGAGAAGACCCTTTGTCCCTTAGTTCGCTCGACAAGACGGATGTTACATTTTATCCTAACCCAGTAATGAATGAGTTAACAATTACCCGAATATCTTCTGATAAATGTACTATACGGCTTATATCTGTCTTAGGAACCAAAGTATTAGAAAAGGAATGGAACAACAATTCATTAACGACACAGTTAGATTTATCTGCTGTAGCTGAAGGGATTTATTTTATACATGTTTCGAATGATAATAATCACAGTATCACTCAAAAAATAATAATATCTAAGTAGAAATTGGAAAAAAATAACTCTGTTAAGTAAGGCCGGAGAAATTTTGGCGAATGCACTGTCAGATTGAGATGGGGTAAAAATCAGGATCTTTTTACTAATTGCTTTAACTTAGGTCAGTATCATTAAAAATTGTAACTCTTCCTTCATGTGAAAGATTACTTTGAAGGTAAAATAGAAGCAATGAGATTATATATTTATGGTTGATTTCTACTTGGAATTTCGAGTAGAAATCAACCATAATTAAGCCATTTTGATCAATTATACATTAAATCTAAAGTGCATTATATCTCCATCAGTAACGACATATTCTTTTCCTTCTACACCCATTTTACCCGCTTCTTTTACAGCAGCTTCTGATCCTAAATCTACGTAATCTTGATATTTGATTACTTCAGCACGGATAAATCCTTTTTCGAAATCAGTATGAATAACCCCAGCAGCTTGTGGTGCTTTCCATCCTTCTACAATAGTCCAAGCTCTTACTTCTTTTACACCTGCAGTGAAATAAGTAATAAGGTTAAGTAACTTGTAACTTGCAGCGATTACACGATTTACACCAGGTTCCGATAAGCCCATTTCTTCAACGAACTCCATTCTTTCTTCTTTTGTTTCTAGCTCTGCAATATCCGCTTCGATACCTGCAGATATTAAGATTACCTCAGCATCTTCATCAGCAACCAGTGCTTTGAATTTCTCAGTCATTTCATTACCAGACATAACGCTAGATTCATCTACGTTACATACATATAGTATTGGCTTAGCGGTAAGAAGGTAAAGATCTCTATATACTTCTTCAAATCCTTCATCTACTTCAAAACTCCTCGCAGGTTTCTCACTTTCGAGGTGTGCTTGTAATCCCAATGCAAAATCAAGTTTTCGTCCTTCCTCTTTGTCACCACCTTTAGCACTTTTTTTGAACTTATCGACTCTCTTATCCATAGTGTCAAGATCCTTCAAGATCAGTTCCAGATCAATGATACCTTTGTCTCTTATTGGATCTACATTACCATCAACATGTATAATGTTATCATCTACGAAACATCTTACAACATGCAGAATAGCATCTACTTCTCTAATATTTGCTAAGAACTGATTTCCCAATCCTTCCCCTTGACTAGCTCCTTTGATCAATCCTGCGATATCAACAATCTCTACTGTTGTAGGTTGTACTTTTTCAGGATTTACTATCGCAGACAATGCATCTAACCTTGCATCCGGTACAGTTATTATTCCCAAGTTAGGATCCTTTGTTGCGAAAGGATAATTTGCTGCCAATGCCTTAGCTGATGTGAGTGCATTAAATAGGGTAGACTTGCCTACATTTGGAAGTCCTACGATACCACATTGAAGTGCCATATATTGATGTATTTATTGTTTTATATTGATTGGTTTATTTAAAACCGCTGCAAAGGTAATAAGAAATATGAATGCGAGTATAAATTGCTTGTTAAACAAAACTGACATGTCTGACATATTATAGAGTTTCTTACACCCGTTTATTGTGAACACTCTAGCTGAAATTAAACTTTTCATAATCAAAGAAACTGTCATACAGCTAGTAAAATGGTTTCTGCTATTAAATGCTCATCGATCTTCGCTATTGCTCAACTCAATGATCATGACCATGTATAGATTTTACAACCGTATCGGATCATCTTTTCATTGTAAGGGAAAGAACGAGATTGGGTTGAATACGTGCAAGAATAAATCAAGAACGTACCATACAAAAATAGGTGTGCAGACACTTGTACTATATATTAACTTTTATTGTATCTATTGCGTACCTTTGCACCCGATTAGAAAAAGGAGTCCTTAATTTATCGAAGTTTCGAGATTGAAACTTATTATAGGTGAAAGCTTGTTTTAATCATTTACAAAAGACAAAAAAGAACAAGATGAAGTATAATGAGCCTAATGGATTGAATGATGTTGCGAAGTTCCATGACACATTCAGTTTACCTGTGCTAGATACACCTGTGATTCCGGATGAGAAGAGATGTGAACTTAGAGTATCATTATTGCAGGAAGAATTAAATGAGTTGAAAGAAGCTATCGCTACAAATGATTTGGTAGAAGTAGCGGACGCACTTTGCGATATTCAATATGTATTGAGTGGAGCGATACTTGAGTTTGGGATGGCTGATAAATTCAAAACATTATTCGATGAGGTACAGAGATCAAACATGAGTAAAACATGTAAGACAATGGCAGAAGCTGAAGCAACTCAGAAACACTATCTAGAAACGAAAGGAACAGAATCGTTTATTGAGCCTAAGGATGGAGAGTTTCTTGTATACAGAACAGCAGATAAGAAAGTGCTTAAATCGGTAGAGTATTCTCCAGCTGATATAAAAGGACTTCTTGCTAAAGATTAATCTATTCATTCCAAGTTTTATTTTCAATTAAGTCAACATTTAGAATAAGTAAAGTGAAGAAACTTTTGTTCTAAATAATTAAAAAATTATCCTATCCCAAGCGGAAGGATCACGCTATAATTCATGTACTACGTAAGAGATATATCACTACAGTTTGCAGATCGTATTTTGATGGATAACATCAGTTTCATGATCGGGAAGAAAGAGAGAATTGGACTTATCGGTCGAAATGGAGCCGGTAAATCTACGTTGCTCAAAATCATAGCCGATATCATCCGACCAGATACTGGTAAGGTTGAACTGCCCTCTCATACCACTATTGGTTATTTAAAACAGGAGTTTGAGTTAGATGAGAACATGACTGTTATTGGAGAAACAATGAGTTGTTTCGAAGAAGCAAATGAACTCAATGCTGAGCTGGATAGAATCAATGATGAAATAGCTACACGTGAAGATTACGAAAGTAAAGAGTACGGTCAGCTAATAGAGCGTATATCCGATATTTCTTCTCAGATGGAGCATTTTGATCTTACGACCTTGGAGGCAAACGCAGTGAAAGTTCTGAAAGGTTTAGGATTCCAGGACTTTGAGTTTACTAAGAAAGTAAGCGAACTGAGTGGTGGTTGGAAAATGAGAATCGAGTTGACTAAGCTACTGTTGAGACAACCAGATTTACTTCTTTTGGATGAGCCTACCAATCACCTTGATATAGAATCTATCATATGGTTGGAGAATTATCTTATCAATTATTCAGGAATTGTAATCTTAATTTCTCACGATACGACCTTTCTAAATAACGTTACCAATCGAATTCTAGAAATAGAACTTGGTCGGATGAATGAATTCAAAGGAACATACAAGAAATATATAGTTGAGAAAGCTGCAATGAGAGAAATCCAAGTTAATGCTTTCGAAAACCAACAAAAAGCATTGGCGCAAAAGGAGAAAACCATCAATAGATTTATGGCTAAGGCTACTAAAACTAAGATGGCTCAGTCAATGAAAAAGCAATTGGATAAGGTAGAGCGTATCGAGATCGTAGATGAAGCGACCGATAATATGTCCATCCGGTTTGCAGAAGTACCAAGAGGTGGTAGAGAGATAATGAAAGGTAAGAATATCTCAAAATCTTATGGGCCTAAACAAGTACTTGAAAATGTATCAATCGATATAGAAAGAGGAGATCGAGTTGCTTTTGTTGGTCAAAATGGACAAGGAAAGACAACTTTAGCTAAGATTCTGATAGGTAATATCAATGCATCATCAGGTGATGTGATTCCTGGACACAATCTTCAGATATCTTATTACGCACAGAACCAATCAGAGCTCATTGATAGTAAAATGACAGTATTACAAGTCATGGAAGAGAAAGCTCCGAAAGAGATGCGATCTAGGGCCCGGTCAATTTTGGGTAGTTTTATGTTTAGTGGCGAAGATGTAGACAAGAAGGTGTCTGTACTTTCTGGAGGAGAACGTGCGCGATTAGCAATGGCTAGTTTAGTTATGCATCCTTGTAATGTGTTGCTTCTTGATGAGCCTACCAATCACTTAGATATCCAGAGTAAAGAGATCCTAAAGAATGCATTGAAAGAGTATACAGGTACATTGATTGTTGTTTCTCACGACAGGGACTTCTTAGAAGGATTGACAGATAAAGTAATAGAATTCAAAGACAAGAAACTAAACGAGTATCTTGGAGATATAGAGTACTATCTGAAAAAGAGAAAACTTGATGATATGCGTCAAGTTGAAATGCAGA
Organism: uncultured Saprospiraceae bacterium; assembly: GCA_938003955.1. Lineage (GTDB taxonomy): Bacteria > Bacteroidota > Bacteroidia > Chitinophagales > Saprospiraceae > CAJXUU01. Next base: position 50,406 of record CALKXE010000199.1, on the reverse strand, counting down.
AATCAGAAATTAAAAAGAAGAACGAGCCAAACAAACCCAAACAAGAAGAGAAATCTTCTATTCCTAAATTATCACGAGACGAGGAAAAATCGATCAAACGTAAAATCCAATATCTAGAAAGAGATATGGAAAAACTAGAGAAAGATAGTAAGGTTATAGAGGATAAGATGGCAGATCCATCATTCTACAAAGATCCAACATTCAATGAGCAGAATGATAAATATCAAGAAATGCAGAGTGAGCTCGGAGCTAAGATGGAAGAGTGGGAAGTTTGGGTAGGAAAATTAGGGTAAAAGGCTTTTGTTGTATTTGGAATAAGATGTAATAAGCAACACGTTATTTGGTGGTTGGTTATATTTTCGATAATTTTAGGAAACAATTAACTAATCCTAACTTTGAGTATATGTACATCCGGTTCCCCCTTTTTACAGTGATTCTATGCCTTTTTTCGTCATATTTATTTTCTCAAGGTTATACAGACGTATCTGTTAGTTCAGGAGTAGGATTTGTGCATCAAGGCCATCTTGATAGCTATGATATGGGCGTAGGGACGGGTGCAGCATGGTTTGATTTTGACAATGATGGATGGCAAGATTTATATATAACTAATCGTTCCGGTGCAAATAAATTATTTAGAAACTTAGGTGATGGAACATTTTCTGATGTCGCTGTGTCCACGGGTGTTGCTGATGCAATGAATGATGGAGGAGGTGCAGTAGCAGGAGATATAAACAATGATGGTTTCATTGATTTGTATTTAGCAAATAGTGATAACAATATACTTTTCAAAAACAACGGGAATAGCACATTCACTGATATTACAATTCCGGCAGGATTAGATATCATGGGGCCTAATAGGTCCACATCTGCGACTTTTGGTGATTATAATAATGATGGGTTTTTAGATCTATATATTGCCCATCATATGGGGATAATGTCAACGGGTATCGGATCTACTCAAGATTACTTTTTTATCAATAATGGAAATGAGACATTTACTGATATGTCCCAATCAATGCTAAATACAGCGCTTTTGGTTAATCCTGGATTTATAGGTGGATGGTCAGATATTGATGGTGATCTTGATCAAGATCTTATTGTAATTAATGATTGTCCATTGGGTCCAGCACCTTTATATGGTACACTAATATTCGAAAATGAAGGCGGAACACATCCTGTAAGTAATTGGCAGATGACTGAATCTTCACCTAGCCTCATAGGCGATGATTGTGCGCATGGTATGGGATTGGCAATTGGTGATCCAGATAGAGATGGAGATTTTGATATTCTGTATAGTAATGTTGGTCTTTTGAAATATTTTATAAATAATAGTGGCGTTTTTGAAGAAAATAATACCGCTGGTTTTGATATACAAGTAGGAAACTACTTTTCATGGGGTTGCAGTTTTTTAGACTATGATAACGATGGCTGGCAAGATGCTTCTGTGGCTATAGGATCACTAACCTTAGATGGAGGAGGGGATCCTGATCAAGAATCTCAGTTTTTTCAAAATAATGCGGATGGATCGTTTACAGATATTGCACCGGCCCTAGGTCTTGATGATGATGCTAGAACAAGAACAATAGTGCATGCTGATTATGATAAAGATGGAGACTTGGATCTTTTAATGATTAACTACAATGATGAAGTAAGACTATTTAGGAATGATGTAGTAAATAGCAATAATTATCTTAGAATAGCACTAGAATCTACATTAAGCGCACCAAACGGAATAGGAGCAAAAGTAGAAGTCAATACGAATGATGGTGTATCTCAATATTTTGAAATGAGAGCTGGGTCTGATTTAGGTGGATGTAATGAGCTATTTGCGCATTTTGGTTTAGGTGTAGCAACTGGAGTGAATTACGTGAAAATTAATTGGCTGTCAGGCGCTGAAAGTATATTGAATAATCCATCTATTAATTCTGTAATAACCATGGCTGAGCCAGCTTCTCCTTATATACATGTAAGGAAAACGGCAATAGGTGATAATGATGGCAGTAATTGGGCAGATGCATATACTGAATTGTCAAGTGCTATCGCCGCCTCTGCAGCCGGGGACACTATACTGGTTTCTGAGGGTACTTACTATCCAACGTTGGGAGATGACGAGAGCATATCCTTTTCTATAAATTCTAATGTTACACTAATTGGTGGATTTCCTCATTGTGGTGGACTGCTTTCTCATAGTGATCCTTCACAGCTAAAGACCATACTATCAGGAGATATTGGCAGTCAAAATAACAATAGCAATCAAAGTTTCAATTTAATAAAGGTCGCTTCTACTGTAACCGACGCTAATATTGTGGGCTTTGAAATAAAGTTTGGTAATGCAGATGGTGTAACTGTAACAGAGCAGCATGGAGCTGGAATCTTGGCAGAAGGTAAAATTACACTTAAGAGCGTAGATTTTAAATCTAATACTTCAATATTGCCTGGTGCTGATATTTGTACGAATGGCGTTAATGCTGAAGTTATTTTAGATGAATGTTATATAAAGGAAGTTAATTTAATTCCAGCAATTTCAATTTTGCAAGGTTCCAAAATAATCATAAGAGATAATTGCTTAATCAACAAATAATAAGAACAGTAATTATTTGATTCTAAATTGATGAATCAAGAATAAATAGTCTGCGATTCTATTTGCATGATAGTATTCTGAGATTAAGGTTAATATTTATAGAAAAGGTCTAGCGAAATGCATCTAAATTGATAATATTTGCATCTTATACTAAAGAAGTAACCGATTGAGTTATATCTGCTTGTAAGAACACATGTAAATCTATTGTTTGAAGCTAAAAAAATACATCTGGATTATATTAGGACTTGTAGCACTTGTGCTCAATTGGTTATTTGGCATATTTCCTTCGTTTTATGAAGTATTTTATTTCAAAGGTATTTTTCAAATTATACGATCAATATATGATTACACGCTAGGTTGGATACCATTTCCAATGGTCTATATTTTATTCTTTGTTGTTGTACAGATTATATACCAGTTCTTGAAATTTAAGGGGTTTAGATCTGCTAGTGGATTGGCGGCAAAGCTTTGGAGTATCATACTTCCTATATTATCATTGGTAGGAGCGGTTATTTTTTTCTTCTACTTTCTATGGGGATTCAATTATCAGCAGACAAACTTGAGCAAACAACTTGATTTACCAAAAGTGAAAGCAGATACGACCGAACTGTACAACGAAGCAGTTTTCTTTTTAGATAAGTTGCAAGAATTGAGGGAGGAAATTAGTCAAGATACTCTGCCTTTAACTTTTGAAAAAGTCCCAAATGATCTTGAAGTACAAATTCGTAATAACTTAGAGAATATTCTGTCTAATTGGGATATTCCAACAGGAGGAAGGGTAAGGGTTAGAGAGTTATATCCTAAAGGAATCCTATTAAGAATTTCCACTGCTGGCGTTTATATACCATTTGTTTTTGAAGGACATATAGATGCAGGACTTCATCCTGTTCAATATCCATTTACTATGGCGCATGAGATGAGCCATGGATACGGACTAGCGGATGAAGGAACATGTAATTTTACAGGATTCGTGGCATGTATGGCTTCTGATGATCCATTTATACAGTATTCTGCATCGATGAGTATTTGGAGATATATGGCCAATAATATAAGAAGAGGCTCTCCAAGGTTATATAAGAAACTAATGAGAGACATTAGTCCCAATGTAAGGACTGATCTGATAGCCGTGATGGATGAAATGGATAAGTATCCTGACATTATGCCTAAGGTAAGAGATGTAGTTTATGATACCTATCTGAAATCTCATGGTGTTGCAGGCGGATTATCTAACTATAGTAAGGTGGTAGAGATGACTATGGCGTGGAAAAAGAGTGGTAGAGATGGGGATCTTATAAAAAAGATATATTCAAATCAATAATAACTCATTTGGTTTTTAAATTCAAATATAAAAATACCCACCTTTACAATAATCAATCTTATTATCATGGACTTAGACAGTTTAATATCATATATCACGCCCAAGTCTGGTGTAGAAGAAACATTTCCATTTGACGACAAGACACTTGTCTGGAAAGTAATGGGAAAGATGTTTGCACTCTCTAATATAACCGAGGAAGTACTGCGAGTCAACCTGAAATGCGATCCAGAAAGATCAATTGAATTAAGAGACGAGCATCCGGAGATTATACCTGGGTATCATATGAATAAAAAACACTGGAATACTTTGATCATCGGTGAAGGAGGACTAGAACAATCTTTAATTTTAAACCTGATTGATCATTCTTATGACCTCGTCGTGAAATCACTAACAAAGGCTAAGAAAGAAGAATTAGAGGAACTCAAAAAGAACACATAATGTCTGACAAGAAATACGACTATATTATAGTAGGTCAAGGAGTAGGAGGGACGTTGTTATCTTGGTTCTTAAAAGCGAGAGGCAAATCTCATGTCGTTATCGATAATAATCATTATCAGGCAGCTTCAAAAATAGCTGCAGGAGTTATCAACCCTATCACTGGTAGGAAATATGTAAAGTCCTGGAGAATTGAAGAGTTGCTTCCTTTTGCTCTAGAAACCTATAAAGGTATCTCTGGTTTTATACAAGAGAAAATATATCATGAGAAGCTCATATATAGAGGCCTATACAGTATCAAAGATGAAAATACTTGGGAAACACGAAAAGCGGACCCTATAGCTGGTCAATTTATAGTAGATAATCCAAGCACAGAAGAGTTTGATGGAAAAATCAATGGGATATTTGCCTATGGTGTACTAAAACAAGGAATGCAAGTACAATTGGGTAGGCTTGTAGATGGTTATCGGAAGATTCTGGATGCTGATGACTCGATATTGAATGAAAAGTTTGAATACGAGCAGCTCAAAATTAACGAAGACGGAATAGAGTATAAAGGAATCAAAGCATCGAAGATCATCTTCGCGGAAGGTTACCAAGCTCAGTATAATCCATACTTCAAGCATCTAGCATTCGAGCCAGCAAAAGGAGATGTGTTGATTGTCAAAGTAAAGGGTCGACCATTTGATAATATACTGAGACATAAAGTTTTCGTCGCACCTATTGACGAAGAACATTATTGGGTTGGGTCTGGATATCGATGGACATTTGATGATGATGCGCCAGATGAAGAGAAAGGACAAGAACTAAGAGATAAGCTAGATGAAATTCTTAATGTTCCTTATGAGGTTGTAAAGCATATTGCTGGTATTCGTCCATGTGTTAAAGGACGTCGCCCGTTTTTAGGCAGACATTCGGAGCATCCGAATGTTGTAATATTTAATGGATTAGGGACCAAAGGAGCATCGCTTGGGCCGTATTGGGCTAATCATTTGATACAGCACCTCGAAGATGGAACTGAGATTGACTTCGAAGTAAAAGTCAGTTAGAACGAAAAAGACTATAAAAAAAGAATGGAGCACCTCATTTAAGAGATGCTCCATTTTTTAATGTTAGCTTAATCTTATCTTGCGAAATCACCAAGTATTTCGTAAGTCGTAGGATCAACTGTAGTAAGATCTTGTAAAGGATCATGAACTACTAAAAATCCGTCATAAGTTGTAGTAAGAGCATCATAAGATAATGTAGATGTGTTTTTTACCTGAAACTTCTCCACCATTTCCAGCTAATGCCATTGCAAATACATTACCATTTGGAGACTCGTTATATGGAGTCATGTTAGTTGTAGTTGCGGCATCTGCCATGTCATGTGCATGTGTGTTATACGTCTCACCATCAATTGTGTTATCAAGAGTTACCGTTACTTCTGATCCACCATCTTCTAATTCATCAACTGTGATTGTCGCAGATAATGTATTAGCATGTGTGCATGTATAAGCAAAATCAGCTGCTACTTGTCCAGTATTGAAGTCATAAGAAAATGTTTTAGTTCTTAAGTCATCATCACCACAAGAAGACATTTCTAATACCATACCTTAATTACGTGGGGTGTTTGGGAATTGGATTTATTCAAACGTAAAATAAATTTTAAGTTTTTTAAATTGAAATTCTTCTAAATTTTCAATCATCTTAACTATGTTAGTTGTTAAGGCAATAGTTTTGAAGTGTTGTGTTTTTGGCAAACAATACATTTTGAAATGATACATTTGCCCCCTCCCAAAACAACCGTGTTTTTTCGATATTATTTTCACCTTTTTCGAAAAATAAAAAAAGGCACCCAAAATTGAGTGCCTTTCTAAATGCTTTATACGTTGTTTAAGCTTACGCTACTACTTGTTTTACTAAGTCAGCTGCTTCCTTAAGAAGAGTCGCTGAATGTACTTCTAATCCACTTTCGTCGATTAATTTTTTAGCGATATCAGCATTAGTACCTTGTAATCTTACAATGATTGGCACTTTAATGTCACCTATGTTTTTGTATGCGTCAACTACACCTTGAGCAACTCTGTCACATCTTACGATACCTCCAAAGATATTGATCAAAATAGCTTTTACATTTTCATCTTTTAAGATGATTCTGAATGCTTGTTCTACTCTTGCTGCATCTGCTGTTCCTCCTACATCAAGGAAGTTTGCTGGAGATCCACCTGATAATTTGATGATATCCATAGTAGCCATTGCAAGTCCTGCACCGTTTACCATACAACCAACATTACCATCAAGGTTTACGAAGTTCAGACCATAGCTTTGTGCTTCTACTTCTGTAGGATCTTCCTCATCAGTATCTCTCATCGCCGCTAATTCCGGGTGACGGAACAATGCGTTCTCATCCAATGATACTTTACTATCTACAGCTAAGATTCTATCATCGGCTGTATGAAGACAAGGATTAATTTCAAACAATGATGCATCACTACCTACGAATGCAGCATATAACTTTGAGATGAATTTCGTCATCTCTTTGAATGCTTTACCTTCTAATCCAAGATTAAAAGCAATCTTTCTAGATTGGAAACCTTGAAGACCCATATGTGGATCGATATATTCTTTGTGTATTAGTTCTGGAGTGGCTTCAGCTACTGCTTCTATATCCATACCACCTTCTGTAGAATAGATAATTACATTTTGCTTTCTACCTCTATCCATTAAGATTGACACGTAGTATTCTTTACATGCATCGAAGTCAGGAGCATAAGTATCTTCGGCAACAAGTACCTTTCTTACTAATTTTCCAGCACCATCCATTCCTCCTGGTGTTTGAGGAGTCTTCAGCATCATTCCAAGGATATTCCCTGCATGTTCCTTCAACTCATCCATATTTTTGGCAAGTTTTACTCCACCACCTTTTCCTCTACCACCTGCATGGATCTGAGCTTTGACAACTGCCATTTCAGCACCAGTCTCAGCCTGAATGTCTTTGAATGCTTGAACAGCTTCTTCTATTGTATGAGCGATTTTTCCTCTTTGAATAGCTACACCGTATGAAGCCAAAAGTTCCTTTCCCTGATATTCGTGTAAATTCATATTTGTCTTTTAAAATATCTGTTTCTTAATAGTAACTGCAAAAGTAATTTATTCTATGAAATATTTAGAATTCTTATATATGAATTACTTATTTAAATTGATGATTTAGATTTATATGGATAAATTGTACTGTAATACGCTTTATCCCTAATTATATTTAATCTTCATCATCGTCCCATAATTCAAAATCATCTTTGAAATCATCAATTTCTCTTCTTTCCCGTTTTGTTGGTCTTCCAGCCCCTTGTTCTCTTCTTTCGGGTGCACTTTTCCCAACGAACCAGTCTTTGAATTTGTTCAACTCTTCCTCTGGTGTTAAGTTTTTATAACATGGCTGAGCTAGAGCAGCCGAAACCCTTTTATTAATCAATGCAACAACTTCGAAAGTAAGATTAAAACCTTCTTTTTGAACATTAACCCGTTCCCCAACTCTTATTAAGTAGGAAGGTTTTAGGTTTTTTTCGCCAATCTTCACCTTATTGCTCTTACATGCATCTGTGGATATTGATCTAGATTTGAATATCCTTACACTCCACAACCATTTATCTATACGTACTTTTTCCACTCTTCTCTTTCTGTTTCTAGTTTTGGATATTTTAGATCCATTGACTTCAGTGTTTCGAGGACTTTACTAGCGATGAAGTAATTTCTATACCATCTTTGATCTACAGGTGCTATTATCCATGGCACACTTGATCGATTGATTACATCTTCATAGCATTCTATATATCTATCCCAATGTTCTCTTTGTTCCCAATCGCCATCTCTATGTTTGAAGTTTTTTCTGGGCGTTTCTATCCGTTCCATCAGCTTTTCATGCTGCCTATCTTTTGATAAGTGCATATAAAACTTAAGGATCGTGGTATTGTTGTCAAACTCTAATAATTCTTCCCATGCATTGATCGCATTTATTCTCTTGGTTACATGTTCTTCATCTATCCAATTATGAACTCTTTGGATCAAGACATCTTCATAGTGAGATCTAATAAAAACACTCACTTCTCCCTTGGCTGGTGCATGAGAATGTACTCTCCACAGGAAATCATGGGCAAATTCTGTGTCAGATGGCTTACCGTATCCTTTTGTTTTTATTCCTGAAGGACTACAATATTTGAAAGTTTCCCTTGTGGCACCATCTTTTCCACTGCTATCCATTCCTTGAAATACAACTAATAAGGAATGCTTTCTTTGAGCGTACATGATCGATTGTAATTCTTGTATCTCTTTAGCTATTTTTTTTGTCTGCTTTCTTATTTCTTTTTCATCAGTCCCTTCAGGGGCTCTAGTATCTATGTCGGATAGTTTTATCATTTTATAGGTTTTCTATTCTTAATATTTTAGAATTTATGAAACTTGCTTTCTATTTTTTAGCTTTAGCTTAGTTTTATATTTTTCCGCACATCTAAATTTTAGTAATAATGCCAATCAATAGACGTAAATTTCTTCAATCATCAGCATTAGCAGGTGCAGGAGTTGCCATTTCAGGATCAGCTAATGCAACACAAACGAAGCAATTAAAGGCGAATATATCAAAATCAAAGATTAATATAGGCGTAATTGGTTCAGGATATCGAGGACAGAGTCATATAGATCTATTATTGGGGCGTAATGATTGTGAAGTAGTTGCTTTTGCAGACATAGATGAACGTATGATTGCTTCTTCATTGAAGATATTTGATAAGTACGGAAAACCGAAGCCTAAAGTATTCAAAAACGGTCCTTATGATTATAAGAATCTTTTGGCTGAGGAGAATATAGACGCAGTGATTATTGCAACACCTTGGCGTTGGCATTCTGAACAAGCAATTGCTGCGATGAAAGCAGGGAAGTACGTCGGTACGGAAGTATGTGGTGCTTTTTCTGTAGATGAATGTTGGCAGCTTGTAAATACGCAAGAAGAGACAGGAACACATTTATTTTTCTTAGAAAATGTATGTTATCGCAGAGACGTTATGGCTGTGATGAATATGGTCAGTCAAGATATGTTTGGCCAGCTGGTTCACCTTGAGGGAGGTTATCAACATGACCTGAGGCATGTGAAATTTAATAATGGTAAAGATGCATATGGCGGTGGTGTAGAATTTGGTGAGAATGCATTTCATGAAGCAAAATGGAGAACCCAACATTCAGTGATGAGGAATGGTGATTTATATCCTACACATGGATTAGGGCCAGTAGCTCAGATGATTGATATCAATAGAGGCAATAGATTTCTCTATCTCACATCTATGTCCTCTCAAGCGGTAGGACTTCATGATTATGTGGTAAATCATCCAAAAGGGGGCAAGAATCATAAAAATGCTAAAATCGATTTTAAGTTAGGTGATGTAGTCACCACTATGATAAAATGCGCAAATGGAGAATCGATAACTCTATTTCATGATACCAACCTGCCTAGACCATACTCCATAGGATTCCGTGTACAAGGATCCAAAGGCATATGGATGGATGTGAATAAATCTCTTATGATTGAAGGTGTTACGGAAGCTCACAAGTGGACATCTGCTGATGATTGGCTCAAAAAGTACGATCACCCTTATTGGAAAAAGAATGAACAAAAAGCTGTAGGTGCAGGTCACGGTGGCATGGATTGGTTTCTGATAGATGAATTTGTAAACCACGCAAAAGATAATAAAAGGCCACCGATAGATGTCTATGATGCTGCAGCTTGGTTGAGTATCACACCATTATCCGAAGAATCTATTGCCGCTGGAAGTTCATCTGTCGCTGTGCCTGATTTTACGCGAGGTAGATGGATGGATAGAAGTTAATTATGATATTTATTGACTATTCGAATCAGAACACTAAAGTAACGGAATGAATTGTATCAGTTGCAATAATAATCATGATGAAGTATTCTGCCCTAATTGTGGTGAAAAAGGAGAAGTGAAAAGAATAACATTCAGTTCAATGTTAGCTGATGTGTTTTCGACAGTGACTAATATGGATAAAGGCTTTCTCTATAATCTAAAGACCTTAACTCTAAATCCTCAAAAGATCGTCGTTGAATATATAAAAGGAAAGAGGAAAGGGATTTTAAATCCAATTTCATATTTGATTTATGCAGTTATAATATATTTAATAATAATAACGGTATTTGCCAAAACGAGAGAATTAGCCAATATCAATGAAGAGAATAGGAGTCAGCTTTATTTAGTATCTTATGAGACGGGTATTTTTATTCGATTATATATTAAATACTTTTGGATATTGTCAATCTTTCCGTTGGCATTATCCTTGAAAACAGTTTATAAGAAATACAATTTCATTGAGCACTTATCGATTAGCTCATTAATAATCGGTCATGCTACTTTAGTGAGTATTTTGGGTTATATGATCTCTGGGAATATACTCATGTCTGATCCTTTTGTATACATTGTAGTTTTTTTGTTAGTACTTAAGGTTTTCAGAGATAAGAATACGATTGGGGATTCAATTTTTTGGACAATCATAATCTTAGCGATGTTTGTAATCCAGTTATTTGTAATTGCTGTTTTACTAACAATTATAAAAGCCAATTTCTAGTCAGTTGGGCAGTACTTAAAGCGAATAACCATATAGATTTGAACCAATATGAGATGATTTGGATGGAAAAATCATTTAATCCATGTTTCCATTATTAACTATTCCAAAATAAGTATTATATTTGAGTATTAATTATATAATACTAGACAAATGAATAACGGAACAGTAAAATTTTTCAACGAAACAAAAGGATTCGGATTTATTAGCCCAGAAGATGGAAGTAAAGATCTATTTGTGCACGTAAGTGGTCTAAATGACGACATTAGAGAAGGTGACACAGTAAGTTACGATGTAGAAGAAGGAAAAAAAGGTCCTAACGCTGTAAATGTATCAGTGGTATAAGCAGGAAGACCTGATTTATATAAAAATACTAAAGGCCCATTGACATTGTTGATGGGCTTTTTTTGTTTGCAGAAATTATTAATGATGGCTTCCTTCCAGAAATGTCATCACTTCAATAATTTTTTTTGTGAAAACTACTGTGATCATATCACTAAAGTCGTCATGTCGTTTTGCTCATAGCTGACAACATAAGTTTGCTTTACGACGACAAATGTATATTATTAGCTTATTCTTATCCGTAGATTGTCTTCTGTGACAAATAAGCGATAATAAATTGCAAGAGTTTATGCCTCAGTAAGATTATATATAATAAATTAGCAGTACAAAACATTTACTACCTAACCGATACGCCAACTATTTATTGAAACAGTTAGATAAAAATAGATTTAAAGAAGTGTTTAAGAAGTATTATAATCCTCTCTGCAACTTTGCCTCCACTATTGTGAATGATCACAAGATGGCACAGGACGTGGTACAAGACGTTTTTACTAAGCTATGGGACAAAAGAGAAAAGGTCACTATAGATTCGAATGAAAAAAGTTACCTCTTCCAAGCTGTAAAGAATAGATCATTAGAGATGCTGAGAAAGCGAAAAAGTGATATGAAAGTATCGACAGCTGATTTTAATGATATCAACTTGGGAAATAGTGGGATTGAAGAAGAGGCGAAAAATTATATGTTAAAGGAATTCCTATATAAGTCGATACGACAATTACCGCCTAAATGTCAGAAAATTTTTGTGATGAACAAGGTGAATGGCTTAACTTACAACGAAATAGCTTTAGACTTAGATATTTCTGTAAAAACAGTAGAGAACCAAATAGGAAAAGCATATCGCAAGTTGCGAGAGCTAATGGAAGGAAGGTTATCTGAAATAAGATAATTCATGGTAAATACTAAGAAGAAGAATTGAAAATGAATATAGATCAAATAATAGGTAAAATGATGGGCGATGGTTCTATAGGCGACGAAAAGTCGGCATTAGAGTCATGGAAGAAGGAGGCGCAGGAAAATATTAAAGCCTTGGAGGATATGAGAAAGATTTCAGCACTTTCAGATACTCTAAAAGATTATCAAGATTTTAATGAAGAAGATGCTTGGTCCGCTTTCGAGAATACATTGTCACAATCAAATACTCAAGAAGAAACTGTAAAAACGGATATACCAGTAATTTCGCTAAACGATAACAAAGAAAGCAAAAAGAGCATATTTAGTCTGAAAAATTTATCGCGTATTGCAGCAGTTGCTGTAATAGTAATGGGTGCGTTATTTGTTTTTAATTCTGGGAAATCGGACCTAGGCTTTGAAGGCCAAGAGTATGCTTCAACTCTGGAGAGTCAGTTAGATGTAAACCTTGTAGATGGTACAAGTGTGATATTGGATGGTGGAACAAGAATGCGTTCAAAAGATGAACGTACCGTGAGTATGAAAGGACGAGCATTCTTTGATGTGGCTAGAGATGAAAGTCAACAATTTAAAATAAACTTACCTGTTGGTGAGATTACTGTATTAGGAACAGAATTCACTGTTGTAGCAGATGATAAGCATACTGAGATTTTTGTAGCAGAAGGTAGCGTTGCTTACAAATTTCAAGGAGCTACTTACACGCTTGTCGCAGGAGAATTTATTCAGGTAGTTGATAGAAATGTTGAGAAGTTGCAAATGAGAGATGATAACTACAGCAGTTGGAAAAACAAAAGACTATTGTTTAACGATAATACAATGAGTGAAGTGGTCGAAGCATTGTCTAGACATTTTGGTAAAGTTGTAGAATTAAATGATGCTAAACTTTTCAAAAACTGTAATGTTAAAGCCACATTTGATAATTACTCTTTAGAAGATATTCTAAATGAATTCAGTACTACTCATGGGTTAAAATATGAGATTAGAGGAAATGGTTATTTAGTTTCATCGTCCGATTGTTAATAATGATTATAGTCCATAGACACATATGGCTAATATTTACATTTTGTCTTTTTATAGCCACCTCTTCGGCTCAAGACAATATACTTTCACGTAATGTAATGTTGACTTTTAATGAGAATACATTGCTCGGACACGTCGATAATTTATTAATCCAAGAAAATATTTCACTCTCTTTTAATAGTTCTCGAGCAGACCTACAAGAACTAATAATACTTCCTAAAGGAGTAATGTCTTTGGAAGAATTAATCCGAGCACTATTCTATAAGGATACTCTTAAACTTACACCAAGTAACAATAAAGTATTGATCACTTTTCTCGAAGAAGAAGAGATAGATGAATCTATTAGAATAAGGGGTTTTATAAGAGACAAGGAAAGTGGGGAAGCCATTGTAGGCGCCACCATTCTCGAAATCAATACTTATTCCTCAACCTTCAGTAGTGAGTCTGGTTTTTTTAGCCTTTCAATACCAATAGATTCTAGCGAAGTACATATTAGCTACCTCGGATATGAAACCGTGCAGATAGTAGAATTCGAAGACAGAGAGATAGATATCCTTCTTGATTTTGACAATGAACTTACTCAGGTGGTAATAACAGAATCAATATCTGATAATTTTATTCAAGGATCAGGTGGGGAAAAAATTGACCTCTCGTTGACTGAAGGATTTCAAACTACCGCTGGAGGAAATGATTTGCTAAAGGCAGTTAAGGTTACCGCAGGCGTACACTCTGGCAATGAAGGCCAATCTGGATTGTTTGTTAGAGGAGGAAGCAATGATCAAAACTTGGTACTATTTGAAGGTATACCTATGTATGAAGTAAGTCATGCAGCTGGACTATCGAGTGTGTTTATCGAAGAAAGTATAAGAAACATAGATTTTATAAAAAATGGATATCCTGCCAGATACGGGGGGCGATTAAGCTCCGTTCTGAATGTCCAACTAAAAGATGGTAATAAGTCAAGAATTCATGGAGTGGTTACAGCTTCATTACCAAGCATAAAAGCTCATTTGGAAGGACCTATATTGACTAATAAAACGACCTTCAATATTTCTGGTAGAGTATCCTACTTAAATTCCTATTTTGATCATCTTTTTGGTGATGTGATCAATTACGATATCGACTTAGCTTATGATGATATAGTAGGTAAACTGACGCATCATATTTCGCCTTCGCAAAAAGTATCTTTCAGTTATTATAATGGTAGAGATAATTTAAATGTTTTTAAAAATTTAACTGATAAAAATGATGAAGGGGATTTCTTCACAACCACAAGTGATGTAAATCTCAAATGGGGCTCTGAAATATGGAATTTCAATCTTTCTAATGTGGTGAATGATAAGTTACAACTTTCCTTAAATTTGGGCGGGATTAGCTATAAATATTCTTCTAGAGGCTCCTATACTTTTTTATCAACTATTAATAATTTATCCTCAGATGCAGAATTAGAGGTCGTTTCTTTTTCAGAAATAGAAGACTACTTAGCTAATATGAATTTCGATTTCTATTTGTCTGAAAAGCACGTGATAAAGTTTGGTGCGGGTTGGATATATCATAATTACAAACCTGCCGTTCGCTCCAGTCAATTAATTGTAGGTAATGTATTCAAAGATATAGAAAACAGTGTAGAGAGAATAGGAGCGGATGAGCTCTCAGCATATATAGAAGATACTTATAGGCCACATTCAAACTGGCAATTTTACGGAGGATTTCATTTTGCTCGGTTCAATGTAGGTGGTACACAATATAATAGTACCCAACCCAGATTAAGTATAGTGTTTAAACCAGGGAAAAAGGATAGATTCAAATTGTCCTATACAAAGATGAATCAATATGTACACCTTTTGGTGAATCCAGGTATAGGTCTGCCTTCTAATCTGTGGGTTCCTAGCACAGAAGAAATTAAACCTGAATCAGCTGACCAAGTTAGTTTTTCTTATTCACGAAAATTGACAAAAACCACTAATTTTACCTTGAGTGGTTACTATAAAAAAATGCACAATTTACTAGAATATAGATCATCTTTGATTATTATAGGAAGCACAAATCAGCCACCAATAGTTGAAAACGATAGCATATGGCAAGAACGAGTAGAAGTGGGAGAGAGCACTAGTAAAGGCATAGAAATCCAATTGCAAAAAAATGTAGGTAAATGGACAGGTTGGTTAGCGTATACACTCGCTAAAACGACGAGGACATTTGAAGGAATCGATAATGGGAAGTCTTTTCCATATAAGTTTGATAGACGCAATGATGTGAACTTAGGAATTAAATATAAGATTAACGAATCTTGCTCTGTCTCTTCAAATTGGGCTTTTGGATCCGGTAATTTTTTCTCACTTGCCCTTGAAGAATTCAAAACCGAATTAGGTGAACCTATACGAACTACTGGTCTTAGAAATAATTATCAGCAACAACCCTTTCATCATTTGGATGTGCAATTTAATTATTCTAAAAAATATGGTAAACAAAATGAGCTTACGCTCCAAGTAGGTTTGTATAATGTGTACAATAGAAAAAACCCATATTTTATTTATATATATGATAATACTATTCTTGGAGGAGCTGAAGCAAGAAAAGTAAGCCTGTTTCCAATCTTACCAAATGTGAATATTGGCTATTCATTCTGATTATTTATCTTACATTGGTAACTCAAATTTATAGTTAATGGATTTAGAAGGATTGGCTGATAAAGCTAAAAAGGAAAATATTGTTTCTATAGCGACAAGGATGTCTAAGGTAGATGGAAAGATTCATGAAAATGAATTTGTTTATTTGTTGAAGTTGGGATTAAGCTTAGGCTTGTCTGATGAGAAGGTAAGAGATATAATTCACTCTAATGAAAAATTCATTTTTGTGCCCAAGTCAGAAAATGATAGAGTAACGATTCTATACTATCTTATTTTCTTAATTAAAATTGATGGTGTAGTTGATGATGAGGAAGTTAATCTAATGCATCACTTTGGTCTGAAGTTAGGATTTAGTCCATTGCTAATATCTAACGTAATAGATGTAATAAAATCTCAAACAGGTAAAGAAATAGCTCCTGGTTCAATTTTAATTGAGGTGAAAAAATATTTAAACTAATTCAATGATGAACTGGAATATATTATTGCCGATTGCAATTGTTGGAGTTTCGTTGATCGTGATGACTCTAATTATAATTTATGGTGTAAAATCTTTTCAAAAGGCAGTAAAAGCATCTTATGATAAAATAAGTGATCGTGATCTCGTATTATTTATTGATAAGCAACCAGATAAGGTTGTCGACAAAAAGCTGGTGGCAAGAACATTTGGTTTGAGTAAGACTATGACATCTTCAAGATTAAGCTCACTGCATCATAATGGGGTATTATCTGTATTGACGAATAAATCAATGACGAGTTATTCTTACACATTGTCAAAACCGATAGATAAAAGCTACAATATTGACCTGTCCCAAGAACCATTCATGACGTTAGAAGACTTATTGAATATATTCAAGCATTGTGATTATAAAGTCTCTATGCAAGAGTTAATTCTTATTACTGGGCTACCGCTTAAAGTTATAAAGCGTGAAATGAAGTATTTCGAAAAAGAAAATATTATTAAGATCATGTTGAAGGCAAAAAATGATTACTCATATCAGAGAGTTTATATGTTGAATGAGCCTTATAGATCTAATCCAGATGCTTTTCTAAAATTAGAGAATACTAATTTTGAGCTGAGAGAGATATATGAGAAAGTAATCGGAGAAATTGTTTGATAATAGAGTTATTTTAGATTCTAAACAAATTGTCGATACGCTTATTGTTTTATTATTTTTAGATAGTGGACTTGCAAATCGTTGACTTTAAGAGCGATAAAGTAATGTCCAGCGGGCAGTGTATCTTCGGGTTTCCAAATTGATATGTATTTGTCAGGAGTTAGATTTTTATCTTCTAAAATAGCAACTTGTTGTCCTGATAAATTATAAACAAGTAACCCTACTTTTGCTTTTTCAAATACTCCAAATTCTATCTCTACTTGATTGATAAATGGATTTGGAGACACCTTGTAAACCATACCTTTGTTTAGATGAAGATCACTCGTGCCTACAGAGATACCTTCGCCATTAATGATGATATCAAATGTGCCCTCAAGAACATTATTTGAATTTTCACTAAGAGTGATAATTCTATCACTAGCATCATAAGTGCCCGAAGTAATCGAAGCAGCTGCATCTCCAGGAATACTCGTGTCGCCTTCGAAGTATAATTGTGTGGTTAGTGTGTCAAATCCGGGTGGTGATACTTTATAATGAATATGAGATGGTCTGAATGAACTCCCGTTAAGATATTTTCCAGGCTTGATTGTTTCAAACAGATAGAATCCTTGATCATTTGATTTTGTAAATCCCCTTAAAGTATATCCTTGATTGTCATATTGTCCTTCATTATTGGCCTGCCAAACGTCTACGATAGTATTGGGTATAAATTGATCGCACTCTAAGTTAAGTACTCTTCCACTGATAATAATTCGTTCACCCTTTTCGCTTTGATTAGCTAGGGTATTCTCTTCTATCATTGGAGGATTGTCAGTATAGAAAGGACCTGGACCATAATAATCTAATGTTGTAGGATTACATAAAAGATCTTCATTTGTATTGGACTTTATATTGGTACTTGACGAAATTCCTAATGCGACAGTTCCTAATGCAGTGTTTTTTAAAAAAGATCTTCTATTGCTCATATGTATTTATTGATAATTATGTCAATGTCAGCTTTGTTTCAAAAATATAACAAAGAGACTCTCCAGTATAATGAATAGAACGCACTTGACTCATATAATAATTCTACTTATGTATTATTTAACTTCTGTATGCCATTTCTAGATATATTTGTGCTATTAATATTCTATCGGAACTATTAGTTTTACTTAGATTTGCTAGCTGTTCACCAATAATTCAACCGATTTGCATTCTAGAAACTTACTTTTATTTTTCGCCTTATTTTTGTTTAGTCAATGTGCCTCTCATTCACCGGCGGAAGATTCATTTTCATTTCAATGGGATATGTCTGTCGAAAATCACACAGGCAAAGTAAAAAATCTATATGCTAAAGATGGCAAACATCGAGGGATGAGTGTTTTTGGTTGGAATAGGGATTCTCATGAGCGAATCAATCAATTGGTGAAAAATAACATAGAAGGTGTGGCTATCATTCCATTCCTGTTTCAAGAGACAGAATTGACTAAAATACTTCGACCTAGAAAAGGAGAAATTGGAGAGTGGTCGAGGCGTGATTCTGTTTATATGAAATCTGTGAATGAGTTACACGAAAGAGGAATACACACTTTCTTAAAGCCACATATCTGGATGAGAGATGGCTGGAGATCAAATATTCAGTTGGATAATAAAATAGAATGGTCTACTTGGTTTGAATCTTATCGAAAACATATGATTCATCAAGCTATGTTAGCTGAACTATTAAATGTTGATTTGTTCTGTATAGGTACTGAGCTAAGAACATCCGTCAAAGCACAACCACATGATTGGGATAAATTAATAACTGAGATCAAATCAGTATACTCAGGAAAGTTAACTTATGCAATGAATTGGGATGATGATTTTGATGATATCAAGTTTTGGGATGATATGGACTATATAGGAGTCCAAGCATATTTCCCTCTTACAAAAGATAGAAATCCTAGCTTACGTGATATTAAAAATGGATGGCAGAGTCATATTAAGAAATTAGAAAAAGTTTCTAAGCATTACGGCAAGCCTATCTTATTCTCAGAGATTGGATACCGAAGCGATGAAATTGCTACCATAGAACCATGGGTATGGGATTCAGCTATTAGTGATACAACCAATGTTATATCAAATCACGTTCAGAATCTTGCTTACGAAGCACTATTCCAAGAATTATGGGATGAGGAATGGTTTGGAGGGATGTATTTCTGGCAGTGGCATATTGATCATAATGAAGACGAGAACCATAGCAAAATGGACTTTACACCAAGATATAAAAGTGCCGAAAATACTATGGCTAAGTGGTACGGTAAAGAATCTCAGTCAAATGACTAGGGAAGAAGTCTTCACCTTCTAAGTTTTATTATTTGCGGACTTTTCAATATTATTCAAGCTTTGATTAGCAAAGTCTACTTACTTTGACTGTTGGTTTGGCGATCTTTTATGAATTCAAGGTCAGTTAGAGACTCCAAGAAAGAGATGAGGTACTCTTTATCTAAATCAGTAATGACAATCTGTTCGATATTTGGGTTTTTATTGTGATGTAAATGTCCATGACTGCTGTAGTGATCTAACACCGACCTCAAATCAGGTAAGCTACCATCGTGCATATATGGAGCGGTTAATGCTATATTTCTGAGGCTAGCAACTCGAAATCGGCCTTCGTCATCAGGATTGTCAGTGACTCTTTGTCTTCCACGATCTTTCCCTATATAATCTCCATAAAGACCATTGTTTTCAAACTGATAGTTGGTCAGGTTTATTCCATTGTGGCAGCTGCTGCATTTAGCTTTGTCTCCGAAGAAGATATTGAAGCCAATCTTTTGATTTTCTGTTAGCGCAGTGGTGTCTCCATCATATGTATATCTATCGTAAGGGCTATTATCACTTATAAAAGTTCTAAGATACGACGCAAGAGCTCTAGAAACGGCAAAAGCATCAGGTCTTCTATTGTATATAAGTTTAGCTTGGTTTACATATGACTTATCTTGCAATAATCTGTCTCGCATTTCTAGGAGATTTAGATTCATCTCCGCATGATCTTCTATCGGAACAAGAGAAAATCTGTCAAGAGTTTTTACTCCACCATCTCTATTAAAGTAGGGGAGATATGCAACATTGGTCAGGCTTCCACTGTTTCTAAATCCTAGTTTATTTCCTACTCCTCTAGATAACGGTAAAGAATCAGCGAAGCCATATTCAGCTTTATGGCAACTGGCGCATGAAATAGTAGAATCTATCGAAAGTCTAGTGTCTAGGAATAGTTGCCTTCCAAACTCAACAGATGCCTTTGTCATAGGGTTGTTTTCCGGAATCTCGATGTCCGGCCATCCTTTTCTAGTTTCTAGAAAATAGGGAGACATATCAAGTTGCTTCGATTCTTCTCCACAGCTAAAAAACAAAACTGACATCATAAAACATGATGTCAGTCTATATATAATATTTCTATTTTTGTTATTTCTCAAAAGTAAAAGCTGTAGAATAGTTAGCAAGTACTTTCTGAGCTAGGCCAATTTCGTCTCCACCAGCTTTGGTGAACTTTTCAGTATTAAAATCGATTCCAGCTAGCATTTTTTCGAAATCTACATTGATTTTGAAATCATTTTCTCCACCTTCCAGTGCTTGATTAGGAGTAAGTTTGATGTTGCCGAGAAAATCATTCTTACCAAGATGATAAACGAGTTTTTCATCATCTTCACCAAATACTCCATCTCCATCTAGATCTGCATCTATATCTATGCTTAAGAATCTATACTTACCCATCCATCCCCAGTGCATTGTTGGGTTTTGAACTCCTAAAGGATCACCATCAGGTCTCATTTCGAATGTCATTTCATCATCGTCATTGGTATCGGCATCTACACCTACAATAAACGAAATTTCGTCAAGAGTTACATCTGAAGCATCTTTCTCATAAGGTATTGTGAAGTTGTAGTCAAAGATTCCTGGTTTGATTAGTTGATATCTGCTGTCTCCTTCATTGACAAATGAAGATCCATCAGAATTCTTGAATGTCATGTCTCCAAGATAAAATGCGACATTCGTGAATTTAAGATCTACTCCATTGATGTTGTATGTTGTGGTATGAGCAAGACTCTCGTCTCCTACTGTCATTTCCAACATTACATTTACATCTTTCGCCTTCTCGTCGTCTCCGCATGAGAACACTGTGCATGCGACTAATGCGATTAAACTTAATTTTAACTTATTCATTAATTATATTTTGTGTTATATCAAATTATTAGGATAAGAGTAGTCAAATATTTATTTGATACTCTCTATTAAGTTACTTGCTAATTCCACCACAGCATCCTTTTGTTCTAACGAATGAATTTGTGGATTTGCATCTACATCATAAGTACTCTCTGATCCGCCGAGAAACTTAAATATGTCTATTGTTATATTCGATTCTGTTGCTTCATCAGCTTTGATTTCTATGTTCTTATCAAGAGATATAATACGATACGCATCATCAGCACCGAGGTGCAATGATATGGGCAAATCCTTGACGCCATCTCCATTACTATCCATGTTAGCTTCTAACTTAAGGAATATGAAACTACTCCAACTAAACCAATGTTCTGCGGGCTTAGCTAATGGATGACCGGATTCGAATACTCCTGGGTCTTTTGCATTTTGAGTTTCATTTACACCTAAACCAAAAGAAAGATTAGCGTACGAATTTGGCTCTATCTCATTTATCGTCCAATCATAACCTTCAGTGGCTGAACTTAGATCTACATGACTATTAGTAAGGTTGTGGAATGCTATGTCAGAAACAATATTGGTGCCCAATGTTACATCTGAAGTATACATCGAAAACTTGGAGAAGTTAATTGTTCTCCCGTCAGGATATTGATAATCTTGAAACATAACCAATGGTTCATTATCATAAATCAAATTAATAGATAAATTAAGATCTCCTGTTTGGCCTGACTCTTCGTTATCACAACAGCCGCATACCGTAAATAGTACTAATGCGAACAAACTTATTTTATGTATGATTCTATGTGTTTTCATAGTTATTTTTTTGCTGAAGTCAAAGTTAAACGTTTTGGTGCTTACAATGATTACTGATAATGTGTAAACTTTTGTTAAAGATTATAATATATGTTTGAAATGACATTATCTTAGGACTTTATAAAAAAAGGTATAATATGAAGCAGTTTTTTCTAGTATATATATTCATGTTTTTTGGTGGGCTTTGTTTTGGCCAAGTAACAGTATATGAAAAGTTTGATGATATGGAAAGTGCGATTATGACTGATCTTAGTCCTGATACAACCTATGTGATCAATTTCTGGGCGACTTGGTGCGGACCATGCGTTAAAGAGCTTCCATATTTCGAGGAGTTAAATGCATTATATGTTGATCAAGCTTTTAAACAAATATTAGTTAGTCTTGATGATCCTAAAAAACTAGAAAGTAAAGTAATACCGTTCCTAACTAAGAACAAAATACAGAGTAAAGTTGTCTTACTTGCGGATGGTAAGGCGAATAGTTGGATAGACAAAGTCGACCCAAAATGGTCCGGTGCGATTCCTATAACTCTTATATTGAAAGGAGATGAAAGAAAGTTTTATGAACAAGAATTCCATTCGACTTTCGAACTAGAAGAACAGATGCTGTTATTATTTAATAAATAAAATTTAATTTAAAATATATACCATATGAAAAACCTAATAAATACATTTTTACTGGCATTGCTAATAGGAGTAACTGTTACTGCTCAGAGTGGATATAAAGTTGGCGATACAGCTGCTGATTTTACACTAAAAGGAGTGGATGGAAATATGCATTCTCTTGCGGATATGAAAGACGCAAAGGGATTTGTAGTTACTTTTACATGCAATCATTGCCCGTATGCAATAATGTATGAAGATAGATTAGTGGCACTTCAAAATGAGTTTGGTCCTAAAGGATATCAAGTAATAGCGATCAATCCAAATGATCCTGAAGTTAAACCTGATGATTCTTTTGACAACATGATAATTAGAGCTGAGGAGAAAAAATTTAATTTCCCTTACTTGATAGATGAGGGACAAAAGCTTTATCCAATTTTTGGAGCGACTAAAACTCCACACGTATTTTTATTGGATAGTAAGCTAGAGGTTAAATATATAGGTGCTATAGATGACAATGCTAGAAATGCTGATGAAGTAGAAGATAGATATTTAGCAAATGCAATAAATGCACTTGAAGCTGGTAAGAATCCTGATCCATCAATGACCAAAGCAATTGGTTGTAGTATAAAAACTAAATAATCAAACGTTTCAAGATGTTTGGAGAATGGAAACAGATATATTTTGTTTCCATTTTTTATTTTTCCTTCACTTGAGATATCTTACTTTAGCATTTCAATTAATAAATGAAGTGCGGATGACCGAGCTTTAGCAACGAGAAGAAATAATTAAGAGCATTGATTATTTTTTATTCCAATTCAAACCAGAATTGAATTTTTCAGCCCTTAAATTTTTATTTTAAGATTTTGGGGAATAAGCTTTAGACACCTAAGGAGATGATAGAATCGTGGAAAACACGATTAATCATAAGTCATTGATTTTCTTGGGTAAATAAAATTTTAAACATATGAAAATAGCAATATTCCCGGGTTCATTTGATCCTATAACTAACGGTCATATTGACCTGGTGAGAAGATTCGCTCCATTATTTGATAAGATTATAGTGGCAGTTGGTGTCAACTCTGCTAAAAAAGGGCTCTTCTCTGTAGAACAACGAATTAAATGGCTGGAAGAAGTCTTTGAAAACGATCCAATCATAGATGTAGGACAATTCAAAGGTTTGACGGTGAATTATTGTAAACAAGAAGGAGCAAAGTACCTGATTAGAGGATTGAGGAACGCTTCTGATTTTGATTATGAAAAGACAATTTCACAGCTGAATAATATAATAGGAGACAATGTAGAGACCCTATTTTTTATCTCAAAACCAGAGTATTCTCACATCAGTTCTACTATTGTAAGAGAAATCATCAAAGGAAAGGGAGATATTTCTACATTTGTACCAGAATTCATGGCAGAGGAGATCTATGAAACGATTTGAACCTAACCAAATAATAACAATCTTAACCAAAATAAATAAATAGAATGGCTAACGCATATTTTGAAGTACCAATAGCAACAAACGAACCTGTATTGAGCTATGCTCCAGGATCAATGGAAAGAGAAAATGCTGCCGAAGCATATAAGACTATGCTTGATGGTCATATGGATATCCCAATGTACATCGGGAACCAAAGAGTGACTACAGACAAGAAGCATGATATACATCCACCACATCAGCATAAAACCGTAATCGGATCATACTCTGAGGGTGATGCCAGTCATGTGACAGCGGCTATTGATGCAGCACTAGAAGCAAAAGAAGCGTGGGCAAATCTTCCATGGGAAGATAGAGCAGCTATCTTTCTTCGTGCAGCGGATTTATTGGCTGGACCTTTCAGGTCTAGAATGAATGCAGCGACAATGCTTGCGCAGTCTAAGAATATATACCAAGCGGAAATTGACGCTGTTTGTGAGCTTTGTGATTTCTTCAGATACAATGTGCAGTTTATGCAAGAAATGTATCAGCAACAGCCAGAATCTGCACCAGGAGTTTGGAATAGATTAGAATATAGACCTTTAGAGGGATTTATTTTTGCTTTGACACCATTTAACTTTACTTCAATTGCAGCCAACCTTTGTTGTGCGCCTGCAATGTTGGGTAATACGATCGTATGGAAGCCAGCAGAATCTCAGATATATTCTGCACAGATAATCATGGAAGTATTACAAGCGGCAGGATTACCTGATGGTGTAATCAACATGGTTTATGTTGATGGACCTACAGCGGGAGAAGTTGTGTTTGCTCATAAAGACTTTGCAGGACTTCACTTTACTGGTAGTACTGGTGTATTCCAAACATTGTGGAAAAACATTGGAAACAACATCACTAACTATAGATCTTACCCAAGAGTGGTAGGAGAAACGGGTGGAAAGGATTTTGTTGTAGCACATGGTTCTGCAGATCCAGTTATAGTAGCTACAGCATTGGCTAGAGGAGCATTTGAATTCCAAGGACAAAAATGTTCGGCGGCATCAAGAGCTTATGTACCTGGTTCTATATGGGAGGATGTAAAAGCTAATCTTGTTGCGGATGTGAAATCATTCAAAATGGGCTCTCCAGAAGATATGGGTAACTATATCAATGCTGTAATAGACGAAAAAGCGTTTGACAAAATAGCTTCATACATTGACAAAATCAAAGCTGCAGATGATGCAGAGATATTAGTTGGTGGTGGTTATGACAAGTCAGAAGGTTATTTCATTGAGCCTACAGTAGTCCGTACAAGTGATCCTAAGTTCTTGACAATGTGTGAAGAGATATTTGGACCTGTGATGACAATCTTTGTATATGACGATAGAGATTTCGAAGGGATATTGGATTTAGTAGATGATACTTCTCCATATGCACTTACAGGATCAATCATTTCTAATGACAGATATGCTACAAAGTTAGCAATGGACAAATTGAAAAATGCCGCTGGTAATTTCTATATCAATGACAAACCAACAGGGGCTGTTGTTGGGCAACAACCATTCGGTGGTGCTAGAGGATCTGGTACAAATGATAAAGCAGGATCAGTGTTAAACTTGTACAGATGGGTTTCACCTAGAACTATAAAAGAGACGTTCAATCCGGCAAGAGACTACAGATATCCGTTTTTAGGATAATTGATGATATTATAGAATAATTATAATGAAGAACTGTAGACCTTGTAGGTTTGCAGTTCTTTTTTGTTTGATGTAAACATTTTGCTATGAAAATAAATTTCACAAAATATCACGGAACAGGAAACGACTTCATCATGATTGATGATCGATCAGAATTATTTAATGAATCTGATGTGGAGTTAATCGAAGCAATGTGCAGTCGGAGATTTGGTATTGGTGCTGATGGTTTGATCTTACTACGAAACGAAGAGAACTATGATTTCAAAATGGTATACTTCAATTCTGATGGACGGCAAAGTTCGATGTGTGGTAATGGTGGACGATGCTTAGTGCATTTTGCTCACTCCTTGGATGTATTTAAGACATCTTGTAAATTCATAGCTATCGATGGAGATCATCTCGGTGAAGTTCTGTCTGATGGGACAATAAAGCTTAAAATGGGTGATGTGATTGAGATTTCCGAAGATGGAAATGATTTTGTGCTGGATACTGGTTCTCCTCATTATGTTCAGTCTGTTGAAGATGTAAGATTGAAGAATGTAAAAGAAGATGGTGCAGCGATCAGGTATTCTGATAAATACATATCAAAAGGTATTAACGTGAACTTCATCAACTTAAAAGAAGGCATTCTGAATGTAGCTACTTATGAAAGAGGAGTAGAGGATGAGACTTACTCTTGTGGGACAGGTGTAACAGCTTCAGCCTTGATCGCTCATCAAAGTTATGGCAGTACGAGTCCAATTCCTATAAAAACTAAAGGAGGAGCATTAAAAGTGCATTTTAAAGAATCTAGTAAAGGATATAATGATATTTGGTTGGAAGGTCCTGCTGTAAACGTTTTTGATGGAGTTTGGTCAAAAGAAAATTAATCAGTTACTAAATCTCAATATCGGTTGTACATTTATTTCAGACTTTGCCAAATACAATATATTAGCTACACCAATTCCTTCTTTGTATATTGATTTTAGATAAGCAATTTCATAGTCACCAATGTTATCCTTGGGGGTGAATAATGCTTCTATTGCCCAATCACTGTTAGTTTCTGTTAGATAATTATCATTGGTCTGCATCATGCATATTTCCACATCCTGATCATTAGTTGCTAATGTTGCAATCAATGCCGAAATCATTACTTGTGGGATATAGTTGCTGTCATCTTTTCTGGTTTGTACGAGGACTAAAGTATTGCCTTCGTCGAGTTCAATGCCAAAGTTATAATTGAAATATTTCACTTCTCCGGAAGGTATGAAATTGGGAGCTTGTTCCACGGGTTGTAAATATTCTAATTGCATTGCTACTAGAGTGTTAGACATGTTTTTTGGAATACCAGATTGTGACCAGCTTATAGTTGATATGAGCAAGCAAAGAATAAGCGTGTATTTTCTCATAGAGTAAAGATAGTAACTAGTAATAGAAAAATTGTATCGTGTAAATCAACACAAAAAATAAACTTGTGACGGTTCAATCATTGATAGACGATCCTTGATTTCCGCTTGTTCTTCTTTGTTGGCTATAGATACCAAAATGGCTGTATTCGCACCGTCGAACTTAAGAAGGTCATAATTAGTGAGGATTACTCCGTAGATATTAATACCAATTTTCTTAGAATTGTTAGTTGCCCATATAAATTTTATATCATTGTCTAACAAGAATTTTGCAGTTGTTTTACCTTTTTTGCCTGCACCTAATAGAATGAAGTTGTTATATTTTGGCACTTCAATCTTTATAAAGTATTCCAGTTTTAAATCTAGGAAACGATTGTCTGCATAGTTTTGATCGTTGCGTGAGGTTCGACTTCCGTGATCTCTCCATTGATGGACTATAATGTTTGTTGGAATTACTTTTACATTGTGCTCATACATTCTAAAACATAAATCATAATCTTCAGGATAGGTTTCAGATCTGAATCCGCCAATAGAGTCAAAGTGCTCTCTTCTCATCATCCATGCTGGCGAGGCGATAACACATTCCTTGTAAATATATTGAAAGTGATTCTTATCGAGGCACAGTTGATTGAGCCATGTTTCATAGGATCTGTACCCATCTTTCACGCCATCTGCACTAAAGTATGTTACAAGGCCTGTAGCAACGCTAGCTGAGGATTCTTTTGCAAGAAGATTATGTAATGTTTCAAGTTTGTGTTCTGGCATTATATCATCTGCATCCATTCGCGTTACGTACTTCCCGCTAGACAGGCTGTATCCTGAGTTTAATGCATCTATTATCCCATATCCCTGATTCTTGGATGGTTTTATCCTGTGGTCCAGTTCTGCGTATCTATCTAAGATCTCTTGAGTAATATCTACACTATGATCGTTGACAACATGTAGTTCCCAATTAATATACGATTGATTTATAATAGAATTAAGACATTCTTGTAGGTATGGAATGCCATTTCTTACAGGCATAATTATACTAATCTTTTCCGCCATTTTAGAATGGATAATTGACGGCCACTTGGAAATTACCGAATTTTTGATCTTTGATTTCTTCCCAGGTATACCAGTAAGAATCAGTTACATCTACTAAATACGGATCTCTCAGTTTGTAACCAAAATCAAACCTAATATTAAAGTAAGTGAAATCAAATCTAAAACCGTACCCTGCACTTACCGCAATTTGTTTTGCGAAACCACTTGTTATATTTGCATCAGGCCGGTTGACGTTATCTTTAAGTGTCCAAACATTTCCGGCATCTACAAATAGTGCCATCTCGAATATATAGAACAAGTCAAATCTATATTCTATGTTAGCTTCAAGTTTAATATCTCCAGTCTGATAGAAAGGTTGGCCTATATCCTGTGGTTTTGGATTTAATATTGACTCTGAATAGCCACCAGGTCCTAATTCTTTTTGATCCCATCCTCGAAGACTATTTGGTCCCCCGACACTAAATTGTTTAAAGAATGGAGCTGCAGAACTGCCTCCATATGGGAGAATTACTCCAGCGTATAGCCTTGATGCAAAAGAATGTCTATCCGAGAAGTATTGATAGAATCTAGGATCTATTTCTAATCTGGCATATTTAGCAAATTCTATATTGTTAGTCAATCTCCATTCGGAGTCATTACCTGTTGCAAGATTATATAATTTGTTAGCTAAGAAAGTTTCACCTCCACTCAATTCAAAATTAGAGATGAATGTAAAACTGTTTCCTTCATTATTCACAGGTTTGGTGTAGATATAAGTGACGTCTCTGAAAAATAGTCCAGTAAGCAAATTGTCATCAAATGATCTAAGAAGTAGAGAATTGTTTTTAATTCTGTCCAAAAATATTTGTGTAAGTCTGTAATCATTATACTCTAAGCCTAACTGTCTAATTACGAATCTTGACCTTTTATTGGGTTTGAAGTCATAAGATAAGCTAGCATTTAGTGATGATCTACTGTAATTATCTACTAGGTTATTATAGTTATATCCAGCTCTTACTGTTGTAGTTGTATTCTCTTTGAAATTTTGAGAAATATCTTTTCCAAACAAACTCATGGAAGAGGATAAACCAAGGAGACTTTTTTGTTTTGGAATTTCCAAAGCTGCATTAATTCCTACGGATTGTGATCTAAAAATAGAGTTGGCTGAAATAGAATCGATCTGAACTTCCATACCTAACTCTGTAGCAAGTGTGAACTGCTCAGCACCTCCTAAGAAGTTTCTGTTTTTCAATTGATTACTCAATGAAAATCCGAAAACTTGATTACTTCCATTACTTGTTTGGCTGGTACTTGATATGAAGAAATCCCAACCGAAATCAGCTACCCATTTTTTTTGAAAAGGAGTAAGCAAAATGTCGTAATTTATTATTGAATCATGCTCTGCATCTAGTTTTGCACTTAATGTGACAAATCTGTATGAACCCAATTCTGATAGTTTACGCCTTGTTTTTGATCGAGCGTCACGATTATATATCGATCCAGGTTCTAGAAATATAGCATTGTCTAGTGAGCTAGGTTTTACCAAGAAATCTTCACTTTGACTGTGATAGAATCTATTTTTAAACTCTCCAATATTTAGCTTTGTGGTATCCTGATCTTTATGGAAATCTGTATAAACATTTATTTCACCAATCGTGTATTTCTGATGAATGGAATCCGGAAGTGGAGACATGAGTTCCAAAAAGATATCTACAGAGTGATTATTAAGAGAGCTATCGCCTTTAATACTAAGGAAGTTTGTTGCAAAATTTGCATAGCCTCTATTTTGCAAAGCAAGAGACATTCTGGTTAATTCCAGATCGAATGCTCCTGCATCTATATAGTCACCTTTATCTATGAGTGCTTTGGGCCGTATTGTTTCTAAAATGCTTAATGCCTCCTTATCATTACTGAAATATTCTATAGAGTTAATCTTATATCTCTTTTTAGGATCTACTTTGTAAGTAACTTTAGTCTTTTTATTTTTTGTAACGGATTCATAGTCTACTTCTGCATCATAGAATCCTTTTTTGTTGATTAAGTAGTTTTTAATCGAATATGCAGTTTGGTAAGTTTTAGATTCTTCATATATAGACGGCACTTGACTAATATAGTTGATTAGGAATCGATTGTACCAAGATGTATCTGCTGGAGCACTATTCTTGTAATGTACATATTCTCTAGGCAAAAAGAAGAACCAATTGGAATTCGGTTCTTGATTGATGAGGTTGTTTATACTAATATTGAAAAGGTATTTGTTTTCTATTTCTTCTTCAGAAACGATTTCAATATTGTTTTCTTCGAGGAGAGTTTCTCCTTCATTAAGGTATTTAGTACTATTACATGCAGAAATCATGATCGTGACCATAACTATACATAAAAACCAAAAACTTTGTTTGCTATTTTGAATGGTCATACTACCTTTACCAAAAATACACTTTGTGATCACTAACAATCAGATAAAATTCATCAAATCTCTTCATCAGAGTAAGTTCAGGCAAAAGTATAATAATTTCATTGCAGAAGGAGATAAAATAGCACAAGAAATATTACTAAATGCTAGATATAAACTAATTCACATTTTTGCAACGAAAGAATGGATCGAAATTAATGATCAATTGATTAAACCTTACGCCTCAATTCTGGTAGAAATTCTTCCACCTAATATGTCTAAGATATCGACATTGAAAACGAATTCTCCAGTACTGATAGTATTGGAGAAGAAGCCAGAAGCCATAGATTATGAGAAACTTAACACTGGACATGCGATTTTCTTGGATGATGTACAGGATCCTGGAAATCTTGGGACGATTATAAGAATAGCTGATTGGTTTGGGATGAAATCTATTATAAGAAGTAGAGGATGTGCTGATTTTTATAATCCCAAAGTGATTCAGTCAACAATGGGAAGTTTTCTTAATGTTTCTCTTTTTACAGAAGATTTTAATCAAGTTAAGCTGTCAAACCATAAAACGGTAGGAGCGGTAATGCATGGAACATCACTTTCTGAATTAGAGTGGCCAGAACAAACAATGCTTATTATGGGCAATGAAGGGAAAGGTATATCTGCGGCAATCCATCAAGAAATAGATCATCATGTGACAATACCGGGGAGCGAAGATAGGGTAGCGGACTCTCTTAATGTAGGTATGGCTACAGGGATATTATGCGGAGCTATGTTTATGAAGTAGATTAAAAACTAAATAGGATTCCAATTAGTGTCGCAGATAGCAATGATGCTAATGTTCCTCCTAACAATGCTTTTAATCCAAATTCAGATAATGTCTTTCTTTGACCAGGTGCTAAGAAGCCGATTCCTCCTATCTGAATACCTATTGATGCAAAATTCGCAAAACCACAAAGCATATATGTAGCCATGATTATACTTTTTTCATTTGCTAGGTGAAGTGCATTTTCTGGATTCTTTAACTCTGCAAGTTGAATATAGCCAACGAATTCCGAAGCGGCAAGTTTAATTCCTAGTAGCTGTCCCATAAGTGTAGTATCTTCAGTCGCTACACCGATCAACCACATAAGAGGTGCGAATATGTAGCCTAGAATAAACTCTAAAGAAAGTGCAGAATATGGAGTTCCATTTGCAATAACTTCATTAATAGAGGTCCAAGATACATTTGTAGCGTATATTCCGTCTATCGATCCAATTCCGCCCAGAATACCATTAATCATTGCTATAAATGCTACAAAAACAAGTAACATAGCTCCAACATTGGCAGCAAGTTTTAAACCTTCAGTAGTTCCGGTAGATATAGCGTCCAAAATATTAGATCCTATTTTTTCAGTACTTACGTGTACATTAGAATCCACTTCTCCTGTTTCAGGAAATAACATTTTTGACATAACAATAGCACCCGGTGCAGCCATTACTGATGCGGCCAACAAGTGCTTAGCAAATTTTAATCTTAATATTGGATCATCTCCGCCCAAGAAACCTATATAAGCTGCAAGTACTCCTCCCGCCACTGTAGCCATGCCTCCTATCATTACCAAAAGTATCTCTGACTTAGTCATTTTTTCGAGATAAGGTTTGATCATAAGAGGTGCTTCTGTTTGTCCTAAGAAGATGTTTCCAGCAACACTAAGACTTTCAGCACCTGATATTTTTAGGACCTTCGTCATTATTTTGGCCAATACACTTATTACTTTCTGAATGACTCCCAGATAAAATAGAACAGAAGTCAGTGCAGAGAAGAAAATGATTGTTGGTAGTACTTGAAATGCGAATATGTATCCAAAAGAACTTGCATCCAAAAGATTACCCATCAAAAACTTACTACCATCAAGTGTGTAATCTAGAATGTTTGTAAACATCTTACCTCCAAAGTCGAAAATAGCTCCAATAAAAGAAAGATCGATTCTTCGGTCACCGATATTGAAGCCTATATCTGCCCCTTTTAGAATACCTACTGCAAGTACAAATTGGATTAATAAACCGTAACCTACTGTTTTCCAGTTGATCGCTTTTCTATTACTACTAAAAAAATATGCAATTGCTAGCAGCACTATCATTCCTAATGCTCCTCTTGCTATTGATAAAAATACATCCATTGGGTAAGATTTAATTCTTTATTGATGCCAAAGTAAGTTATTTTTTAGAGTAATTAGAAATATAGTGTTCTTAGTATAAAGGACTGCTCAGAATTTGAGAAAAATCGTATTATTGCATTCTCAAAAATAAAGCAACTCAAACGTATAAATATTATGCTCGTAATAGGGATTTCAGGTGGAAGTGGTTCAGGTAAGACATCTTTTATAAGAGATATAAAAAAACAGTTTGCTGATACTGAAATTACACTTCTGTCGCAAGATGAATATTATCACCCTCGAGAAGATCAACTAACAGATGAAAATGGGTTTAAGAATTTTGATCTACCTACGTCTATTGATATTGATGGTTTTGTATCTGATATAAAGATGCTGAAGAATGGAGAAATCGTAAATAGAGTAGAATATACCTTCAATAATGATTTGAAGGAGCCTAAAATGCTAGAGTTCAAACCAACTAATATTCTTATTGTAGAAGGGCTGTTTATTTTTCATCACGAAGAGATCAGAAATTTGCTTGATTTTAAAGTGATGATCTATGCAAGCAGTGCACTTACAGTGATACGTAGAATACAACGTGATAGAATTGAACGAAATTATCCTCTAGAAGACGTTCTTTATAGGTACGAACATCATGTTTTACCAGCTTTTGAAAAATATATCGAACCATATATAGATGAGGTTGATATGGTGGTCAATAATAATAAAAACTATCTCAAAGCACTTAATATGTTTGCCAGCTACCTAAAAACGGTGGTGTAATATTTTTTTGAGTATAATAATCAATCTCAGACTGATTCCAACTTCTAAATAGTAATAAAACTAATTACAGATTAACTGCGTTCTCTATGCTGACTGCTTAGAGGTAGGCTTTCCTTATATTAATAATAAAACATAGAATTTGGATAACTTATTAAGTGATCTAGTTGTCATCGAGTTAGCTTCTGTATTAGCTGGGCCGCTTGCTGGAAGTTTTTTGGCAGAATTAGGAGCTAGAGTGATAAAAGTGGAGAATCGCACTATAGGTGGTGATGTTACCCGTCAATGGAAACATCCATCAGAAGATTCTGATGCAAGTATAAGTGCTTATTACGCTAGTGCTAACACAGGGAAAGAGATTGTAATTTTGGATCTGCAAAATGAAACTGACTATGAGGAGGTATTAAAATTAATATCTACTGCAGATGTAGTTATATCTAATTTCCAAAAAAGAACTGCGGAGAAACTAAAAGTAGACTATCAATCTATCAAACAAATAAATGAAAAAGTAATTTTCGCACAGCTAGCAGCTTATAGTTATGATGATCCAAGACCTGGATATGACTTAATTATGCAAGCCGAAACTGGTTTCATTTCAATGAATGGTTCTGAAGAAGGAGGAATAGCAAAAATGCCTGTAGCTTTGATTGATGTTATTGCAGGACATCAGTTAAAAGAGGCAATTCTACTAGGGGTAATTACTAAGCTGAAAACGGGAAAAGGATCATACTTTGAAGTGTCTTTATATAAATCGGGCATAAGTGCTCTTGCTAATCAAGCTTCAAATTATTTGATGAATAATCATATCCCGTCTCCAATGGGCACTTTACATCCCAATATTGCCCCTTATGGTGATTTTGTGACCACTAAAGACGATTTTATTGTCATTTTAGGTGTCGGATCGGATAAACAGTTTGAAAAACTAGGGAAAACCCTTAACTTAGTAGAAGAATTGCTACATACATTTAAACTTAATAAAGAAAGAGTAGTCAGAAGAAAGGAATTGATAACCTATTTACAAACTACATGTAGAGGAATCAGTTACGAAGAATTGTCTACTAAACTTAGAGTTGCAAAAATCCCATTTTGTAGAGTATCAGACTTGAGTAAGGTCTTTAAATCCCCACTTGCCATAGAAATGATTATTGATGAAACTATAGAAGGACAACCTACTTCTAAGGTTCGAAATGTCGCATTTGATATGATTATCAACTGATTAGACAACTTTCTACATATTGTTTTGAGTAGATTGCTAATTGAACCTTAATGTAAGTTTCTAGTATAGTTTTTGCACTGTATAAAGTAACTAGACTATCTATTTAGATATGGTAGTCTAAGTTTATGTATTTGAGTATATTACGTATATCGTAAATTGTTAATATAAAACAATTTGATTTGAAGAAGCTAACATTTTATGTGTTTACCCTTTTCGTGATGAATTTATTTTCGTCTAGCGAAGTTATAGGGCAAGATTTGCATTATTCGCAATTTTATAATTCTCCGCAGACTGCTAATCCAGCACTGACAGGGATATTTAAAGGTGATAAGCGATTCATGGGCAATACTCGTGATCAATGGAGATGGGTGCCAGTACCATGGTTTACAATGGGGGCAGCTTATGATCAGAAATTTCTACCCAAAAAGTCAGATAATCACTTTTGGTCTGGTGGTATAAATTTTTTCCATGATAGACAAGGAGATTCTAAACTGAATTTGAGTACATTAAATGTTTCTGGTAGCTACAGTAGGATTTTGAATGCACAAAATATAATCACTGGTGGTCTTACTTTAGGTTTCTCTTCGAGGGGATTTGCTCCTAATGATCTTACATGGGATAAACAGTGGGATGGTGTTACTTTTAATTCTGGACTTGGCTCTGGAGAGAATTTTGATACTGAGAGAATCTATTTCTTAGAGACAGGTGCAGGATTGAATTATCGATATCAGCGAAGTAGTCGGACCAAAATTGATTTAGGTGTTGGAGCCTTTCACTTCCTTCAACCTAGTGCTGGTTTTTATAATAATGAAGATCAAAAATTACCTATAAATATAAACTTTACTGGAATTGCTTCACTCTATGTTATGGATGCATTGGATATTCAACTTCATGCGCTGCATCAAATGCAGAATGAGTACAGAGAGACAATACTCGGTGGTCTTGCAAAAATATATGTAAGCCAAAAGAGAGGAAAAGAAACTCAACTCCACCTAGGAATGGGCTATAGAACTTCAGGTTCATTGATACCAACAATTGCAATAGAATATACTCAATTTTATGTAGGAGCCAATTATGATATAGATGGTACAGGCTTTAATACTATTGAGAATAGCCGTAGGGGGGCTTTAGAGATTCACTTTCGCTACACGATCACTGATGTGAAGCCGTTGAAAGAATTCAAAGTATGTCCAATATATTAATACCAAAAATGAATATGCACAATATGAAGAAGTATATATCCATATTAGTAGTCTTTACTTTCGCTGTTAGTTCTGTTTTGGGCCAAACACAAAAAGCTTTTCTTGAAGCTGCGGAAGAAGCTTACGAAAAGAAAAATTATTACGGAGCCCTTAAGTGGTATTCGGAAGCACTCGAGTTTGAAGAGGATGATCCAGCATTGATCTATAAAGTTGCAGAATCTGCAAGGAATTTTGAAGCATATGATTTAGCTGCTGAGAAATATAAGATTATTGCTGATTCTTTAGGCGAAGACAAATTTCCAGAAGCTGCATTTCATTTAGGTGAAATGTACTACAGATTAGGAAAATATAGTGATGCAAAACAGTATTACAATATGTATCTATCGGAATATGGTAGTACAGATTCTCTAAAAACAATAGCTGCGAACAACGAGTTAGAATCTATTGAGTTCGCCTTGTCTAGACTTGATGATATTGATAAAAGCGCAGACTTGGTACAAATGGAATCTGAGGTTAATACACCATACTCAGAGTTCGGTGCTGTGAAAAAGGATGATGTTCTCTATTTCACAACGATGAAATATGCAGAAACTGACTCTCCTGAATTTCCAGCTAGAAGTATATCTAAGATTCACACATTAGAAAATGATGACAATAAAGGAATAGAAGGGGATTTGAATGATTCTAATTTGTCAATTGCTCATTCTACATTTAGTTCAGATGGGTCAATATTGTATTACACAATATGCGAGTATATCAATTCCGAAGATCTGAGATGTGATATATATAGTCGATTTGTGAATGAGGATGGGACATTTGGCGAGAAAGTAAAACTTCCTTCACCTATAAATATTGATTCTGTTACTAATACTCAACCTCAAGTTTCATTTGATTCTACTTTGATGAAAGATGTTCTTTATTTTGTATCAGACAGAGTTGGTGGACAAGGAAACTTAGATATCTATCGTACAGTAATAGGCAGTAATAATTCTTACGATGAGCCACAGAATATGGCTGAATTCAATACTAAAGGTAATGACGTCACTCCATTTTATCATACGGCTACGAAAACAATGTATTTTAGTTCAGATGGTAGACAAGGTCTAGGAGGATATGATGTGTATTCTTCAGAGCAATCAAAGAATGGTTATTTGGATCCTGTACACATGAGAATGCCAATCAATAGTAGTTACCATGATTTGTACTATGTATTGGATGCTGATGGAGCTGAAGGATACTTTTCTACAAATCGAGAAGGTACTATGTTCTTAGATCCTAGTCAAAAAGCATGTTGTTTCGATATCTATAAAGTAGAGTATGATGAAATAATTTTAGATCTTAATGCACTTGTTTTTGATGATTTGACAAAAGAGCCTTTAGACGGAGCTACTGTCATATTGATAGATGCTATAACAGGTGATACAATAAATGCTCTAACGAATGATGATGGAAATGATTTCTATTTCAAAGTGAAAAAAGGTAGAGATTATAAAATACATGTTTCAAGACCTTTTTATAATAGTGAGGTTATCGATTTTAGTACAGTAGGAATTACTGAATCAACTAAGATTGATAAAAAAATCTATCTTAAAACGGATAGAATGCAATTAATTGTAGAAACATTCAACAAAAGAACAAAAGACGAATTGCTCGGTGTACAAGTAACTATAAAGAACTTAACAACGGGGCAAATGGATACGATAGCGTTTAATGATTTAGGAAACAAATTTCATTTCTATGCAGAGTTGGGTAACAAATACGAGATTCAAGCAAGTAAGTTTGGGTTTGTTACAGAAACGGACATTGTAGACCTTACTGATGTAACCGAACCTGGTTTGATAAAGCGTAAGTTATACTTGGAAGTATTCGATATAGAAGATTATATGCCAGTATTTGTATACTTCGAAAATGCAGAACCAGAGCCTAGAAGTAAATCGACAAGTACTGATGCGATCTATGGTGAATTGTTTAGCAATTATATGAGTGAGAAGCTCGACTATATTGAAAATCACACGAAAGGTAAAAAAGGTGCTGACAAAACATTAGCTAGGCAGAACCTTGATGCTTTCTTTGAAGGAGATGTAGTAGGTGGATATGATAAGTTGAAAAGATTTATGAGAGCGCTCAAGAAAGAATTAGAACTTGGTAGAAGTCTAGAAATAGCTGTCAAAGGTTATGCATCGCCATTGGCTGATACTAGATATAACCTAGCACTAGGTCAAAGAAGAGTATCAAGTGTAGAGAATGAAATATTAAGATATGAAAATGGCTACTTTAGACAGTTTGTCCAAAATGGGAAACTGATTATAACTGATATATCATTTGGTGAAGAAACATCTCCAGAAGATGTCAGTGATAAAGCAAGCGATAAGTCTCAGTCTGTATATGGAATAGGAGCAAGTAAAGAAAGGAGAGTTCAAATTGTGAAAATAACCGACCAATAATTGGTATAAAAGATATAAACTATGAAAATAATGATATCAAATGCCAAATCTTTAAATACAATATACGGAACTGCCGTATGTAAGGAGTGGTATAATTTATATATGAAGAGTATGATTACTAAAAATATCAAATTTGTTCTGTGTTCACTGTTCTTTTTGGCATTTGGTGCCAATGATGTAAGTGCAACACATATAGTCGGCGGAGAACTAAAATATAAGCATATTGAAAACGATCGGTATGAGATCACACTTATGTTTAGAAGAGATTGTTTACTTGGTGATCCAGGTGCTCAATTTGATAGCCCAGTTAATATTTGGATATTCAATGGTGGGGGTAATTTGCAAACACAAATAGGCGTCAATGGAAGATTCAGAATGGATTTTAATTCAAGTGATACATTGAATCAAATAATTATGAGTGATTGTGGGTTCGAAGGCACGCAAGTATGTGTTCATGAAACGACTTATAGAGGTGTTTTGCGTTTGCCTGATAATCCTGGAGAGGGAGGATATATATTAGCATATCAACGATGCTGTAGAAATGAAACTTTACAAAATATCCTAGATCCTCTTGAGACTGGAGGAACATGGACTACCGAAATAACTCCGGAAGTGCAAGCCCTGAACAATGATAATGCTAGTCCTGATTTTATAGATTGGGCACCGATATATGTTTGTGCCAATGAAGATGTGAATTTTGATCACTCGGCTATTGATTCTGATGGTGATTCATTAGTTTACAAGTTATGTACTCCATTTAATGGCGCATCTAGTATTGAACCTATACCCGTTTCTGCACCTAAGCCACCATACACACCAGTATCTTGGAAAGACCCATTTAATCTTAATGATCTGCTTGGAGGAATACCATTACAAATAGACTCAGAAACAGGTTTGTTGACCGGGTCACCAAATTTGGTAGGTCAGTTTTTAGTAGGTATTTGTGTAGAAGAATATCGAGATGGTGTGAAGATTGGAGAAGTTAGAAGAGATTTTCAATATAATGTGAGAATCTGCAGTGATCCACCAACAGCAATATTTGAAGCAAATGATGGTAACTGTGATGGACCAGAAGTGCAATTTGACAACCAAAGTCTAGGAGGGACAGCTTTTGAATGGAACTTTGATTTTCCAAATACTGATGCTGCATTTTTATCATCCGATGAAAATCCGGATTTTGTCTATGAGACACCTGGTATATATGATGTTCAACTTATTGTGACTAGAGGTTCAGATGCATGTTCTGATACAATAGTACAGCAAGTAGCGGCAATATTTACAGATATTGATGTTAAGTATGATCTTGATATTCAAGCATGTAATGACGATGGTAGTTATATTATACGACTTATTAGTCGATCGGAGGAGCCACAAACGGGCTTTGAAATAATTAACTCAGAATGGATGATAACACAAAACGGTGTTACAGAAACATTCAATAACAATGTTATCAATTTAAGTGTAGACGCTTCTGATTTCATTGTGCAGCTACAATCAGAATCACAAACAGGTTGTAAACAGACTTTGATAGATACTGTGTCTATTTCTGATTTCGAACATATAGCTGACTTTGTATTTGAACTAAATTCTTGTCCTGAATTAGGAACAGCAACTATTGCTTTTGGTGATGTTTCGGATTCATTAAATATCTATGATTCGCCAATAGGATATGATTGGACTATAACAGATGGTGCGATTGAGACAATGTTTACAGATTCTAGTTTCACATATGATGTGATAGACGAAAATGTGATAAACGTAACATTAGTTGTCGATTTCGGTGGTGGATGTAATGCTACAGTAACTAAAGAATTAACAATACAAGATTTAGTGCCACTAGCATCCTATTCATTATTGCCAATAGGATGTCCAGATGATGGAACAGTTGATCTAAGTTTTATTAATACTTCTGCAAATGATAATCCGGATTACCCAGTGGTCGATGTGAATTGGACGATTATGGTAGCTGGACAAACATTAACAGGAAATCAAGATACATTCAACGTCAATGTTCCTAAAGATTCACTTGTTACCTTAGAATTGTTAGTTAATTTTGACAATGGATGTGGAGACTTAATATCAGAAACATTTATCCCTGGCCCTTTCGCAAATATTTCGTTTGATGCAGATGCCATGGTGGTTTGTGTCGGCGATACTTTACCTTTTGTGTCAAATCCTAATAGTGATTTTGTGTATACATGGACTCCTGAAGTAGGACTTGTGTTTGAGGCTCCTTACAGTAACTCTAATCCAGGATTGATAGGCATAGCGGATTCTGAATATTCAGTAGTTGTTACTGGTGATTTTTGTTCTATTGAGTCAAATTTCATGGTGACAGTTCTGGATGGAGATAACTTGAGTATTTCGGGTGATTCTATCACTTGTGATGGGTCTGTCGAGTTAGTTGCAGCTGGTGGAATAGGCGCTGGAGAATTTGAATGGTCAACTACTTCTGATTTTTCAGAAATTATTTTTGTAGGTGATACTTTAAAAACCAGTTTTGATGGACAAGGTCAGACATACTATGTGCAGTTCACTGGAGAATCATGTGAAGATCCATTTGCAGAATACACCGTTATTCTCTCTAATATTTTTGATGTAATATTCAATGGTGATCCGGTTAGAGTTTGTCTTGGAGATACAGTTCCATTGCTGGCAAATCCTAATCCGCTTTTGACTTATGAGTGGTCTCCGTTAGTAGGGATTCATTTCCCTGATCCTATGGATGGCAGTACAGCTCAAGTTATAGGTATAGAAGATTTTGCATACAACGTAACTATTTTAGATGATTTTTGCTCTTTAGATACATTTATCAATGTAGTGATAGCAGATACACAGGAATTTGATATTGCTGGTGATAGCATAGTATGTGATGAGAACGTTCAGTTGATAGCGAGTGGAGCGACGGGAATAGGAACTTACCAATGGTCATTGGATTCAGATTTTACGACTTTATTGTTTGAAGGAGATACATTGAATACAGAATTAGTAGGAACATCGAATACGTATTATGTTCAATTTACTGACAATACATGTGGTGAGCTTGTTTTATCATATGACGTTAGATTATTTGAATATGATCTTCTTTTTGCTGAACCATTTAATATTTGCCCAGGTGATACATTGTTATATACGGTATTTAACCAAGGTGAAGGCCCATTGACATGGACATGGGTTGATGATGTACATTTAGTTTCTGGTGGAGATACGAATATGCCATCAGTTGGTGTTGGAATGGACGAAACTGAACCTTTTGATTTGATATTCACGGCAACTAGTGCAACAGGCTGTGAGCTTACAGATACTGTTTCGTTCGCTATAATGAATAATCCAATAGTAGATTTTACGTACGATTTGACAGAGTGTGGAGAATATACAGTATGCTTTTCGATAGATAGTAGTTATGTTGGTTTTCCATCTTGGGATTTTGGTGATCCTTCAGTAACAGATGATATTAGTTTAGATGCGGCACCATGCTATACATATACATCTGCAGGTATTTACGAAGTAACTTTAGCAAATTTGACAGCGATTTGTCCATTTGAAACAATTATTAAAACGGTTACAATTAATGATGAAATTTCAATAAACCCGATAGAGGATCAAGTAATATGTTTAGGAGATAATGTAAACTTGACAGCTACGTCTTCTGGTAATAATATTTCATTTATTTGGTGTGATATCAATGGTGATACTTTACAAGTTGGTGCTGATATTGAATTGCCAGTGAACGAAGCTTTTGATCTTATCGTAAAAGGTACAGATCCGAATGGTTGTTTTGGTTCAGATACGATAAATGTTGCACCATTTGAATTTGATATTGTAGATAATGTGCCTGAAGTATTCTGTTCGGATGAAGAGACGAGTATTGAAATAACTGTTAATGGAGAGCAAGATGGTTTCACCTTCGTTTGGGGACCTGATGACTGTGTGGTTAGTGGTGGAAATACGGGGAATCCTGTATTAGTTGCTGTTGATGGCAAAACATATTCTGTTACTATAACCAATACGGATTTAGGATGTGTTTTTGTGAATACTTACGACATTTCGACAACAAGCTTTACAGTAGAGTTAGATGCAGAAGATCAATTGGGAATAAATACTGATACAATCAACCAAGGAGACGAGGTGATTATTTTTGTTGCTGATGCCCAGGACGACTATACTTATGAATGGAGTGATGGTTCTACTGGAGATGAACTTGTGGTAAGTCCAGAAGAAACGACTACATATTCAGTTACTGTGACTGATGGAATGGGATGTACTGCCACTGATGAAATTACGATTACAGTTAGACTTCCAGAATGTAGTGAAGTGGATGTATTTCTACCTTCCGCATTCACTCCTAATGGTGATGGTACGAATGATGTACTTTTCCTAAGAAGTAACTTTATTGATGCTATGGAGCTTATAATCTATAATAGATGGGGGGAAGAAGTATTTTCAACAAAAGATCAATCTCTTGGATGGGATGGTACATATAAGGGAGAGAAGATGTCTCCTGATGTATACGCATATACACTGAGAGTGACATGTATTAATCAAGTAGATTATGCAACGAGAGGAAATGTTAGTCTATTAAAGTAATAAAATAGAATTTTAATACGCCACCATTTGGATTATTCTGGATGGTGGCTTTTTTGTTGAAAATATATATCTTAGTATTTTGATAAACTAAATTACAATTTATGAAATACGCTTTATTGTTATTTATCATTTTTCTCTCTAATTCTGTAACTGCTCAAATAGTCGATTTTGATGATGCTGATTTCAAAACATATATTTTAAGTCTTGGTTTTGATTCTGATGGAGATGGAGAAATTCAGCTAAGTGAGGCAGAGATAATTACTGAATTAGTTGTTAATGGCTCAGGCGCAAGTTCTTTAGGAGGCATAAAGTCATTTGTAAACATTAATGATCTTACAGTTATAGATATATTTTTTGAAATGGATCTAGTAGGTATGACTAAATTAGAAAATCTTAATATTGATATTGAAATAGACGGAATAATTTCAAACATAAATGTTTCTGATTGCAGCTCATTAGCAAATATTTCACTGTTTGGAGATGACTCAGTAATTGGAGAACTGCTTATGAATAACTGTCCTTCGTTGACTGAAGTTTTTATACTAGGATCAGTTATCAAATTGGACTTTTCCGATCTTCCTAATCTAGAAACAATAGATTTTTTGGGTCAATCAGACTCTTTAACATTTGGGGAGCTGCCTTCCCTCAGGACACTAACCCTAAATGTTGGGTACTTTGGAGAGGAGTTTATTATTAATGAAATGCCAGAGCTATTCGCAATAACAATAGGTGTGTTTGATTTAGATAATTTTATTGTTTCCAATTGCCCCAAATTACAATTCATCCAGACTGGTGCACCAATAGAAAAAATTAGTGTGTTGAATTGTCCTTCTTTTATAGATATTGAAGCATTTGGTGTTTCGTCTATGGTTATCAAAGAATGTAATTCTTTTAAAAAATTTACATACCTAGAAGAAGGACTTGATAGTCTAGATCTATCAGGTTTAGAAGGGCTTGAGGAACTATATGTTTTGGGATTGAATGATTACTTGAATATTAATGGCTGTTATAATTTGAAAACGGTTGAACTTGATGGTGTAAATAGCTTGCCTGTTCTGGATTTTTCTAGTTGTTATCAATTAGAAGATTTAGAGATTAGTGGTACCTCAATTATTCAATCATTGATACTACAAAATGGTGCAATGGAGTCACTATATTTTGATGTTCTTGAAGAAATTGAATATTTGTGCTTAGATCAAGAAGAAGAGCAAGTATTTGTAACTGCATTACTCAATGCAGGAATAGTGATTGATAATGTAACCACGAGTTGTGAATTTGCAAGTGGAGGTCGTGCATTTCTAGTAAAAGGTCAGTCAATATTAGATGTTAACAATGATGCATGTGCAACTTCTGACGTATTTCTTCCATATTCTAAATATAAGATAACAGATAGTTTAGATACTGAGAGTTACTTTTTTGCAAAGGAAGATGGAAGTTATATTTATGGGGTTGGAGAAGGGGATTACACTTTTAGTCCTGATGTGTTGTATGGTGATGACTTATTTACGACGATACCTGTGGAGTCAAATGTTAGCTTCCCATCTGAAGGCTTAGAAGTAAATGTAGATTTCTGTTTTCAGCCAGGAATAGAAGTAGATATTATTGAAGTTACATTAATA
This sequence comes from uncultured Saprospiraceae bacterium, assembly GCA_938003955.1. Classification (GTDB taxonomy): domain Bacteria; phylum Bacteroidota; class Bacteroidia; order Chitinophagales; family Saprospiraceae; genus CAJXUU01. The sequence continues at coordinate 5,947 of CALKXE010000199.1, read as the reverse complement.
CCACGAGGACCGGCAAGACCTGGATTTGATGCTGATTACTTAATTACCTATAAAAATACCGGTAATGTAACGCGAGGTGGCGATATAAAGCTTACTTATCAAGATGAATTAATTGATTTTGTATCATCCGATCCAATTGTGGACGAACAGGGAGAGGGCTTTCTCTCATGGAGTTTTGAGGATCTTATTCCGTATGAATCAAGATCAATAGTCTTCACGATGAATCTGAATTCACCTATGGAATCACCAGCATTAGTGGGTGGGGAGTATTTAGATTTTGTTGCTGTTGTAGGTCCATTGGGGAATCAAACGGTGAGTGCATATAGATCAAATCTAAATCAAGAAGTTGTTAATTCGTTTGATCCTAATGATAAAACTTGCTTAAACGGCGATGTTTTAGACGAATCAATGATTGGTGATTATGTGAAATATATGATCAGATTTGAAAATACAGGTTCTGCGGAGGCCGTGAATATAGTTGTTTCGGACACTATAGATCATACAATGTTTGATATCCGTACTTTAGAAGTATTGAATTCATCTCATGGCGTGTTAGCCGAGGTGGATGGGAATACGGTAGATTTTATATTTAAAGATATCTATCTTCCTTTTGAGGATGCTACTAATGATGGTTATGTTACATTTAAAATAAAAACACTAGAAACACTTGAGTTAGGAGATAATCTTCAAAATAGAGCTGGAATATATTTTGACTTCAATTTCCCAATCATTACAAACACTACTTCTACAATTGTATCAGATTTGTCAGCGGTTACTGATATTACAATAGATGAACTAGTCGTTGTACTTTCTCCTAATCCAGCAAGTGAATTCGTGAATATTGAAGCTTTAGATAATATTAAGAGTTTAGATATCTACACAGTGTCTGGAGTGCAAGTACGACATATTGATTTAAGTGGAAATTCTCCGAAACATCAATTAAATATAGGTGGATTGTCAAAAGGCGCTTATCAAATAAAAATCCAAAGCAGGGATAAAGTATCATTAAAACCACTTGTTAAAATTTAAGTTTAATAGATCAGAAATTAGTATTCATTTTCTTTATAGATTTGAGCAATTATGGATATGGACTTTCAATTACTATACTATTTTGGGTTGTGGCAGCAAGTAACATGTTTGTTTGCTTTCCTTGGCCTGATGTCTATATGGTATCATATAGGAAGAAAAAAAGGGGATTTTGGACAGGTTTGGTTGGCACTTTCGATTTTATGTTGGAGTATATCGGGGCTCGTAGATTCTAAGTATGGAGGTGCCATGCTTTTTCATATGAACTGTATGCCTAATCTTATTGATTCTAATGCTTTCTTTGAAAGTCAATTAATTCAACTCAACGGCTGGAAGTCGATATTGTCGTTGTTTAATAGTCTGTTTATTTTACTTGCGCTTCCTTGGTTTAAATACTTACCAAAAATTTTGGAACAAATTATAAAGTCAAAATATTGGCCGATAATTGTAGGCTTACCTTTTTTGTTTTCTTTATTACCGACGATAAGTAAGTTCTATTCGAATAGTTCCATTTCGTTGATAAGTGAGTTGGATGTTTATTATTCTATTCTTACGCTTCTTGTACTGGGCTTTGTATTATGGGAGTCATTTACAAAGAGGAGATTAGTTCTCTTAGCGGTGCTTTCAGCGGTGTGTGTTATTATTATATTCGCTGCACAAATATTCAAATTGTCTGATAATGGCAACAATCAGATACTATTTTCTGCCATATTTAAGACGTCCTTAATTATGATCTTTTTTGCTTTGGCACTTAGCTGGGTGAAAGACCTCACAGAGAGAATACATATCAAAAGTAAAGACATCATTCTAAAACTGTCAAAGGTCAAGAGTGGTAGATCATTTAATAATATCCTGTCTATTGATGGATTGATTGTTAATGAGTCTAAAGAAGTCAGTCTTACCAATAAAAATTACGATTTACTTAAATTATTCATGGATCGCAAGACAGGTTCGGGTGAAGGATGGCTAGAGATAAAGCCTAAATCTAATGTGCGAACAGGTAAGACTTATGATATCAATGATCACAATGAAATCAAAAGATTCATCCATTCTATACTTGATGGTGTATATGGTAAAGGACTATGGTCAAAGCAAGAACATGAGATTCCACTGAAGGAAATCCTGTTTGAAGTATCAAACAACAAGGAAAGAATGGTCAGATTAGGAATTCCACAAGAAAACTTGATTGTAGTTTAAATTACTGACTTTCAGAGTTATGCATTATTTTGTCTGTAGAGACATTTCCGACATTTCGTAGACATTTCTGACTTTTACAGGTACAGGAGTACGAAGATTCCCATTTTGGCAACTTGAAAATTATTAATCAAGAATCCAAAATCTATCTATGAAATCTTTATCAACTAGAAACTTATTACTCATAATCATTGCTTTATTCATTTTCCAGAATGGATGCTTCGCACAAGGATTAGATGAAAAAATAAATGATGCCTTTATGCCAATCGCTGATTGGTGGGACGAATTGGTTTTTACAGAAGTTGGATATGGTGATTATTCCGTTCCATTTGTTTTGATCATACTTATGGGAGGAGCAACATTCTTCTCATTCTACTTCCGCTTTGTAAATATCAGGGAGTTCTGGACAGCAATCAAAGTAGTGAGAGGGAAATATGATCACTTAGAGTCCATCGAAACAAACGAACAATTACAAGTAAACTTATCTGATGAGGATATTGTAGATACGATCAAAGACGAAAGTCATCAAGGAGAGGTAAATCACTTCCAAGCATTAGCAACTGCAGTTTCAGGAACAGTAGGTTTAGGTAACATTGCGATGGTAGCCGTAGCTATAGGGATAGGAGGCCCTGGAGCGACCTTCTGGATGATTGTTGCAGGTATCTTAGGAATGTCAACTAAATTTGTAGAATGTACACTAGGAGTAAAGTATAGAGATATTGATGCAGATGGCAACGTCTATGGTGGTCCGATGTATTATATTTCAAAAGGGCTTAAAGAGATGGGGTTCGCGAAAATTGGAAAGGTTGTCAGTGTAATCTTCGCTGTCTTTTGTATTGGTGCTTCGTTTGGTGGTGGTAATGCATTTCAGTCTAATCAAGCCGCAGCGCAAATCATAACACGGTTTGGTATAGAAAGCCCTTCTGCCGGAACTATCATAGGGTGTGTATTTGCCGTACTTGTTGGTATTGTTATCATTGGTGGTATCAAACGAATCGCTCAGGTAACTGAGAAGGTTGTTCCTTTTATGGCTGCATTCTATGTGTTGTCTACCTTAATAATCTTAGGAATGAACTTCAGTCTCATAGATGACGCGATAGGTCAAATATTATCAGAAGCATTTTCACCAAGAGCCACTATTGTAGGGGGAATCGTCGGTGCTATGATTCAAGGATTTCGTAGAGCAGCATTTTCTAATGAAGCTGGGGCTGGATCAGCCGCAATAGCACACTCTGCTGTCAATACTAAGTTTGCCGCTTCGGAAGGTTTAGTGGCTCTTCTCGAACCATTCATTGATACAGTAGTAATATGTAGTATGACTGCCTTGGTGATCGTAATCTTCAATATGTCTGGCGCATTCGAGTATGGAGATAGCTTGAATAATGAAGTGCTGATGATCGCTACTGGAGAAAGGGTAGGAGGGGTTAATCTTACATCGATGGCGTTTGATAGTTCTATTCCAGGGTTCTCTTATCTTCTTGCTATTGCTGTGGTGATGTTTGCATTTTCTACTGCTATCTCATGGTCATATTATGGTCTACAGTCATGGAAGTATCTATTTGGGAAAAGTAAAGCGATGGATCTTACTTACAAGGTAATATTCTTAATATTCACTGTATTGGGAGCTGCGGTTACATTAGATGCTGTGATTAAGTTTTCTGATGCTATGATATTGGCTCTTGTATTTCCTAATATGATAGGATTATTGTTTTTATTTAAGAAGGTGGGAGCAGAGTATCGAAAGTATAAGGAAGTAATAAAGGATTAATAAATTCTCGATATAGAAAAATGGTGTCGGGTGATATAGAGTGTTTAGTTCTGATTGTAATCTAACTAAACATTCTATTGTCCATCAGAAAAGGGGATGTTTCTATGATATTTATTTTGTGAAAATCTTTGTGCATTGGGTTTATAAGTAGATTTAGATCGTCTTTGACGACTGCGGATGGTACGTACAAGGCTAAGTGTTTTCCTTCGTTAATAAATTGATCCCCAATTGATTTTACAAGTCCTTTATCACTGATCTTGTTCCATCCGTCAGGAAGACTACTTGTGTCTAGATACGGAATACTAATATTGTCTGGTATGTCAATTGTGATCATTACTAAATCAGCGGGAATCATATTATGAGAGATGTGAACATAGAGTTCAACCATAGCAAGAGCTCTGCTAGAGGCTGTATATGTGATGCGAATCCCTTTGCTGTTCCATCTTCCGCCAGCCTTGTAAGCACCGTCACCCGAAAGATGATTTGGATATTTAATCTTAGATAGTCTAAAACACTTCATTATGAAAATATACCGTGGTCAATTTTTATCAATTCTTCCATAACAAGATCTTTGCCGTATGAATCAGACAAAAGATCCACTGGCGTTATTCCTTCAAATGCCATAGATGGAGTATTTAACCAAAGGTTTAACTTAGATTGGTCACCGAATGTTTCTAGACCTTGTAATGTCACTTCTGTCATTTCTATTAATTTTTCTGAGTGAATAGGTTTGAAAATATGGTCTCCTTCATTATATCTTCTAAGCGATTTGATGGATACATTAAGAATAGATGCCCATCTTGATTCCGTAAGTGGCATATGTATCAGTAGTTCCTTATAATAGCTATTGGGTAGGCCATCTTGAATAGCGGCTACTACCTTTAATTTATCGTTTAGTAAGATCTGGAAATCGCTAAAAAACGTATTAGTGTGTTTTGATTCATACTTTACTAGCCTTTCAGATGCTACTGATTCACTCTGAGTATTATAATTAACATATGTATAATCGTCTTTCATATCTCACCAATTGAATTATGTCCCAAAAATAAGACATTTTTCCATGGTTTCCAATTGTTTCATTACATTTTCACATCTAACAGCCAAATTACCGCATTTGGGCTATGCGAAATATTATAATTCGTTTATCGTTAATTTGGTACTAGATTAACGATAAACGAATTACAATGAAGAATTACATATTACTGTTTTGCCTATTATATTCATCCATTTCCATTTCTCAAAAGGATATGTCTATTGATATAGTAAGTAGTTTTGATTATGCTAATATTTCAAATGGTGATGAATTATTTCCATCCGCATGGGGTGGAGATAGTTATGATGCTCACCAAAAAGGGATTCTTGCACATAGAATTGGTATGAATTTTAATTTTAGGATATATGATAATTTATATTTTAAAACAGGGCTTCGTTATGTTAAGATAGGTGATGGCTATTCTATTATAAACTCACTTTACCCTAGATCTAGCTTTGGTCCTTTTGAATCTCTACCATCTGTTAATTGGCATACTAGAGGAGTGCCGATCAGCAGTACTATGAAATTTGTTCAATTAACTTTGATTCATAAGTATTGGGAATTACCTCTCATAGTCAAATATGAATTTAAAGAAAATAAACAATTACAATTCTTTATCGAATCTGGATTGTCTCCTCATCTTTATATATCATCTGCAGATATAAAAGAAACAAATCTAAAATTGACTAAAACATCAATTGATTTTACAAATCAAAAAGAGCTGAATTTCAGAAAAATTCAATTAGTTGCTGTTGTTGGATTTGGTTTAAATTATAACCTTACTACGAATATTCAACCCTTCTTACAGCCAACATTTAGATATCATTTAAATGCTGTTTATGACAATACAGGTGCTAGTTTATTCAATCAATATTCGATAGGTCTTGAATTTGGGATAAGAAAACAATTTGGATCCTATTTCAGGA
>CALKXE010000198.1 GCA_938003955.1 uncultured Saprospiraceae bacterium | reverse complement strand
TATTCTGGAATTAAAATGTCCGAACTGCAAGGAAGACCTCCTCAGTGCCAATATAAATGTAAAGACAAACAAAGCTTTGTGCACGAAATGCAACACATTACACGACCTCACCAAAGTCGAATTAGCTAGTGTTGATAGGTCGTACAAAAAAAAACTACAACCAATTCCAGGTATTAGAGAAATAAAAGATGAATTTGGCTATACGATTGAATTCGATTGGCGCACTTTTTCGAACTACAAATTTCATCTCATTTTTGGGGTCATAGTGACTCTATTCACTCTCCCCTTTGCTATCCTACTAATTCTCAATTGGCAAATTATTGGCGGGCTGATTACAAGTATATTTAGCATTTTAGGTATATGGCTACTCAACAAGGGATCACAAGAATATTTTAATAAAACCATCATACACTTTGAAAATGGTAAAATGAATATTTATCATCAACCCCTTACTCTTTTTCTCAAAGAGATCGAATGTAACACTGACGATATAGATCAAGTATTTGTAAAAAAAGTCCATGCTGGTTCTACCAATAGTGTCAATCATTACAACTATGATCTATGGGCTAATTTTAACAATGAAGATGTTAAGCTGTTTTCAATTTTCAAAGAAGAATCAGAAGCATTCTACGTGGAAAGGCTGATAGAGAATCATCTTAACATAAAGGACATTACGCTCATCTCAGAACATAGATCTGGCCAGGAAGTAGATCCTAAAAGTGCGCAGATGCTTAAGTTTGTTGAAATCATGCAAAAGGCAAATAATAATAAAAATCGATAGCGCTATACTATTATTAGAACCCCCAAAAGATCAATACTATGCTTATAATATCCTGCCCTAAATGTGCTCAAAACTTGTCAGAATCTGACTATAACTTAGATACACTTATTGCTCAATGTGGATTGTGTCAAACTACATTCAGAATTGATGCGGAAGATGCCATTACAAGAGACAAGTCTTATAAAAACGTAGATAAGCCAGAAGGAATAATTCTTTCTACAAGTGAAAATAAAACAAGAATTATCATTCTCCATAGACATTTCAAACGGTATAAAATGTTACTCATTATAGGATCAATTTTATTTCTTATTATACTTAAACTCAATTTTTTCTCTGCAGGAATAACAATTAATGCAAATAATCTAACGCTATTTTTGCCTTTCATTTTTCCGTTTTTGCTTCTCTATTGGGGACTAGCTACTATGCTAAGAAAAACGACTATTACGATCACAGAAAATATTATCAATTTTCAATCAGGATCACCAATTAGCTTCAAAAGTAAAAGCTGGTATTCAAAGAAAGAATTGGTAAATCAATTCTTTGTAAAAAGACGAAAAATCGAAAGTGAGAATAGCTCTTCGATTGTATTTGATCTTGTTGCTGAGCATGGAGGTGCTCAAACAACAGTATTAATTTCAGATTTCAAAAAGCCAAAACCTCTTTATTATATAGAAACCCATATCGAAAAACTATTAAACATCGAAGATGTAACGCATAAGCAGGAGGCAAAAGACGCTTCATTTTTGCCACAAAATCTTAGTGAAGTCCTAACTCTGGCAAAAAACATTTATGAAACTCAAAAGAAAAACAAATAATGTCTGACAGTATTTTTTGGACATTAATTCATCATTCCAATTAGCCTTTAAAGATGACTATTTCATCTTTTCAATAGACGCTCTTTTTTCCTCAATATAATTCCTCTCGCTTTGGTTTGTTACGTTTTTTAAGGCTAGATCATAACAAAGAATTGCGTTACTAAGATCCTTTAGCTTTGTATGATATTCCGCCTTGATACCGAAGTATAGGTAAGCTCTATTCTCTAACTTGTCAGGATCAATAATATCCAGATAAATTTTGGCTTCGTCTAATCTATCGAGTTGGATGAGGACGATAGAAATATTCATTGCAGAATAGTTAGTAGGATCACTATTGTGAAGCATGAGATGGTATTCCAGTATATTCATCCAGTTCGTTTCTTCGAATGATTTCGCATTGGTGTGTTCTGCGGCTATAGCCGCTTCTATATGATATCTAGACATAACATCATACTTCGTAGACTGATACATAGCATTATGCCCAATTGCGATCAAGTCTTTCTCCCATTTTGATCTATCTTGATTTTTGAGATCAATTATCATTTCACCTTGGACTTTTGCATCCAATCGTGCTGCATGAAAACAAAACAAGCCAAATAATGCATAACCTTCCCCAGATCTAAGATGTTCTTTCTTTAATAATAAAGTACACAATCGCATGGCCTCACCACATAAGTCCTTGTTTACCACTTGATCTTTCTTAGTGGATTGAAATCCTTCATTAAAAATCAGATAGAGTACTTGATGCACTTCTTGGATCCTTCGACCAATTTCCTTTTTATCTGGAATATCAAATTTAATTTCTTGGCTTTGAATCGTTTTACGTGCTCTCGCTAATCGCTTCTTGACAGTTTCGTATTTCAATAATAGTGCAGCACCTATCTCCTTTTCGCTGAATCCCGCTATTGTCTTTAATGCAAAGGCTATCTGATCCTTGGGATTTAGTTTCGGGTGACAAGCTGTGAATATCATCCTTAGTTGACTATCTTCTATTTGATCTGGTAGAAACATATCATTTAGTGAAATTACGGACGGACCATTATCTAGTTTGAGAATTCGATTATCATCTGCTTTCACCTTCCTGAGTAGATCAATCGCGCGGTTCTTAGATGCAGCGGTAAGCCATCCTTCAGGATTCTCTGGTATGCCGTTCTTCCAGTGAATCATTGCAGTAATAAATGTATCTTGGATGGCATCCTCTATCATTCCTAGGTTAGATAGACCATAGATCCTAGTCAATGTAGAGATCATCTTTCCCTGGTGATGCCGGAAAAGATGATCTACAACTCCTTCTATTTTCATCGGTCAAATACCATTACTTCTCTGACCTCGCATGTTCCTCCAATGTCATAATCAGGATAGTCTTCAGCTATTTTACATGCGCCTTCCATATTTTCTGCAGTTACTATATAGTATCCACCAACTAGTTCTTTTAACTCAGCGGATGCCATATCAGTAGCTACTTTATCAGAGCCAGACAAACGCATGCCTGTTGGGTGCAGTGCGTTGCCACCTTTGCATATTCCTTGTTTGTCCATTTTTGATTGCCAAACCCACCAATTGCTCATTCGTTCTTGCATTCCTTCTGGAGACAACCCTAGTTCGGAGTAATCCTCACCAATAAAAATCAACATAAAATCTTTCATAATTTAGTTTTAATAGTTTCAATAAAATTAATAATTAATACGATATGTGGAGCTACACTACTGGTATTCCACCCCATTTAGCTATTACTCCTCCCATTATAGTCAAGGAGATCATCCAAAACCCGAGATTTACCAAGAAGTACTTTCCGCTCTTCCTATCGAATATTGTCGTGTATCCAAGCAAAGGCACAACAAAAAGAATTGTAGCCACTAAGCCATGAATCAATCCATGACCTATATTTTGGTCATGCCCACTATACTCAGCTAAGAATGCCTTTGCAGTGCCTGTTTTCATTGCTTCAAGATCAGCGCCTAACATTCCAAATACACCACTTTCGTGTACAACAAGATTGTATAAGCCGAAAGCTATCAGAAAATTAAGAAGTAGTGTTAATAATAGTTTTGTCACTTTAACTGGATTACTTACTTGGGCTTCAGTAAGCCCTGCAATTTTTGTCCAGTTATCGCCTCCAAATAATTTTGGATGGTACCAGCCAAATGCTATGAGGAAAGGAATCACTGATGTCGCAATAAGTATTAGGAAATTAGGTTTCATAAATTAAGTTTTGAGTTTTTTAAATAATTGGATTACATAGGAGCATATTCATAGATCCCAATTGAACAATTAGGAGCCCATGCAACATGTGGGTGATCCGCAAACATTGCTTTTGTGCTTTCGAGGTCAGATCCTTGTACTATTGAATATCCGCTGACCTCTTTAGTACTTTGAGTCCATTCAGCCTCTTTTCCTCTTCCGACACCTGGCATCAGTGGTGCACCGAAGTCTACTATATTAACATCATGCGCAGCTTTCCAAGCCATCCACGGTATTAAGCTTGCATTCTTTACTTCTTCTGTTGCTGTTGCCAATTTTCCAATTGCCTCTGCTGGGGCATAATAGATTACTAAAAATTTCTTCATTGTTTTTATTTTAAAGTTTATAAATTTGAAATTCATATACATGACGAAGCAAGAAAATAGAAAGAGGACAATAATTAATAATTCATATTTTTTTTGATAAACTTTTATTGGCGCCATACACCTTTCGAGGACTACAAAAACCCGAAATCATTACTTATTAAGCAGAAACAAGATAATGGAAGCATTCAATAAATATCTTCAACAGTTCCCTCATTATACTCCGAAAGTATTCGAACAGATTAAACCTCACCTCATTAAAAAAGAGTTAGAAGCTGGAGAATATTTTTTAGAACAAGGCCGGGTTTGTAGAAGTATCGCATTTATAGAAACGGGATTATTAAGGCTGCATTATAACACTGACAGCAAAGAAGTAACAAATTGCTTCTGTAAAGAAAACACCATAACATGTTCTTATAGCAGCTTAATCACTGGTTCAGAAAGTGACATTGCTATTCAAGCTATTGAGCCATCTCGTCTTTGGGTAATACCATATATATCTTTGCAAAAGCTTTATGAAAAAGATCTTTTTTGGCAACAGTTAGGAAGACTGGCTGCAGAAAACGAATTCATAACTACGGAGTGTCATCACAGATTCCTGAGGGACCTATCCGCTACAGATCGATATATACAAGTATTAGAAAATGAAGGTGAGTTACTTCAAAGAGTGCCTCTAATTTATCTAGCGTCTTATCTTCAAGTTGCCCCTGAGACATTGAGTAGAATCCGCAAGAAGATTTCTAAAAGCTAGATTGTAAAACCACAATGTCTGACACCTCCAAGGTGTCTGACACTTATTCATTGTTAGCCCACAATAACTCTTCCACTCAAAAACAAAAATCCGAACTTGACCTAGGTCAAGTCATACCAATATTACCATACTGATATTTGTGTTATTAATTAATCATAGAATAACATACAATGGATACAAACACAATAAAAAAGTCAGTAATAGATAGCTATGGAAAACTAGCTAAGTCAACAAATTCAGGAATGCTTTCCAAGATCTTTGCTTGTTGTGACCCAACAAAAAATGCAAATGAAATAGGAAAAGCAATCGGGTATTCCGAAGAGGATCTTTCGGACGTCCCACAAGGGTCAAACTTAGGCGTAGGATGTGGAAACCCATCGGCATTGGCTAATATTAAAACGGGCGAAACTGTAGTGGATTTGGGATCAGGAGCAGGGTTTGATGCATTTATAGTATCGCGAATCGTAGGAGACAATGGCCGTGTCATAGGCGTAGATCTTTCTGAAGACATGCTAGCATTAGCGAATAAAAATGCTAAAAAAGCAAACTATACGAATGTAGAATTTATCAAAGGTGATATAGAGAAGCTTCCGCTTGAAGGTAATATGACAGACCATGTAATATCTAATTGTGTTATCAATCTATCCCTCAACAAAGGGGACGTATTCCAAGAAGCATATAGAGTACTTAAGGATGGAGGCAAGCTATCAATTAGTGATATAGTTCT
>CALKXE010000197.1 GCA_938003955.1 uncultured Saprospiraceae bacterium | reverse complement strand
AGTTTAACAAAACAAATAATATCCAAAATTATTCTAATACGTAACTCTTTCATACTTTTGCAATTAAGTTTTGAGTTAAATCTATGTGCTTAGAAAAACGCATAGTCCAATAGAGTCTATTCCCAATGACGATCTTAGGAAAAAAAATACTTATGAAATCAAAGTTATCTCCACTATATATTTGTTTGACATTGTGCTTAACTTGTTATGCTACAACCTCATACAGTCAAGAATCGGCTTACTTCGACAACACATTCGAACAATGGACCAAAGCTCAAGAATATTTTGACCTAGAACTATATGGCCAAGCAATCCATCACATAGACTTATATCTTGATAGAACGCATGGCACACAGGAATCGAAAAAGAAGCTGAATAGTTATATTCGAGCACAGTCCATGAAGCATATTTCAGAATTGAGATTAGAACTGCCTGAAGGAGAAGAGAATCTGAAATACTTTGTAGATCAAAACCACCCTTCGCCGCTCATCACAGATGCTACCTACGAATTGGGTAACTATTACTACAATGAAAAACAATATGCTTCTTCTATAGAATATTTTGAAAAGATAGATATAGATGCGCTTTCAGAAATAAAGATGAGTGAACTGTCATTCAAAAAAGGATATTGTCATTTTGTTAAAAAGGAATTTGATCAAGCACAGTACAGTTTTAGCTATTCTAAAAATATTCAGAATAAATTTTTCTATCCTATTAATTACTACTTTGGGATGTGCGAATACTTCAATGGAGATTATGATGATGCTGTAAAAAGCTTTCAAAGAGTCGAAGATAATTACATCTATAAATCTCAGATCCCTTACTATATCGCCCAGATCTATTTCGCAGAGAAAAATTATGATCAACTGATTAGTTATGGTGAAACTGCTGTTCAAAAACCAGATACAAAAAAGAAAAAAGAGATTCGTCTTCTACTGGGTCAGACATACTTCCAAAGAAACAACTTTGAGAAGGCACTACCCCATCTCGAATACTACGAAGATAATACTGATGCATTGACTTTAGAGGAGTTCTACCAACTTGCATTTACGCAATATAGATTAGGTTACTGTGACAGAGCAATCGATAATTTCTTAGAGATTAATCTTGAAGACAGTAAAATTGGTCAAGTGGTCAACTACTACTTAGCGGATTGCTATGAAAAACAAAACGACAAACAATCATCGAGAGCTGCCTTCAAGAAAGTAAGCCAAATGGATTACGATCTTGGAATGAAAGAAGAGGCTACCTTCAATTATGGTAAACTCTCCGCCGAAATGGGTTTAGAAAGAGAAGCGATAAATGTGCTCATGGATGTAAAGGAAACTTCTCCTTACTACACAGAGACTCAATCTATCATAAATGATATATTGGTCAATACAGGTGACTTCGATAATGCTATTAGTATTCTAGAGTCACTTCCAAATCTTAACACCGAATTAGAAAAAACGTATCAAGACGTAACCTTTAATAGGGCGATCCAATACCTTGCCGAAGGTAAATCTGAAGAAGCAAAAAGGATGTTTACCAAGTCAAGTAAGTATCCTTATAATAAATCACTAGTTGCACAATCGACATATTGGGAAGCCAATATGTTATCAAATGAAGGGGATTATGAGAATAGCATTTTAGCCTTTGACAAATATCAACAAGCTGCAAAAAATGCAACAAATCTCCCAGAAGAGTCGCAAACTTATATGGCCCATTACAATCAGGCCTATAATTTTTTAAAAACGAATCAATTTGTAGATGCTGCGGCAGAATTCAAACAAGCGATCCTTGGTATCAATAGAAATGAATCTAAGATTAAAAGTAATGCTATCTACGAAAGAGTGCTACCAGATGCTTACTTGAGAGCCGGTGACTGTCTATTTAAAATAAACAGATATGATGATGCTGTCACATATTACGATCAAAGTATAGACAGACAGGCTGTTGGATATGTATACGCACTGTACCAAAAAGGATTAATAGAAGGGCTTGTTGGCGAACCATATCAAAAGGTCATCACAATGGAAAAAATTACTGACGATCATCCAGACTCCGATTATGCAGATGATGCCCTACTTCAGTTAGGTGACACATATCTCGCTCTCGGAAGTCCGATACCAGCCGCTAATGCATTTCGTAAATTACGAACAGATTATAAAGGTAGATCTAACCTCATCAATGCGGCAAACCTAAAACTAGGTCTGATCAATTATAATGAAGGAGATGCTGAAGGTGCATTAGCTTACTACAAAAGTGTATTTACAAATAACCCTAATCCCCAAGAATCACAAGAGGCGCTTATCGCAATAGAAGAAATATACATTGATGATTTAGGTAAATCAGATGAATATTTCAACTTTCTAAAGACTATTCCTGGCTATGAAATATCTGCATTTACAAAAGATAGCATCAACTACAGAATTGGAGAAATACAATATCAAAATGCAAATTATGATAGAGCCATCGAAGCGTTTGATGATTATCTAAAAGTATATAGTTCTGGATATTATAGGCTTAATGCAAGGTACTTCCGAGGAGAAAGTCTTTCTCTTCTCAAAAAGTATAATTCGGCATTTAGAGATTATGAAGCTATAATCAAAGAAGGAATAAGTGATTACTATGAACGTGCAACTAAAAAAGCGGCACTAATTAGTTACAACCACAATCAAAACTTCAATAAAGCATACAAGTACTATGGACTATGGGAAAAACAAACTCAAAACCCTGAAGACAAGTATCAAGCTCAACTAGGATTGATGCGAAGTGCATTCAGAATCGGAAATGACGATGGAGTGAAGTCTTATAGCAACAAAGTCAATCAAAATCCATTAGCGACCAATGATGATAAATCATCCGCAATGTACTACTTAGCCAAGGTTTCATATAAAACTGGAGAACTTGATCAAGCGACTGCAGCATTCCAGCAAGTAGCAGCACTATCCAATAATAATCAAGCTGCAGAATCAAGATACATGCTGGCAAAAATAGCGTTGGATAAAAATGATCTTGTAGGTGCCGAGAATAAGGCAAATGCAGCCAATGAAAAAAACAAAAACTACCCTTCTTGGATTGCAAAGAGTATCCTGCTACTATCAGACGTATATGTTGCAAAAGGAGACTTACTTAATGCCAGAGCAGCCGTAGAAGCCATCATTGAGAATTTCAGCTCAAATGAAGCATTATTAAAAGAAGCAAAAACGAAATTAAATATCATAGAACAAAAAGAATCAGCAAGCAATAGGATCAAAACCGAAAATGCAGATGGTACGCTAGAGCTAGATACTAGCGGAAACTAAGGAATTCATATCTGAATCTTAATAAAATTAATACTATCAATTTCCAATGATTTAATTTTGGAGACCGAGGAATTAATTAGAAGCTTTGGATAAGTTTAATGCCATTAAATTTTTACTTTTTTAAAATATGGTATTCAAATTCAGAAACCCAAGTAAAGAGATGATTGAACAAGAATCGTTTATTTTAATGGGAAATAAAATTTAAACATATGAAAAAAATACTCTTCTATATAATATTCGCATTTTCAGCTTTACAAATAAATGCACAGGATACTTTAATTACCGAAAGAGATACTGTAATAAGCAATACAGGCAAAATTGAAGTAGATCAAATACAGGTTATCAAAGCATTCGAAGCGAAACTATCTGATGCCAAAAGAATCAATGTTGTACCTAAGGTAAAAGCAGTCATACCTGTTGAGAAGACTTACAACTACGATATCACAATCGTACCCGTAGATATCGAATACCCCGACCCGGTCATCAAACCATTGGCTATGAACGCTGATGCTCCTAAAAACGTAGACCACTTTTTCACTCGGTTAGGATATGGTGATCTAAAGTCTCCATATGCAGATGCCAGCTACCAGTTTGTAAAAGGAGATGAATACGATTTCATGATAGATGGACACTATTACGGAGCAGATGATAGTAAAGAAATAGACAACCGAAGATTCTATGAATCTTCTCTGAATATCAAAGGAGGCTACAGAATCGGAGAAAACAATAAAATAAGTTTAGACTTGGGTGGCAACTATGATTTTAGAAACCTATATGACACCGTATATGCTAAAACGCTAACAGATGTTGAGGATATAAGGAGAGATATACTAAATGTAGGAACAGAATTCGCTTTTCAAAATATTGAAACTACAGGTGGTGGATTTGACTATAAAGTCAATCTTAATGGAGGTATAATTAGAATGGAAGATAGGTTTGATGCTTCAGAATTAAGATTCGGAGTTGGACTGAATACTCAAAAGAGGTTTTCTGATAATTTTTCTGTGATCCTTGACGCGGATGCAAGTTTCTATGATTTAGATTATTTTTCTTCCGATACTACCCTACAAAAACTATATATCATAAAACCTGGAGTACAATTTAGTATTGGATCATTTACAATGCGCGCGTTGGCAGATGTCTTTATAGATAATAATGGTACAAATCCATTTGTAGAGGCTGAAGCGAATCTATCTATACTAGAAAATAGCGTTCAAGTTTACTTGGGTGTTGATCAAAAGGTAGAAGTGAATTCTTTAGTCAATAAATATGCTAATAATCCATTTGTAAGTCCGCTTGCGACAGAACAAAGGAATACGATAGCGAAACAGTTCTATGGAGGTGTGAGAGGAAAGGTAAGAGATTTTTTGACTTTCA
This sequence comes from uncultured Saprospiraceae bacterium, assembly GCA_938003955.1. GTDB lineage: Bacteria > Bacteroidota > Bacteroidia > Chitinophagales > Saprospiraceae > CAJXUU01. The sequence continues at coordinate 15,197 of CALKXE010000197.1, read as the reverse complement.
ACTTCTCAGCTGGTTATGAAGATATTAAAGATCAAAGATTCGATAGGAATAACAACGGAATCCTTTTAAGACAGACATTTGATAATATGACGAATGTATTTGTGAATGCAAATATAGAGTTTAAGGTAAATAAAAAAGTAACAGTTGGTGGAATTGTAAATCAAAATTTCTTTAATCCTGAAACACTAGAAAATGTTATTAACATGTCATCTTATAACTATAATGCATATTCTAAAATTACACTTCTCAATGAAAAATTAGTTGTGAGAGCGGACCTTAATCTCGCAGATCAAATTTTCTGGAGAAACCCATTTACTGATGAATTAATCTCAGGAAACAAACAATTAGACCTAAGCGTAGGAGTAGATTACTATTTCATAAAGAATATAGGTATTTGGGTTCGTGGTAATAATCTTCTTGACAGAGAATATCTTAACTATCATTACTACCCTGGCTTTGGTAGAAACTTACTCGGTGGTATAACAGTTAGATTCTAAATATATCTCTCATATTCCAATTAGAGATTGATTATACATTGTAGTCATAATAAATATTGATTTGTGTACATTTGTTCCATATCTATATTTTACATATATAAATGACTGATTCAAAAGTATATATTGCACTAGAACATCTCTCTGTCTATGAACTAAATAGCTTCAGAAAATATCTTAGTTCTCCATATTTTAATATGAATGAGAACCTGATCGCACTATACGAAATATACGAACCTCTCGTAAAGGGTAAACTGAATGATTCATTAACAAAGGAATTGATTTGGGAGGTTGTCTTTCCTGGAAAAAAATATAATGATACTAAGTATAGAAAACTCCATTCTGAATTATTGAAAATTTTCGAAGATTTCATTGCTCAAAAGGCATATGACAATAATAAATTCCTCAGGGCTAACCTGACGCTCCAAGCTGTACGAACAAGAAAGATAGAGAAGTTATTCAAATCAGTATCCGCTTCTTCAGACAGGGCACTAGAACACTCCTATAATAGATCTTCGGAATATCTTTATGCAAAGTATTTCAATGAAAACGAGAAACTCCAATTGTATTCTGATTTCCAAATAGCAAGAAAAAGATCTAAAAATATTGAGAGTGACCTCAAGATATCTGAAACAGTTAAATATTTAGATCAATTCTACATCGCAGAAAAGCTAAAACATTATGTAAAACTATTAGGCTGGAAAAAGATCTTGACAATAGAGCAAGACATCGACTACATAGACTTATTAAATAAAATGATAGAAGATGAAGCGATGCAAAACATACCTCCTATCGCTATATATAATACTATCTCAAAAACACTTCTTAACCAAGATGATGAAGAGAGCTACTTCTTATTAAAGAAGCAAGTCGATGAATTCATAGATTACTTCCCTGATGAAGAAATTCGAAATATATATGATGCATTACTTAGTTTCTGTGTTAGGATGGTAAACAAAGGGAACCTAGCTTTTCAAGAGGAGACTTTAGATGCCTATAAAGGTGCCCTCGAAAAGGAAACTGTTTTTGATGATGGACATATAATCGCGATCAACTTCAACAACATCGTTTTCTTTGCGCTTAGAGCTGGAGAATATGATTGGGCAGAGCAATTTGTAGAGGATTATAAAGATAGACTTAATGATACCGACAGGACTAGTTCTGTTCCATTTAGTCTAGCTCGTATAGAGTTCTATCGAAACAACTATGGCAAGGTAATCGAACTGCTCCAAGAGGTAGAAATGAATTCGGTAGTATATAACTTGAGCTCCAAAACAATTCTTCTTCTTTCTTATTACGAGTTGGATGAATTCGATGCTTTGGATAGTTTTATAAACTCCTTCCGTGTATATCTCAATAGAGAAAAATCTATTTCTGCACGTAAAAAAGGTACGTACAAGAATCTATTAAAATACGTAACACGACTTATCAATATAAGAGACAGCGATAAAGAAGGACTTCGAAAACTAAAAATAGAAATAGAAGAAACTTCAGGTGTTGGTAGTAAGCCTTGGTTATTGCAGAAATTGGAAGAGAAGATGAATTGACTGGCCTATATTTTAAGAATTTTAAAGTTATGGCTTTGTGTTCGTAGAACAACTATAATTGAATAAAGCCCAATAGGGAATCCATTCAAATCAAGTTGTTTAGAATTATTTATTGGTACAAATACCTTTTCACCAACAGTATTAACTACAATAACATCTTTAATCTCCTCTGTAAGATTTGAAAACGATAGGATACCATCAGTAGGATTTGGATAAACTACTATTTGCTTGCTAAATGTCTCTTCATTCACGTTTACAAGTACACTCCGCTAAGATTTCAACTTCAGTGTTACAATTAACAAAACTCCAACCAACTCCCACCTTCAGAATACCCTTCTATTGGTGATGTAGTTGTAGCACTTTCATAAGAACTAATGAATGTAGAAACCTCATGTTTAAGATTTTCAAAGCTATCTCTTACTAGATCTGGTCTAAATCCTGTCTCGGCCATTTCAGCTACAAAACCAGCTGACACTACCCTACTGATTACTCTACCAAGATCTACTAGCTTCCGTTGAGGAAGTTTTCCATCTATTGTAAAGTTAAGCATAGATTTGAATCGGTCAACTACATGAGATGTTAGGTCATATTGCGATAAATATTCGTAGAGGTTTGGTATTTTCTTCCTTCCCATCATTTTAGCTACCATCTCTGCGATCTGAGAATATAGCATCTCGTTAGATCCTTCAAATATCTGAAAAGGTCTAGAATCAACAATACCTCTTGCACCTAAGCTTTCTTCCCTATACCCTTTTGCTCCACTCAGTTGTGTAAATGTCTGTGCACATTCTTGCATTAGATCAGTCACATAAGCTTTCATACTATTCGCTTCTATGGCATTCGTTGCTACATTGACATCAATACCACTCATAGCAGAACTCTTCCAACACATAGCGGAACAAACCGTAAATGCGCTTTGGATTCTAGATATAGCGTGTTTAATTTGATCTAACTCCATAAGCGACTTACCACCTACAATTCTTTCGTTTGTATGCTTGATAGATTCGTCAAGCATTCTTTGTATGAAGCCCATCGCCATTCCTGGAAATTGAAGTCTACTTCTATGTAGAAGATCAATCATTAGCTTTAGACCAGTAGATTCTGGTATTAATCTATTCTCCTCAGGCACATGGATATCTACCTTATTTAATCCATAAGGAATTGGATATAAGCCAATATTATTATATAGTTCTTCTACTATTATTCTTTGTTCTTTTTGCTGTTCATCACAGATAAAGAAATCAATATCTCTACCAAGGTCTCCATTTTCTTTTGTCGGTCGACTCGTCATTAACCAATAATCAGCTATGCCTGTTAGACCTTGCCAGTGCTTTGTTCCTTTGATATGATACTTATTACCTACTTTGGTATTACTTGTCTGCATACTCAATGCATCACTTCCAAAATCTGGCTCTGTGATCATTAAACCTCCCATATTCTGTTTCGTCAGAAAACGATCAAATATTCCTTGCTTAATCGATTCTTGACCGTACTTGGCAACTGGCTCAAGAAACAATGCAAAATTAATTCCGAATGTGAGTGAAAGCGGTAATGACTCATAAGATGAAGCTGCCAACAACCCTAAACATTCTTTCACTTTTGCTCCTCTTCCTCCATATTTCGTTTCTATTGCGACAGATAAAGGGGCATTAGCCATAATATCTCTAAATACTAAAGAAGGGAATCCTCTTTTTTGAGTGAACTTCTCGATATCATCTCTATCGTAGAAAACACTCTTTAATGTCTCTTTATAGTTATGTAAGAAATCAGAATATGGTATAGTAGATATTTCAGTAGTAAGCATATGGATGTTTTAATTCATTTGTCTTCATTAATCTGAACACAGAAAAAATTATTATGTTGCTGCAATTTAAATATAAATATGAGAGAAAATGCTACCTGCAATGATATATTAACATAAAGTGATAAACGATAATTATTCTAAATTATCATTTAACCGTATTAATTCTAAACAATTAATACGGTTACAAAAACCTAAGCATAGAATCACTTTAACAAGCTAGCCCAAAGCACTCCAACAACATGCATTGCATTCTTGCCCGTCCCGTCCAATATTTGATGCCTACAGCTAGTGCCGCTTGCCACTATGATCACTTCATCTTCAGCTTTTCTAACCGCAGGAAATAAGACCAACTCTCCGATATCCATACTAACTTTATAGTGCTCTTTCTCATAACCAAAAGAACCTGCCATTCCGCAGCATCCAGAAGGAATTATCTCTACAGAATGATTTGAAGGAATTGACAAGAGCCAAGCCACTTCATTAATGTCAGTCAATGCTTTTTGATGACAGTGACCATGAAGCATGATCTTCCTATTCATCGAATCAAACATTTCTGGCTTTATATGTCCATTTTTGACTTCTTTAAATAGGAATTCTTCGATGGTGAGACAATTAGGCGATAGTAGTTTAGCTTTAGATTTAAGATCAGACTTAACCAATTTAGGATACTCATCTCTAAAGGTCAATATCGCTGAAGGCTCTATACCAATCAACGGTGAATCTTCAGAAATCAGTTCTGAAAAAATACTCACATTTTTATTTGCCACTTTCACCGCTATACCCAAGACTCCTTTTGAGATTGCAGCACGACCGCTTTCTTCATGATCTACGATCTTCACATCATATCCTATCGCGAGCAGAAGCCTCAGTGCTTCCTCCCCTATCTCAGCATCATTATAATTGGTAAATTCATCACAGAAGAAATACACATTCTTTATTTTAGGTGTACCTCTATATTCTTCAACAACTTTATTAAATCTACTCCTCAAAGGTCGTGAAGCTATCAAAGGAAGAGACCTCTTCGAGTTGACCCCCATTATTTTCTTGAGTAAACCGCTAGTTAGTCCAGATTTCATTACCCAGTTGGTTAATCCTCCGAACACTGAACCAAACTTGCTAAGAGCATTAAAGTTTGCGAATATTTTTGACCTAAACGGTATACCGTGTTCTTTTTGATATTGATGCAAAAATTCGGCTTTCATCGTACTCATATCCACATTAGACGGACATTCCGACGAACACCCTTTGCACGATAGACATAAGTCCATTACTGCTTTCAATTCCTCGTTATCCCAAGCATTCCTCCCTTTTGACCTAGTTAATACTTCTCTTAATGTATTAGCCCTCGCCCGAGTAGTATCCTTCTCATTTCGGGTCGCCATGTAGCTTGGACACATAGTGCCACCCGACAAGGGTAACTTCCTGCAATCTCCTGAACCATTGCACTTTTCAGCAGCTCTTAATATACCATCTGTTGCATCGAAATCGAAAGTTGTTTCGTAAGTTCTCTCTTCATGACTTGAATCAAACCTGAGATATTCATTCATCGGAGCAGCATCTACGATCTTTCCTGGATTTAGTATCTGAAGAGGATCCCAAACTGATTTTAGTTTTTGAAATTCATCATAGATTTTGTTGCCATACATCTCCTTTATAAATGGAGCTCGCACTCTCCCATCTCCATGTTCTCCACTTAGAGACCCATTATATTTTTTGACCAATCGAGCTGATGCAAGACTGATGTCATAGAAAAGTTGTCTATCTGAATCCAATTTCAAATCGAGTATAGGGCGCAGATGTATCTCCCCAGCACCAGCGTGCGCATAGTAGACTGACTTCTGTCCATACTTATCCATGATCTCTGTAAACTCTCTGATATAAGCACTCAAATCTTCGATTGCAACAGCAGTATCTTCTATACACGCTACCGCTTTCTTATCTCCTGGCAAATTAGCCAATAAGCCCAATCCTGCCTTCCTCAAGTTCCAGACTCGATCTATTTTCTCAGTGATAATTGGATAGGAATACCCATGATTTTCATTTTGCAAATTCTTAACCAACCGATCAATCTCCGTTTGAGCTAGTTGAACCGAATCTGCTTTGAAAGAAACCAGCATAACGGCCTCTGGATCACCTTCTAGAAAGAAGCGATCAGGTTCATACATTCGTTGACCTCTTGTGCAGTCTAATATTGTTTTATCCATCAATTCACAAGCAAATGGGAGATGCTTCATAATCGAAGGCGTAGCTCTTAAACTTGCATCGACAGAACTAAAATGGATGGCAGTAAGCACTTCATGTTTTGGTGGACAATCGACTAGTCCGATTGTAACTTCCGTAGTAAATGCTAATGTTCCTTCACTACCACAAAGCAGATTACACATATTAATCAATCCTGACTCATTCTTAGAGATCAGCTCATCGATTGCGTAACCAGTGTTTCTTCTTTTAATGGATGATTTCGGATACTGATCATTTATTTCTTCTCGTAATTGTTGATCCCTGATTAGGTTTGAGGTGTATCTATAGATATCTCCTTCTAGTGATTGAATTTCACACTTTGCATCGATTCCTTTTTGATCCAGAAATCCAAACTCAGCAAGACTTCCATCTGCAAGAACGGTTTCTAGCGACTTGACATGATCTCTTGTATTCCCGAAGACTATAGAAGTACTCCCACAAGAATTATTACCAACCATTCCACCTATTGTAGCTCTGTTTGCCGTAGAGGTATTTGGACCAACCATCAAATTATATGGTTCTAGTATTTGATTTAGCTCATCTCTTATTATTCCTGGCTGTACAGTAACTGTGTTATTATCAGCGTCTACTTTAATAACCTTGTTCATGTACTTGGAGACATCAACGACCAATCCTATACCAACGCACTGTCCAGCTAAAGACGTACCTCCCGCTCTTGGTATAATAGGAATCTTATTTTCATGGCAATATCTCACAATCTGAATTACATCGTCAGTATCTCTAGGCACAGCGACTCCTAGGGGAATCTCTCTATATACAGAAGCATCTGTAGCATATATTGTCTTGTGCAAATCGTCTGTGAGCAATTCACCTTTGATCAATCTAGAAAGAGATGTAATGTCGATATCATTCATTGAATACAAATCTATAATCTTTACATGAAATCTTGTCAGATAAAATCATATATCTTTGGCATTCAAATATAGATAATGAACATAGGGTACGATGCAAAACGATTATTCAACAATAAAACAGGTCTTGGCAGCTATAGCCGAAACTTGATAAATTGCATGAATGAATTTTGCCCATCTGAATTCTATCATCTCTACACACCTTCAATAACGCTCACCGAATACGAAGATGAGTTCAAATTACATGATAGGATTTCCACCCATAAAGCCCCTTCCTCGAATAAGGCAATGTGGCGAACTTATGGTATGAGTAAAGATCTACACAGAGATAAGATTGAAGTATATCACGGTCTCACACACGAACTCCCAAGGAGTATCAACAAGGTAAAATGTGCAAAAGTCGTTACGATTCATGATTTAATATTCAAGACTCACCCTGAATACTTTCCTGCAACAGATAGAGCAATCTATAACCTCAAGTGGAAACACAGTATAAATACTTCTGATAAAATAGTAGCAATAAGCGAACATACTAAATCTGATATTATCAAATACTACAATGTAGATCCAGAAAAAATAGAAGTAATCTACAATACTTGCGACCCTAGATTCTACCATGCATTCAAAATTAACACAAAACAGAATCAATTAGAATTACCGGAAAACTATATGCTTACAGTTGGCAGCATCGAACCAAGAAAAAATTTCGAAGCCATCGTCAAAGCACTAGCTCAGATTCCAATTGATCAGAGAATAAGTCTGGTAATAGTAGGCGGTGGAAAAGATAAATACAAAAAGGCTCTCATCGAATTAGTCCACTCTCTCGGTCTAGAAAAAATTGTACACCTGAGAAGCGACATTACAAATGATCAGATAGTAGAAGTCTATAAGCGGGCAGAATTTTTAGTCTACCCTAGTCACTATGAAGGCCATGGTTTACCTATCACTGAATCTCTGCTATGCGGAACACCAGTGATATCGTCAGGCACCTCATCAATGAAAGAAGCAGGAGGACCAGATTGTATTTATATCAATCCGAATAATATAAATTCTATATCTAATGCAATTACCACACTGTTAGACGATAGTCACCTAAGAGAATCCATATCTACCAAAGGCCACCAATATGCAATGCGAAAATTCGACAGGCAATCAATTGCAAAGCAAACACTAAACTTGTACAAGAGTATTTAACAAAGTACAACAAAATCTAAATCAACTCTTTCTTGGCACCCACTCTGTCTCTTCATGGCTTAACACATGAGCAACATACCGACTAACAACAAAAAAGTAATCTGATAACCGATTAATGTATTTTATCAGAATAGGATTTACTTCTTCAACAGAAGCAAGCGATATCATTCTTCTTTCAGCTCGTCTAGTGACGGTCCTGCATATGTGAGCGGCGCTATTCGCCACAGAACCACCAGGAAGTACAAACGCTCTTAGCGGTGCAAGAGATGAATCCATGTTATCCATCGCATTTTCTAATTTGAGAATATCTTCCTCATTCAAATCTGGAACAGGAAGGTCTTTTTGTGGATCAGAAGCTAGATTAGATCCAATCGTAAACAATCTATTCTGGATTTCTATTAATAAGTCTTTTTGATCAATATCGGATGGTAGTACAGATATCAAATATCCTAAATGGCTGTTCAGTTCATCAACAGTACCATAAGACTCAATCCGAATATCGTCCTTTGAGATTCGTCGTCCCCCGTATAGTGATGTTTGTCCTTTATCTCCTCCTTTGGTATATATCTTCATAATATTGATTGTTCCGACAAAGATATATTTAAAAGTCTTTTGCTATAGTTTAACTTATATTATATCTGTGAGTTGGATCACTCGCTAGGATAATATTTTCGTTTATCGTATCTGTTTCTATCAGTCCATCTCTTAATCTTACGATTCTATGGCAGTGTTCTGCGATATCTGGCTCATGCGTTACGACTATGATAGTATTCCCCTCATTCTGAAGTTTTTCGAATATCTCCATAATCTCAATAGATGTTTTTGTATCCAAGTTACCAGTCGGCTCATCGGCCAAAATAATTGCTGGACTATTTACTAATGCTCTAGCAATGGCTACTCTTTGTCGTTGTCCTCCAGATAGTTCATTTGGTTTGTGTGTTACTCTATCTCCAAGACCAACCGATGCTAAAACAGCCTCTGCTCGGTCATTCCTTTCTGATTTGCTCATTCCAGCATAGACTAGAGGTAATGCTACATTATCTAGACTACTTAACCTTGGTAATAAATTAAATGTTTGGAAAACAAATCCAATTTCTTTATTTCGAATAGCTGCCAATTCAGCATCTTCCATTATACTTACATTGGATCCATTTAAAAAATAATCGCCCGCAGTCGGTGTATCAAGACATCCCAAAAGGTTCATCAATGTAGACTTCCCACTACCAGAAGGCCCCATCAGCGCTACATATTCATTCCTATTGATATCTAGGGTAATGGATTTCAGTGCATGCACTTCCTCTACTCCCATTACATAAGTCTTTCTAAGATCGTTTATTGATATTACTTTTTGTGATTTTTCCATGTGAGGTTACCGTTTATTGTTTTTGATATCAAGGAGGTCCTTTATTTACTTTTTAATGACTTTGGGAACTGCAAAATAGGTCTTCACTCTATTTGGGGCATTTTTCAATCCTTCTTCTCTGGACAGTACATTTGCCACTTTATCCGTTCTTAATACATTTTTTTCTTCATGCATGTATACAAGTGGTTCTACCCCATTTGTATCAACTTCAGAAAGCTTATCTACCATATTTAGCATTTTCTCTAGATCTCCCTTCATTTCTGTTCGCTCCAGATCAGTCAGCTTTAACTTCGCTAATTTTTCTAATTTTGAAATTACTGATTCATCTACTGCCATGGAGTATTATTTAGATTATATAACGGTTTCTATCGTCAAAAGTACATATTATACTTATTAGATATTCAAATGATATGTTACTATTTACAATTACAGCAAAAAAACGATAGGTTAATACAGAATTTTATCTGACGAAATTGAAATTCCATTTAAAGAAAATCAATTTTCTGGTGTCCGCGTCAACGCAATGTTTTAATAAAACATAAAACTCCCTTTCCTACTAGTGAAATATTTATATTTTCATGCTTTAATATTAACCAACATAATTCTAATAGATAAATAAATTCACTTTGGTATTATTAAAAAAAGATAAAACGCAACTCCTACTATATTAAAAAGATCACCAATGAAAAAAAATCATCAATTATTACTCTCCACTTTCGTTTTTGCAATCTTATCCCTCGTACAAGCGACGGCTCAGAAATGGAATCCTGTAAGTGAAAAAGACATAACAGACAGTAGATCAGATCTTACTCGTGAGATCGTTCCAAACAAATTTAAAACATATACAGTAGACCTAAAAACAGTACGAAAACGACTCATCACTTCTCCAGATAGATTCAAAGATGATGAGAGCGTAAATAACATAATGCATATCCCACTTGCTGATGGATCAATGGCGAAGTTCTCTATGACAAGGAGCGATGTTTTTCATCCTGATTTAGCTGCGAAGTATCCGTTGATTCAATCATACACAGGAACTAATATGCAGGATCCAACTTCTATCATCAAACTGAGCATCTCTCACAAAGGAATTAATGCGATTATTTTATCTGATAATCATCCAACGATATACATTGATAGATATGCAAAGGAAACAGAAGATGCATATATCGTATACTACAAAAAAGACTTCACTAAACACTTGCATGATGGCGAAGGTCATTGCACGGTAGAAACACCAGATGACAATTATGCGCCCATTGATAATCAAGCAAAATACGGTGACTGTCAATTAAGAAAATATAGATTAGCACTAGCTTGTACTGGAGAATATGCCACTTTCCATGGAGGAAACGTGCCAGATGTGCTCGCAGAATATAATGCATCATTGAACCGAGTAAACGGAATATATGAAAGAGAATTTGCGATTACAATGGAGTTAATAGCAAACACCGATGAACTCATATATCTCAATGGAAGTACTGACCCATACACGAACAACAACGGCGGAACAATGCTTGGGGAAAACCAAGCTAATATAAATGAAGTGATCGGATTTAACAACTATGACATTGGTCATGTATATAGCACAGGCGGTGGAGGAATCGCATCTCTAAGAAGCCCTTGTACGACAAGAAAAGCACAAGGTGTAACTGGTTTAGGCAATCCAACTGGTGATTCATTTTGGGTTGATTATGTGGCTCACGAGATGGGGCACCAATTTGGAGGTAATCATACACAAAACAATTCATGCCAGAGAAATCAAGGCACAGCAATGGAACCAGGTAGTGCATCTACGATCATGGGCTATGCCGGAATATGTAATCCAAATGTGCAAAATAACAGTGACGATTACTTTCACTCAATCTCAATCCAAGAAGTTGCGAATTTCGTCGTAGCGGGCAATGGTGGGTGTGCCGAAACAATAACAATAAATAATAGTGCTCCAGAACTTGAACCTTTGTTTGGTGGAGGACTTGTACTTCCTATAAGTACTCCGTTCGAATTAACTGCAACTGCAACAGATGCAGATAACGATGGTATCACTTATTGTTGGGAACAGAGAGATAACGAAATAGCTGACATGCCACCTATGGCTTCCAATACTGGAGGACCAGCATTCAGATCAAATAATCCTATCACGAGTCCAACTAGATATTTTCCACGTATGTCTTCTATCTTAGTAGGAAATAACGGAAACACTTGGGAAGTATTACCAAGTGTGAATCGTGATATGAATTTCAATATTACGGTTCGAGATAATAATCCTTTAGGTGGTTGTACCGCAAATGATGATCTTTCTGTAAGTTTTACTGATCAGGCAGGACCATTCTTAGTGACTTCACAGAATGCATCAACAACTTGGAATGCAGGTACACAAGAAACAGTATCGTGGAGTGTTGCAAATACTGACCTAGCTCCAATTTCATGCGCGGAGGTAGATGTTTACCTTTCATTAGACGGAGGAGACAATTTTGACATCTTACTTCTTGAAGGAACTGCAAATGATGGAGAAGAGCTTATCGATGTTCCATTTCAGTTTTCTGATAATTGTAGATTAATGGTAAAGTGTGCATCTAGTATTTTTCTTGATGTAAATGATTCTGATTTTTCCATTGTTGCTCCATTTTCTGCTATCATCCAACCATCTGTTGTACTCGCCTGTATAGATCAAATAGCATCTTATGAAATAGATTACACTAAATTTGATGAAGACGTAGAAGTTACATTTGAGCTATTAGGTCTTCCTGATGGTGCAATAGCAACATTTTCTGATAACCCTGTTACTGAAGATGGAGTATATAATTTATCTATTAGCGACCTTCAGAACGTTGAACCAGGAGAATACTTAATGAATGTATTGGCTTCTAGTCCCAACATTACGCTTAATCAGGATATCACGCTAATTGTAACTGCAGGAACAGCACCGATAATTGTGACTACTTATCCGGCTGACGCAGAAACAAATGTGAGTATATTTCCAACATTGACATGGGAGAACGATCCTTCTATTGTTCAATATGAAGTACAGATCTCTGACAACCCATCTTTCGAAAATATAATAGAAACACAAATCACTAATACTTCATCGACTTCAGGCTTATCGCTTGATATTCAGAGTGTTTATTACTGGAGAGTAAAAGCACTGTCATCATGCTTTATTGCTGATTGGAATCCGATTCAGTCTTTCCAGACCGTAGGTTTAATATGTGACACAGAGTCCATCGAAGCTAATGTAATAATTCCAACAGAGATATCAACAGTGTCAAGTACGATCACAATATCTACCGAAGAAGTTATCGCTATGACAGAAGTCTCAATGACAATAAATCACACTTGGGTTGGTGATCTAATCGCTACGTTGACATCTCCTAGTGGCACTAGGATAATATTATTTGATAGACCAGGAGTACCAGAATCTGAATTTGGTTGCGGTAATGACAATCTAAATATTCAATTTTCTGACTTTGCAACAAATACTGCAGAGGGTTTTGAAGGATCATGTGAGCCAGGAGATTTTGCCATATCAGGTAAATTTCAACCTATCGAATTATTAGCGAGTCTTAATGGAGAAAACATGGCCGGAGATTGGACACTAGAAATTGAGGACACATTTGATGATGACGGTGGAGAATTATTAGAATGGAGTCTCTCTACTTGCTCTTCAGCCCCTATTGAGTCAGCAATAGTGCTTAAAAACAATGATCATATTTTGCAAAATGAAACACAGAAACTAGTTTCTATGGAACAATTGTTAGTTGAGAATCTAGATCCAGAGAATGTTTTCTTTGCACTACGTTCAATTCCGCAGAATGGTAATCTTCAAAGATTCAATAGCACTACAAATACATTCGACAATTTAATATTAGGGGGTATTTTTACTCAATCTGATATAGATCAAGGAGGCATCAACTACATAATTACTGACTTATCAGGTGAAAATGATCAATTCATTTTTGACGTTGTCGATGACCAAATGAGATATGCTTCTAATGAGATATTTAATATCTCATATTCATTTGATGGGTTTATTACCTCTGCGCTTGTTACTAATACAATCAGCTGTTTTGGGGATAATAATGGTGAAATCACCGCTAGTGTAAGTGGAGGCTTCTCTCCATTTATGTACAGTATTGATGGAGAAAACTTCAGTGATAATAATATATTCACCAATCTTAGTCCAGATACATATACTGTTACAATAAGGGACGCAAATGGAAATGAATCGGTCTCAAGCCCAATAATTATTTCTGAACCTACACAAGTAGAACTTACAACTAACGTTAATGAAAATCAATTAACTATTGATGCAATGGGGGGCACAGGCTCTTATACATATTCTGTAGATGGAATTAATTATTCAGATGAAAACATGTACACATTAGAAGATGGTTCTGAATATATTATTAGTGTTAAGGATGGAAATGAATGTGCTATAACAAATAGCAGTTTTATTCATTACTTTATAAGTAACGCTACGATTGACTTTACTGATGTTACATGTAATGGTATAGATAATGGTAGCTTATCAGTAACATCCGTTACCGGAGGGCTGGAACCATATACGTACTCGATAGAGTCAGAAATGAACACTACTGGTGTTTTTGAAAATCTAAGTGCTGCTGATTATGAAGTTTTGATAACAGATAGCTTTGGAAATGAACTCACACAAACAGTAACCATTTCAGAACCCGCAATTCTTGAATTGTTCACTACCGTAAATTTGGACACAATATTTGTAGAAGGACAGGGAGGTATTGCTCCATATTTATTTAGTCTTGATGGTGCAAATTATGAAAACACTAATTTCCTAATTGGAGAAGTTGGTGAGATTTACACAGTGTATATAACGGATCAAAATGGCTGTCTAATTACTGTTGATGGTGTAGAAATCTTAACTTCTGTTTCTAATCCTACTTTAGATGCATTGAGACTCTACCCTAACCCAGCGAGTAATAGCATACAATTTGGTAGCCAATCTTCTGTTAGTATAACTTATAGTATAATTGATGTAACAGGCAGACTTATACTATCAGGAGAAAGCTCTAGTAATCAAATAATAGACATTAATAATCTGTCAGAAGGGTTATACATATGTAAAATCAATGCTGAAGGTGGAGAAAAATCATTTAGATTGGTTGTGATTGATTGATTGATTGATTGATTGATTGATTGATTGGGAAACACTATGATTGGTATGACGAATGAAAGCGTTTGCTAACGCAAGCCGCTTCTTTTTTGTTCTTGTCAAGTGAATTATCGAACGAAAGCGTTTGCTAGCGAAAGCCGCTTCTTTTTTGTTCTTGTCAAGTGAATTATCAAATGAAAGCGTTTGCTAATGCAAGCCGCTTTTTTTTTGTTCTTGTCAAGTGAATTATCGATTGGAAACGTTTGCTAGCGAAAGCCGCTTCTTTTTTTGTTCTTGTCAAGTGAATTATCGATTGGAAGCGTTTGCTAATGCAAGCCGCTTCTTTTTTGTTCTTGTCAAGTGAATTATCGATTGGAAGCGTTTGCTAGCGAAAGCCGCTTCTTTTTTTGTTCTTGTCAAGTGAATTATCGAACGGAAGCGTTTGCTAACGCAAGCCGCTTCTTTTTTTGTTCTTGTCAAGTGAATTATCGAACGGAAGCGTTTGCTAACGCAAGCCGCTTCTTTTTTGTTCTTGTCAACTGAATTATCGAATG
>CALKXE010000196.1 GCA_938003955.1 uncultured Saprospiraceae bacterium | reverse complement strand
CGCCGCTGCAATAATCTTACCCCTGAAGGCAGATGCAAACGATGCTGATATACCGAATTGTTTAGTGATGTAGTAGGCCGCTTCGACGCCATAGCTTGTATATTCAGCTCGGTCAGCAAAGATACTTGTGCTATTAATATTTTCTCCGAGATCACCATTGTTGAATGATTCTACTCCATTAAGTCTAGCAATTAACCATAGTTTTTGATTAAATAGTCCAGCGCCAAGTTCGAGCCCATATTTGAATTCTTCTGAGAATCCGTTGGTTCTGTTGTTTATGCCTACAAAAGTTGCAAAGTATGCATTTGTTTTTCCTATTTGAAATCCGGTTCCTGCATCGATCTGGATAGATTGATTGAATTCTCCATCTCCTGTTTGTAAGATTCCTAGTTCTCCACCTCCAGTTGCACCTGTAGGTAGTCCTAAGGTTAATGTTGCAGCAATCGGAAATTTAGCTCCTGGAGCAGTCAATCCATATTTGAATGATACATCAATATCACCTATCGAATTTATTGCTTCACCAGCCAATAGTACATCACCAGTTGTACCTGAGATTTGATTATTATAGACGTTTCTACTAAATAGTGGAGCATATACAATCGTGGTAAATCGATCGGTTAATCCATATTCTCCGTAGAAAGAAGTATTGTATATTCCAGAAGTAATATTAGGATCTAACGCTCCTGAATCTGTGTAATGTTTGTCATAGGTAATCCACCATTCTGATAGTTTGAAATACCCAACTCCCTTTTGTTGAGTCCAAGGTCCCCCCGCGATTGATGCAGAGATAAATATGATTGATGCAAAGAATATGTTGATTATATTTTTCATTATTGTTTGATTTTTTTTTGCGTTAATGACATTACTGATTAGGATGACATATTGCCTTTGGTGTAAAGTAGATTTTCTGTACTATTAATTAATTGCTCCGTCTCCAACCTTGACATTGAAGGGTTTACAGAAGTAGAGTAGGTGGCTATATTCATTAACTCCGACCCCATCTATTTCATATGTATGTGCTCCTTCGAATGTTTGTACTGCTCCTATTTCAAATGCACCAGATGTGGTAGAGCTATTATTAGTGAGATATACAAATAATCCAGGGAGTGCAGTCGATGCTTTGTAGTTTTCGGCTACAGTTATAATCAGCTTTCCATTTTCTTCTGTAATTTCAAAATCACCTTCTAGTACATAAGAACTTGTTGTAATGATTGTTCCAGATTTTCCATCTGGTGCTTCTACGAATACTTCTCCGATATTTACCACAAAAGATTCTGAGACATTTACTTCAGATGTATTGTATGATACAGTGATAGTTACAGATCCTTTATTGATAGATGTTGATAATCCGTTCTGATCTATAGTAAGCGTAGTCTGGTCAGAACTCATCCAGATAGGACTTATGTTTTCTTGCTGGCCTATATTATTGAAGTATGCAAATTCAAATTGGAATTGTGAGCCTACAACTAAAGTGTCTGGCGTTGTTGTGATTCTGAGCGCAGGCTCTACAAAATCTTCAATGATATCATCCTTAATACAACTAGATAATGTTACGGCGATAATACTGAATAGGAAGAGTAGGTTTTTCATAAACTGATATTTTAATTTTGATTTCAATTCTTTTGCTTACCTATACTTTAGGCCTTTCGATTTGGTTGCTTTTAGAAATGTTAATCAAATCTTATCGTTTGGGTAAGCACAAAATGATAATGAAATATCAGAGGGGTGAGGTCCTGTTTATTGGACAGTTGCCGTAGGTGTTAGGGAAGGAGGATACTAAGAGTAAGTATGTATATGTATGAAGTACATAGATGCGGGAATAAATGTTTATTTACCAACAAAGTGTGTGATGTACAATTAACCACGATAAAAAATAAAGTGTAATAGAGATTATCTGTTCATCATTATAAACTTATATATTGAATCCAATTTTTCTGATTCATATTTACCTGGATTACTACTGTATGTTAATCTTGATAATTTATGATTTCTTCTGGAGTAAACGACTCTATATTTTTCACCAATTCTATGTTTATTACAATTTGCTTCTCCTGTATCGAAAAAGTTATTGTATAATTTATTATCAACCAAATAGAAATAGAGCATTCGGCACTCACTAGTTGGACTACCAAATGTGTAGTCATGCACAAAACCTATAGTTTCTTCTCCATAGAAAGAAAACTCTAATGTAGTTTTAATGATTTCATAAGATATGTAATAGAGCAACGAACAAAGGATTAAGTAACCTATGATTCTAGATTTATTATCCCTTTTGTAATTTTTCATATTATTAAACAAGGCTTATCGTTATATTAAGGCATAGGCGAATCTCCACCTAGCATCTCAACACCATTTTCTTTAACCAAGAAGTCATCCTCGATACGAATACCGCCAAGATTTTTCTTTTTATTCAACATTTCATAGTTGATAAATTCTTTGAATTTTCCTTGTGTTTCGAACTTTTCTATCAACTCAGGAATGAAGTAAATACCTGGTTCTATTGTTATAACATTGCCAGCTTCTAGCTCTTTTCCAAGACGGAGAGACTT
>CALKXE010000195.1 GCA_938003955.1 uncultured Saprospiraceae bacterium | reverse complement strand
GATACCAATCGCTCTGGTGATATATATAAGAACTTATAAGCTCCTTGTATACAATTTTCTAATATGATCTGATTATCTCGGCGAGATACCGAGGAGGATAACATGACTGCGGGTATATCACGCTGTTTGAGTTGTGTGACCTGGTCTTGCATCAATGCAATAAGTGGAGAGATAACAACAGCCATCTTGCGAGACTCAGTGAGTATCGGCAACTGAAAACATAAAGACTTACCACCACCCGTAGGTAATAATGCGATCGTATCTTTCTTGTCTATCACCGACTGCACGATCTCCAATTGCATGGACCTGAACTCGTCAAAGCCCCAATAATGCTTTAATATTTTATATACCTCTTTATTCAAATCAAAAAAAATGACTAGTTTTTGCAAACTAGTCATTTCAATATATTTTATATAATTATTCCCTTATTATTAAAATGTTGGACATCCAATCTGTCCACCATTACCTAAATAATTACTCGCATGCTTTTTTATATTATCACTTTTAAAACCCTGAATCATCACTTAATAGATTTTACAATTATATCATATGTCTTCGATGAAATACTATTTTCCTCTTTTTCTCTAACTAACTCATGTAAAAGAACGTCCTTTTCAAAATTGTCTAAAACAGAGTTAACAAAACCTATGTATTCCGCAATATCTTGCTCTTTATCCATCTGAGACAAATCTTTTATAAATCGCTTAATTATTTTATAATTTGTTAGATGGTCACCTAATATATAAGCGACTCTAATTAAAGGGTCTTTGGAACTATAAAGAACCTGACGAGATTGAAATATATCATCTAATAATATATCTATAAGCCTAGGGTCTTTAATATTTCTATATCTCCTAAGAACCATATCATAAAATCGTATTGGTAAATTAAATTTCCAACCTTCAAATTTTTGGTTCTTAAATCCAATATTTATCATTAATTCTGGATCAACTAATAAAATTGAATCAATACGGTTATTTTTATTGCTTAAGAAGAAATTTTTAAGCCCTGTGCTATATAATGCATTATCGCCCTTTGACAATTCTCTTCCTTTAGTTTCTAGTATATCATCAATTATTACGTTGCTCAATTCATCATCGTTCTTAATAAATTCATCAATTATACTTGGTCTAGATAGGAGAGCAGCTCGAGTACGACCTATCCCTCCATACTTTAAATACTCAGAATTACACAATATTTTACTTACCCTGCTTGTATCATCACGATCATCAAAGGCTACCAAATATTTATTTTTGAAATATTCATACTTTTTGCTTGCAGTCCAATTGTTTTTAAACATGGTTAAATAAGACAGCGTCATGTCTAAATTACATAAGATCTCCATTTGATCCCACCAAAGACCATCAGGTCCTCCTAAGTATCCAAATATTGGCTCCCATTCATTCAAGAAATAATCCTCATGCTTTTTAAGTATGTTTTTTAATCTTTCTGTATAACCATAGGCTTTCTTAAGTCTCAGTGTATCACATATTTTTGATACTCTCTCGTCTTTCCAACTCGAATGATGGTTAATAAATCTAGAGGTAACTTTTAATGTGTCTTCTCTGTAATATGGTTTGAATGAATAGACCTTCGGTTCTTCCAAAACGCCTTCTTCAAAAAGTATAAACTCCAATCGCTCAATTATGGATTCATGTTGTGCATGTACTGCATAATTACATACGACAAATATAAATACAGCTAAAAATTTTAACTTCTTGATCATTCTTTCCAATTTTTTTCTTGAAACTGACCTGAGATATCAAATGACCAATCTTTATCATTTAGTATACGTCTTGGTCCTTTAATATAGAGGTTAAGTAACCCCTAATGCAATAAGTGGCGAGATAACAACAGCCATCTTACCAGTCTCAGTAAGTATCGGCAACTGAAAACATAAAGACTTGCCACCACCCGTAGGTAATAACGCGATCGTATCTTTCTTGTCTATCACCGACTGTACGATCTCCAATTGCATAGACCTGAACTCGTCATAGCCCCAATAATGCTTTAATATTTTATATACCTCTTTATTCAAATCAAAAAAAAATGACTAGTTTTTGCAAACTAGTCATTTCAATATGTTTTATGTAATTATTGTCTTATTATTAGAAAGTTGGACATCCAATCTGTCCACCATTACCACCAAAGTTACCATCAAACATGTAACTGAACGTAACCATTCCTGAAAAGTAATAATCTTTCACATCTGCTTTACCTCTGAAGTCTCCAGTTGTTCTTCTTTCTGGATCAAATACACCAGTTACCTCTCCTGTACGATCACTCAATATCGCAGATATTTCTCCATTTCCTGCTCTTAATTCATCGTATGCTACATATCTACCACTTAGATCATCTAGGTGATCAGTGAATGTTCTTCTTCCGATTAATTCCATACCGATTACGGTTCTATCATTGATCGCTAACTTTAATCCACCACCAAATGGGATGCTTATTTGATTTAATGAATACTTCTCATCAAACCCTTCCATTCCTTGTCCTTCTGTACCTAATGGCTGCAACATTACTGTCTGACCTTGATAAGTAGTTTTAGGATTATGTTTATAATATGCTACTCCTGCTGTTAAGTATGGAGTAAATGTTCTACCCTCTCTACCAGCCGCATCAAATGAGAATAAGTTGTATTCAACCATTCCAGCCAATTCAGTAAAGTTATTTGTAAAACTTAGATTTCTTTCAATTTGCCATGCTCTATCAGACATGCTATCGTTACCTTCTAATTTACCAAAAGTAAGATTACCTCTAAAAGCTAGTTTAGTATTAACATGATACCTTGCCAAAAAACCAAAAGCAAAATTAGTATTCATTACATTTTTACTAAATGTAGGTGCATCCATATCACCCGAATAATAACTACCACCCACCTGTAGACCAACTTCTAATTGCTGAGTCTGTGCATTGCACCAAAAAAATGATACAACAAATAGAACCGTAAAAAATCTCATAATCATATTATATTTACACTGATAAACTAAAACCTAAACAAATATACATTAAATATTTTCGTAATATGTTATATGGAACTCATTTTTTAACATTTGCGAAAGCAGGAAAAGAGGAACTTAAAATCTAGAACAATTTATTTTAAAGTTTTATTCTCCTAATTATTATCTTTAGGACGTTTTTGATTCTTTCAAGTAACATAATATAGAAAAAAATTAAATATGAGAATTATTCTTTTGAATGTATTTATGCTTACAGTAAGTCTGGTTATTGCCCAACAAGCCCCAGAAGACTGGTATCACAGAGACATGACTGAAGCAGGTTACCACGGTATCTCTTTAGATAAAACCTACAAGGAGTTGTTAGACGGTAAAAGTTCTACACCTGTTATTGTAGCGATTATTGATAGTGGTGTTGACTACGAACACGAAGACCTTGCATCAGTAATGTGGGTTAACGAAGATGAAATAGCTGGTAATGGTATCGATGACGACAATAATGGTTATATCGATGATATCCATGGATGGAACTTCATAGGTGGTGCTGATGGTCAGAATGTAGGACCGGACACATACGAAGTAACGCGTCAATACGCTAAATATCACTACAAGTACAAAAATGCAAATCCATTAATCTTGAATAAAGATCAAAAAATGGAATATGCTGCATACCTCAAATACAAAAAAGAAGTTGAAGCAAAGCAAGAAAAAGCTCGTACAAGTCTAACTAATATTGACAACCAAGAAAGTACATTGACTACAGCATTGACATCGACTAAGAAGTTGATGATGGAGCAGAATGTAAGTCTAGCAAATATCGACAGTCTTGATGTCTCTACTGATGCCAATGCAACAATGGGTGTAAGTATCCTAAAAAAGCAAATGGCTGAAGGAGAAGTAGAAAGTATCGATGCGCTATTAGTAGATATTAAAGGATACATGGATGAAGGTAAAGAGTATTACCAAAACCAACTGGACTATGCATATAACCCTGACTTCAACACAAGATTGATTGTAGGAGATGACTATGCTAATCAAGAAGAGAAGTCATATGGTAACAATGACTACGAAGGACCTGATGCATTGCACGGTACTCACGTAGCTGGTATTGTAGCTGCTGCTAGAAATAACAACATCGGTATGAATGGTGTTGCGGATAACGTAAAAATCATGACAATCAGAGCAGTACCTGATGGTGACGAAAGAGATAAAGATGTTGCCAATGCAATAAGATATGCTGTGGACAACGGAGCTCAAGTAATCAACATGTCATTTGGTAAAGGATTCTCTGAAAACAAAGAAATCGTTGACAAGGCGGTAGCTTACGCAAATAAAATGGATGTCCTACTTGTTCATGCTGCTGGTAACAGTGCTCAGAACAATGATACTACGGACAATTTTCCTTGTGATAAGTATGACAAGAAACAAGGTAAGTTTTTAAGAAAGAAAAAGTCTGCAAAAAACTGGATGGAAATAGGTGCATTGTCACACAAGTCCGAGGAAAACAGTATTGCTTCTTTCTCTAACTTTGGTGTTAAGAATGTAGATATATTCGCTCCTGGTCAGCAGATATATGCAACACTTCCTGACAATCAATACAGATACTTACAAGGTACTAGTATGGCTGCTCCTGTAGTAGCTGGAGTTGCAGCATTATTGAGATCTTACTTCCCTAAGTTGAAAGCTGAGCAAGTAAAAGAAATCTTAATGAAGTCATCAACTAAGTTTGACTTACAGGTAACAAGACCTGGAGACAAAGAATTGGTACCTTTCAATACATTGAGTGTATCAGGTGGAATGCTTAATGCATACGAAGCGGTAAAGCTTGCAATGCAAACAAAAGGTAAGAAGAAACTTAAAAAAGGAATGAAGATGATGCCAGCACCAAAGGCATAAGCATTGGATTAACTTATATTAGAATAAATACAAGGGGCTTACAGAAATGTAAGCTCCTTTATTGTTTCTGAGCCAAGGTGCTCATTGAGTATATTGATAATCTTGACCTTTCCCATACTCAACTCTTGACGTAGTGGTGCTGAAGTAATACGTACCCTCACACAACCTTTATGATAAGTCATCTCGTCTGTATAGTTATTGATAACTTGTCCTAGACTCTCTTTCCAAACCTCTTGTAGGCGTTGCAAAGTCAAACCTTTATCCAACTTAGGGTTATTTTTGATGATCTGTGATAATACATCTTTTATACTCTGGTCATTGTGTCGACTCATAACTCTCTTTTAACTCTCCACTGTCGATAACGAAAACCTTGGCAGATTGATTCAATGATTTAAGAAGTTTTGGAATTTTCTCTAAACTCGTATCCGAAATAAAAACCTGTCCAATGCTAGGTTCTAAGGTTATCTGCAATAGATCTGCAACCCTAGTATCATCTAACTTATCAAATATATCATCCAATATCAAAATCGGATAAACATTTAGTATTTCTTTGATGATATCATATTGTGCAAGCTTTATAGACATAATGAAAGACTTCAATTGACCTTGAGATGCATACGGCTTAAGCAATGCATCATTGATATAAAAACTCAAGTCGTCTTTATGTATACCGACGGTTGTTCTGGCTAGCAGCAAGTCTTTCTCCTGATTTTGCTGCATTAAATCTTTTAAGTTAGTATCAAAGAGTTGACTCTTATATAAACAGGTACATTTCTCTTTTTCACCGGAGATACGCTTGTAGTAATATTGAAATCGCTCTTCCAGACGTACGACAAATTTCTTTCTACTTTTGTGAATAGTGCTCGCCTCGACTACCATCTTCTCAGATATACCGTCCAGTAAGATCTGGTTGAATACACCATTCTCTTTAAATTGCTTCAATAAGGCATTCCTTTGTTTCAAAAAGTGATTGTACCGTATTAATGCTTCTAGATAGACTTTATCATATTGTATAATGGTCTGATCCATTAACTTCCTTCGCTCCTCACTACCGTCTGTAAGTAATAATATGTCTGACGGTGCCACCACAACGATCGGGCATTTACCCATATGATCTGAGAGTTTGTCATATTTTTTTTCATCGACTTGCATTGACTTCTGCTTACCGAGGATGACTTTGGACTTAACTCTGAATACTTTATTTAAATTAAAATCACCTTGTACGCTAAATTCATTTTCTCCTTTCCTTACAACGTGGCGATCTCCAGATGAGAAATAGCTCTTACCCATACATAGATAATATACAGCATCTTGCATGTTTGTTTTACCGCTACC
>CALKXE010000194.1 GCA_938003955.1 uncultured Saprospiraceae bacterium | reverse complement strand
TTGCATTACCAGTTGTGACATTATAGATGTGATAAGTGTAGCCATGGAAGAACTCGTCTCGTTGGTATCGTGGCATCGTAAATTAGTTTAGTTGTTGAAAGGTATGATTTTAGATTGGGATTTTATTTCTTGTTGAATGTTGTTTGAAAAGAACATTTTGGTTGTAAATGTGCTCACCGACCTGTCCCGTATTAATCGGGATCTTCGCTCACGCATCAGGTCAATGATCTCGGATCGGAGCGCTAGAGGAAGCTCATGGTCTAGGTTGGTTTAAGTTTACATATAAAAGCTTATTTTTGATTTAGGTAATATATTTATGAGCAAATTTTCCCAATTCCATTTTCTTCTCAAGCTGGCAGTTTGCTTGTTGTTATTGGTATTGGCTTATCCATTTGTAACTTATCTCTTTGGGCTTCCTTATACGTCTCCATGGAAGTATGTGATGATGGCATTTTTCCTTCCTGTATATAGCATTACATTTATGCCGATACTTACTTTACTGAAAGTAGCGGATTATAAGTCAGAGCTGTTATTCATTACCAAGGATGCAAGTAAGAACTACGACATTCATTTCGGCTCTTTATTTGATTGTATTCTGAGTGGACTCTTTTCGAGTAAGCGAGGCGGTTTTAAAGATTTGATGCTTTATTTCTTGGTTGATGGAATGCTTAAGATAATCCAAGATGTAGAAGGTGGAAAGATTGAAAAAGAAGCTGAAATAAGAGGGAGCTCTTATTTCTTTAATACAAAAACAGCGGCGAAATTTGGCTTCGAATCGATACAGCTGAAATGGAGCCATAAGTATATCTTGTATCTTAATTATTTAGAAATGCTACTTGTATTTTCGTTTTCCAAGGGAAGATTCGCTCATCCTAATATTGAAGACTTTATCTCTGTGAAAACAACGGGTGCTCAGTTGATGGAACATAAAGTTTACATAGAAACGCTACATAAAATACTAAAATCAAAGGTGAATGTCTAATCATTGCT
This sequence comes from uncultured Saprospiraceae bacterium, assembly GCA_938003955.1. GTDB lineage: Bacteria > Bacteroidota > Bacteroidia > Chitinophagales > Saprospiraceae > CAJXUU01. The sequence goes on along the minus strand of CALKXE010000194.1, from coordinate 10,309 downwards.
ATTCTTAGATATTTCATCTATCTAAATATCATTTTTTGTCACCAAATACATTATTTTTGTCATCTTTACTGTTTAAAGGAAAGAAGCGATAAATGTGTATTTTTACGTTATTGCCAATCAAAATAAATATTGAGCTATGAAATTTGAAGTGTCATCCTCGGAGTTATTAAGTCAATTGCAAATTGCAAGTGGAGCAATCAACCCTAATCCGGTATTGCCGATTCTAGAGGACTTTCTATTTGATCTTAATGATAATAATCTTACTATTACTTCTACAAACCTTGAGACGACTATCGTTTCAAAACTAGAAGTGTTGGGTAGTGAGAGTGGCAAGATTGCTGTTCCTGCGAAGATATTATTGGAGACATTGAAAGCACTTCCTGAGCAGCCAATCACATTTGTACTCGATACAGAAACGAATGGAATTACATTGAAGTCATCATATGGTGAGTACAAACTAGCTGGAGATACTCCTGACGAGTTTCCTCAACTTCCAGAAGAAGACAATGTAGATACGATAAAATTGAGTGCTAACATCATGTCTGAAGCTATTGCAAAGACGATCTTCGCTACGAGTAGTGATGAGTTGCGTCAAGCAATGACGGGAGTATTTGTTCAAGTAGATTTTAATAAGATCATATTTGTAGCTACTGATGCTCACAAGTTAGTTAAGTATACATTTGGTGGTATCTCAAGTGAGAATACTGCATCATTCATCATACCAAAAAAGGCGCTTAATTTGTTGAAAAACGCATTAAGTAATGATGGAGAAGTAAATCTTAGTTTTAATACAAAGAACGCATTCTTTTCTTTCGATGAGACAAGAGTGATTTGTAGATTAGTGGATGCGAAATATCCTGATTACAATGCAGTAATCCCTGTAGAAAATCCAAATGTACTTTCTCTAGGAAGAAGAGACTTTCAAAACTCTCTAAGAAGAATTGCTATTTACGCTAATAAAACAACAAATCAAGTAATCTTAAATATCAACGAGAATAGCTTGACTATCTCAGCACAAGATTTAGATTTTTCTAATGAAGCGACGGAGCAACTTTCTTGTACTTATACTGGAGAGCCAATGACAATAGGTTTCAATGCGAAGTTCTTGGGTGAAATGTTAGGTATATTAGAGTCGCCTGATGTAACGTTGAATCTTTCTACTCCTAACAGAGCTGGAATATTACTTCCTGCGGATCAAAAAGACAATGAAGAGTTACTGATGCTGGTAATGCCAGTAATGATGAGTAACTAATTCAATTTCTTATACGTATCCAATTTATTAGCTTAATAGATTTTTAATCTTACTATTATGCCAAAATCAAAGAAAATCGGTCTTTTCTTCGGATCATTCAATCCCGTACATGTTGGTCATATGATCATTGCCAATTTTATGGTAGAGCACAGTGACATGGATATGATATGGATGGTTGTATCGCCCCATAATCCTCATAAAGAAAAGAAGTCATTAGCCAAAGACCACGACAGACTTCACTTGGTTGATATAGCAATAGGAGATAATCCAGGAATCAAAGCTTCCAACATTGAGTTCAATCTTCCGAAGCCATCCTATACAATCGATACATTGACCTATCTAAAAGAGAAACACCCGAACTATGAATTTTGCCTCATTATGGGTGGAGATAATTTAGGTACATTTCATAAATGGAAAAATTATGAGAAGATCATAGGGAACCATAAAATCTTCGTGTACAACCGACCAGGTTACGAGTTAGGTGATCTCCAAGATCATGAAGCGGTTACTATTTTAGAAGCACCATTGTTATCTATTTCCGCAAGTTATATCAGGAAACAAATCAAAGAGGGCAATAGTATTCAATACCTTGTCCCAGATGTAGTTTATAATTACCTTTCAGAGAGTACAATGTATCGTTAAGTTGTATTATGTGCTATTTCGAATAAGTAATGTCTTTATTTTTCATTCGGATAAGATTAAAACACATAGGACTAAAACTATATTTAAGTTTTAAGGAAACGCTTGAGGATAATACTAATCATAACTTACTAGCAAGGCATTAACATCTATAATAAATACATGAAGTAACATTGTATTAATAAGCTTAATCTTCTTAATTTAGATTCGAACTATTTGTATTAAATGATAAAGTCCGAGGATATAGAAATTTGGATAAGAGTCCAAAAAGGGGATAAGGTGGCCTTCGATGTGTTATACCATGACCATGTAGACTCCTTGTATAATTACGGATCTAGTTTTACATCAGATGTCCAATTAATAGAAGATGCGATCCAAGAGATGTTCATTAACATATGGACAAAAAGATCAACAATAAATATAAAATCTAATGTCAAGGGTTATTTTTTCACGTCACTCAGAAGGCGGATTATTAGTCAATTAGAAAAGCAAAAAAATATAGATCTAGATTGCGATTTACTTGATAGACAAACCTTGATGAAACCATCGCTTGGCCAATTCGATGAAAGGATGGATAGGGTTAAGTCTGAAATTTCCCAATTACCAAATCGAGAAAGAGAAGCGATTGTGTTAAAATATCAAGAAGGTCTAAGTTATGACGATATTTCAAAGCTCATGAACTTAAAGAGTCATGCGATCTATAAATTAGTTTCTCGGGGGATGAAAAAGATAAAAGTCAATATTAATTCTGGTCTTAAGTTATTACTCTAGTGTAGAATGCATGCGATCTTGATGTCTGTTTTAAGGGGTGTATTCAAAATTATTATATTTCCATAGTTTATTCATTTACAGCATTTTAGTTGTTTTTTTTTAAGGTTGTCGTTCAATTTGTTTGTTTATTTTCGATTTGATGGGTAGAAATTTGGTTCTGTTTGCCTCTATAGGTTGACAGTAACAATTAACCTAAGTATTTGAGGTAGTTTGATTGTGGTGCTTGTCACACTACAATTATATAGTATCTGTTTGGATATGTCTATGTATGTAAATTATGAATCAATTAAATTAATAGGAATAAGGATTTAGCTATAGTTAAGGCGAATTTATTTACTATCTATTTATATTTTTCATAATGGGTGTATGTGACAGTTTTGAGCGGAAATAATATTGATCAAACTAAAATCAAATGTGAAATCAAAACTCTATTAACAATGAAAAAACTTTTATTAACAATCATTTCTACAATGTGCTGCGTCTTTATGTTTGCACAAAAAGGTACTGTTTCAGGGACAGTAATGGATGGGTCAGAAGCTCTAATTGGTGTCTCAATCAGTGTAGGTGAAACTGGCGCGGGAACGACCACTGATATAGACGGCAACTATATTCTTACACTTGCGCCAGGAACATATGATGTGACAGCGAGTTATATTGGGTACAACAATTCTATTCAAAAAGTCACAGTAACGGGAGGAGGTGAAACCTCGTTAAATTTCCAGCTTTCTAGCGGGGTAATGTTTGAAGAAATCGTAGTAACAGGAACGAGAGCGTTTGGTAGAACGAATACAGATTCTCCAGTACCAGTTGATGTTATCGATGTATCAAAAATCTTATCGAAGAGTGGACAAGTGTCTATAAATGAAATATTAAATGTGGCGGCTCCTTCATTTACATCTCAAACTCAAACGGTATCAGATGGAACGGATCACATCGATCCAGCCAGTTTGAGAGGGTTAGGTCCTGATCAAGTATTGGTTCTTATCAATGGAAAAAGGAGACATAACACCTCATTATTGAATATTAATGGGACTGTAGGTGCAGGATCAGTAGGTACGGATATGAATGCTATTCCTGCGGCAGCGATTAGAAGAATCGAAGTGCTTAGAGATGGCGCAGCTGCACAATATGGTTCTGATGCGATCGCGGGTGTAATCAATATCGTGTTGAAAGAAGAAACAGATGGATTAGAATTAGGAATAACTTCTGGTGCGAATGCCAGTAGCTTAGGAAACCATCAAGAGGGTGGAATCGATGGCGAAAAAATTCAGATTGATGCCAGTTACGGTTTACCAATTGGGGACAAAGGTGGATTTATTAATCTTACAGGCTCAATAGGTACTAGAAATCCTGCATTGAGAAATGCGACGAATCTAGAGAAACTGTTTGATATTGATAATACAGCCGAGAGAGTCTATCTAGAGAATAATCCTACAGGAACAATTGCAGATATGACTGGTGATGATTATGCTAGTATTCTTGCTGGATTACCGCAAAACTTCATCGATGCAGGTGCCAACGAAGATTACAATGCATTGGATGATCTTGAATTAGCTGCGAGAGGACAGACTAGAAGTGATTACAGATTCAAAGTAGGAACTGCAAAACTTCGTGAAGGAAAAGCTTTCTTGAATATGGCTATTCCATTGAGTGAAACATCAGAAGTGTATGCTTTCGGTGGGGTAGGATCAAGAGAAGGTTTAGGTTTCGGATTTTTAAGAGAAGCACATAGACCAAAAGCTAATACAGCAGCAAACATCAATGGCTTTCTTCCAGGAATTCAATCAAATATAACAGACAAGTCACTCGCTTTCGGAATCAGAGGAAAGATGAATGATTGGGATGTTGATTTTTCTAACACTTATGGTGGCAATGATATGAAAATGACCGTTGTCAATTCTACAAATGCTAGTTTAGGTGCTGCCTCTCCTTCATCGTTTGAAGCGGGTGCATTTGGATTTAATCAGAATACGACCAATCTTGATTTCTCAAAAAAATATGATGAAGTAATGTCAGGTTTGAGAACCTCATTCGGTACTGAATATAGAGTAGAAGAGTTTAGCATCACAGCGGGAGCCGAGAATTCTTACGCTACATATGACAATAATGGAATTCCTACTGTAGGTGGTGTTGGAGGAGCAACTAATGCACAGGGAGAATCACTTCCAGGTACTGCGCAAGTTTTTGGCGGGTTTACTCCAGTCAATGCACTTTCGAAGTCTAGAAATAGTTTAGCGGGATATGCAGATTTCGAATTAGATGCAACAGATAGAATTCTTTTTGCTTTGGCAGCGAGATACGAGGATTTCTCAGATTTTGGAAATACTTTCAACTATAAAATCGCTACAAGAGTAAAGGCCACAGATAATGTTTCTATAAGAGGAGCATACTCTACAGGATTCAGAGCACCATCATTACACCAACAGTTTTTTAGCAGAAGTAGTACTATTTTTGACGCGAATGGTGTGGCACAGGAAGAAGGATTATTTACGAATGATAGCAGAGCTGCACAATTAATAGGAATTGATAAACTCAAAGAAGAAACTTCTAAGAGTATTAGTGTAGGTGCAACTGCAAAAGCTGGAGGATTTAGTTTCACAGTCGATGCGTATCAAATCAGTATTGATGATAGAATAATTCTTTCTGGAGCATTTACTGATGGTGGAGATCCTGAATTGACGAGTTTGTTTAAGGCAGCGGGTGCTGGTAAAGCTAGATTCTTATCTAATGCTATCGATACTAAAACACAAGGTGTTGATATCGTAGTAGGATACAGGCTTGCTATGGATAACGGACTTTCATTGAGTAATAATCTAGCCGCTACATTTTCTAAAAATGAGGTGACTAATATTATGGTTCCTGAGAAAGTTGCAAATGCAGGATTATCAGGTGATTTCTTTGACGGTCAAGAGGAAGCTTTTCTTACACTTGCACAACCAAGAAGTAAGCTTTCATTGTCGAACACATTATCATTGACAAATGGTCTTGATATCTCACTTAGAAATGTATGGTACGGTTCTGTAACAGATCCAGATGATTTTTCTGGTGATGCTAGAATAGAAGGGACAGAAGTTTCTGAGGATGCAATATATGATGCTAAATTGATAACTGATTTATCATTGAGTTACCCAATAAATGATAAATTCAGAGTTTCATTAGGAGCAAATAATTTACTGGATATTTACCCAACTGAGAATAGAGCGGGAGGCCAATCAAACGCTTCTTTCCCATACTCAAGAAGAACGTCACAGTTCGGATATACAGGAAGATACATGTTTGTGAAAGCAAACTTCACACTATAATTTTTTTAGGACAAATTAATTTGTAGAAAATATAGATATTTGGGCTCTGGTAGTTTTTGAATTGCCAGAGCCATTTTAAATACCCTTTTTTAGATAGACTATTTTATGAGGACCGAAAATTACAATATTGATGACCTAGTCGTAAATGAATCATTCATTGAATGGGTCCTGGACCCTGAGAGTGATGATTCTGGTTATTGGGAGCAATATTTGAGTGAGGATATTAATAAATCATTGCATGTGAAAAAGGCAAGATCATTAGTAATCCAATTAAATAACGCAAAGGAAACTCCTACGGAAAACCAAAAAGAAAAAATACTTGGGAATATTCATTCTCAGATCTCTCAAGAAAAGGCAGATAAATCAGGTGTTATTAACTGGGCAATGATTTCGAAGATTGCTGCGATGTTTGTCTTTGTCATAAGTGCATATTTCTTAATTGATACAAATGATAAGAACGAATACACCACAGGCTACAATGAAATACAAACATTAGATCTCCCCGATGGCTCTCAAGTCGTTCTTAATTCTAATTCTTCTATAGAATATGCAAGCAATTGGGATGAATCAACGGAACGTGAAGTCTGGTTAGAGGGTGAGGCGTATTTTAAAGTTCGTAAGACTAAAGTTACAGATAGTAAGAAGTTTGTCGTCTATACAGATGACCTTAATGTGAAAGTATTAGGTACGCAGTTTAATGTCAATACACATGAAGAAAATACTGCAGTTGTACTGGAAGAAGGAAAGGTAGATATTGAAATTAAACTCAATAGCACGGATGAAATAAATCCTAATTTTTCGATGACTCCAGGGCAAAAAACAAGCTTTAGTGATTCAGCTACAGAATATGAGGTGTCAGATGTTAATACCTCAGTCTACACCTCATGGAAGGATGGCACTATTGTTTTCGACGGCACGCCATTATCCGATTTGAAAAATATTATTGAAAATAACTATGGCTATCAAGTTGTTTTTGAAAGCGAAAATCTACTATCGAAGAAGCTTGATGGAAAAATAGATAATCCAAATCTAGAGAAATTACTCAGTTCATTAGAAACGATATTCAATTTGCAAATAGAGAAAAAGGGTAAACAACTCATAATAAAAGAATAGATTTTGGTCTTCAAATCAATATCGAAAATAGTTTTTACTATATCAATAATAATTGGTGTTGTCTCAGTGAGTATTTCACAATCTGGTCTAACTCAACATTCTTTAAAGAGTGTTCTGAAGCTGATTGAAGAGCATCATGACGTATCTTTTATTTATGAGAATGGATTAATCGATCAGTTAGAAACTTCGTTTGTTTATGATTCTGAATCCAATTTAGAACCCCAACTAAATGAACTGTTCCAATATTTCAGACTTGAGTATAAAAAGATCTCTTATAACACTTTTGCAATTATAAGAACCTCAAAAGAAGTGCGATTATATGGTAAGGTAACAGATGAACAAGGACGTCCATTAGTGGGAGCAACAGTGACTTTAGGTGAGTTAAGTAGAGGAACAACGACTAATTTAGATGGAGACTTTGAACTTTTTACTCACTCAGACGAGGTGGATCTAGAAGCTAGGTATGTCGGGTATCGAAGTAAGGTAATAAGTGTAGAATCAAATTCCTTTGCAGAGCATAATGTGAGTTTCATACTCAAAGATTTATCTCCTCTTGAGCAGATTGTTGTAGTCGGACTTAAGTTAAGATCGACCTCATTACTCAGAACCGCCTATGCAACTAATGTAGTGCAAGCTAAAAGAATTCCTCATTCTGCGAGATCAGAGATGGGAAATCTATTGCAAAATTCTATACCTTCATTTCACTCTACACAACAAATGATTAGTGACGGTACAGATCATATTGATCCATCTACACTCAAAGGGTTGGGGTCGGATCAGATACTTGTATTAATCAATGGAAAGCGTCGTCACAGTAGTTCTCTAGTTAATGTAAACGGAACGATTGGTAAGGGCTCTGTAGCAACAGATTTGAATGCTATTCCGTTAGCGGCAGTTGAAAAAGTAGAAATACTTAGAGATGGTGCATCGACTCAATACGGATCAGATGCAATTGCTGGGGTGATAAATATTATTCTGAAAGAATCGGTCGGAGTTATAGATTTGAGTTCATCAGTGGGTATAAGTAAATATGGAGACGGTGAGACTCTGTTGGTCAATGGTAACTATGGGATGGATCTTGGTAAGAAAGGCAGTTTTATAAATATGACTTTTGATTTTAGAAATAGAAGTTCTACTGACCGATCTGGTAACTACACAGGGACTATTTTTGGAGATGATAGAGATCAAGATCCAGAATCTATTGAAGCCTTTTATGAGAATGTCGGGTTAGATGAAAGGCATGTGATGTCTGTTGGGCAATCAGAGTCTATTAATGCAGGGTTGTTTATAAATATGAAACTTCCAATAAATGATAAGTTTGAGTTTTATGTGTTTGGAGGAGCTAATTATAAGTTAGGCAAGTCGGGCGCTTTTTATAGATTTCCTTATCAGAATCTTAAGCAATCAGGAATACATCCATTGGGCTTTGCACCTAATATTAATGCAGATATTTTTGATAGATCAATTACCGTGGGCTCTAAGGGAGCGATAAATAAATGGAAAGTTGATTTTAGTAATTCTTTCGGTAGTAATAGTTTCTTTTTCAATGTGTCTAATTCTAATAATGCATCCTTAGGACTAGCCTCGCCAAGTGAAGCAAAAGCGGGAGGATTCGAGTATACACAAAATGTAATAAATCTAGATCTCCAGAGAAAGTTAGAAATGATACGGCCCGTAGAGTTAGGTTTTGGTGTGGAAACTAGGATCGAAAATTATGCGCAGTCAAGTGGAGAGGATGCTTCTTGGAAGTTATTTGATGAGATTGGTCCAAATGGAGAACCCAAAGAAGCGGGGATCCAATCATTCCCTGGATTTAGACCTGAGAATGAAACAAATCAGTATAGGCTCAATTTCGGAATGAATGCTGACATAGACGTAGAAATATCAGAACCATTGTTGGTGGGTGTCGCAAGTAGATTAGAGTTTTATGAGGACTTTGGTAGTAACCTTTCTTGGAAGTTATATGCAAGATATCAGCTATCGTCTAACACTTCCATACGATCTACTGTCAATACAGGATTCAGAGCGCCATCGTTACCGCAGGTACATTTCAGTACTACATCATTGCAGTTTATTTCAAAAGGGGATGAACAAGTGGGAGCGTTTGTATCTCATTTTAATAATTCAGATCCAATCACAAGAACATTCGGAATAGAACCTCTCAAAGCGGAGTCATCGGTAAATTATAATGTAGGTATTTCGTCCAGTTTCATTAATAACTTATCTGTTTCATTGGATTTGTATAGCATTATGATCAAGGATAGAATCGTAACTACAGGACGATTTTCGGCAGATATTGATTCTAGATTTGGAGATATTTTGAATCCGATTAATGTTTCTCAGGCTCAATTTTTTAGCAATGCAGTTGATACAAGAACAACAGGAGTAGATTATTCTATGAGGTACAAATATGCATTTGGAAAAAGAGAATTGAATTTTTCAATGCTTGGTAATTGGACTAAAACAATTGTAGAACAAGATGAAGATGGCAATAAGATTATCAAAACGCCAGAACTACTTGTCGGATTTGAAGAAACGTTTTTCAATAGAGAAGAAGTTTCTAGAATTGAAGTAGCTCAACCTAAAAGTAAAATAATATTATCGGCCATTTATAAATCTAGAAAGATAGAGGCTCATGTTGGATTGACCAGGTTTGGCGAAGTTCAGTATGTTCATCCCGAAGATGAATATCAATCCAATTGGGTTTTGAATACATATTCAGGTGAAATTGAGACAAGAGACCAAACGTTCTCATCAAAATGGCTAACTTCTTTAAATATAAAATATTCGATTTTTAATAACCTAAAGCTTACGGTGGGCGGGAGTAATATATTTAATGTTTTTCCTGATAAACATAAACACTCAGCCAATGTGAGCAATGGAATATTTCCTTATAGTCGACGAGTCTCACAGTTCGGATTGCGCGGAGCATTTTGGTTTATGAAAGTGGGGATTAGACTGTAACACTAATTCTGTTTAAAATTGTCGGTTATCTAATTGTGTGCTCATCCAATTTCTTCGTTAAAAATACTGATCTTAACTAAGACTAAGCCTGCGTTTTTGCCTTAGATTCGAATAACTAAACGTCTAGTACCAATTGTATTTGATAATGCCGTATAAGATTTAGAAATTATTCGAAGAGAGTCGAGACAAAAGACGCAGATGTAGCCTTAGCTACAGCGAGTACTTTTAACGATGGATATCATCGAATAAAGCTAAATATATGCGGCGA
>CALKXE010000193.1 GCA_938003955.1 uncultured Saprospiraceae bacterium | reverse complement strand
CATGTGAGATGTATAAGCTTGAAATCTTTTCACCTTTCCTGATCCAGTAATTTTGAACCTTTTCTTTGCACTTGAGTGCGTTTTCATTTTAGGCATAATCTCAAATTTTTAAATTGGAGTGCGAAGGTACTCTATTTATTGATACTTACAAAGACGAGCGAGCTGTTTTTCGCCGACTTTTTGATATGATGATTTCTTAAATATATAATTAGCTGAAATATACTGACACCTATTAAGGCCATACGTACTAGATATTTTACTTTCCTTTGCCAATCTTAGACTTAAAGCCCTGCGCATTAAGAATAGAAGAAGCCTTATTCTTAATCGTAAAAAGATCAAACTCTTCATTTGATTCGAATCCCGCACCATAGCTAGTATCCCCTCGCATCGGTTGCGTAATTCTTACAAATTTGTTGGTATGTATTATAGATTTATCCTCATCCCATATTAGCTCAGTACTAGATAGAGTTTCTTGTTTCTTGTTATAAAATTTAGCATTACCTTGAGCAACTACTTCATTCTCTTTATCATAGCGGGTTGCACGATCGGCTTCTAGCCAACTATAAACTTGACCGTTACTTCCTAAAAACTCAACAAATATACCATCTGGAAATTCATCTCTCGGGTTCATTTTTGTAAGATGTCTGATCATCTTATTAGCTGTGATTCTTACTTTGACATCTGCAGAATCACTATATAGAATAGTAACATATTTCGCTTCTTCTTGCTTGAATATTTCATTGTCCGTTATTGCATTCACTTCAGCAATGTCCGTCGAACAACCAACACAAACTAAAACCGACAATAATATAAAGTATGCTCTCATCTATCTTAGTACCGTTACATCCCCTGAATAGTTTAACACAACATTCTGACCAGTCTCATCACGATCTATAAATCGAATTGCACCAAGCCATACATATACCCCTGGATTGACTTCTTTCCCATTGAATGTACCGTCCCAGCCTTCAGTATAGCTATTGATTAGAGGTGCTCCGTCGTACATTAGATTTCCCCATCTGTCAAATACTTTCAAATTTTCAATACCATCCACAGCTGGGCCACCAAATAGATTAAAAAAATCATTGTTCTTATCTTCATTACCTGAGATTATATTGGGCCAATATACTGGTCTAACAACATTAACTAAAAATTGGACATCATCAGAAGAAGTACATCCATTTTCATCTGTAACAGTAAGCGTGTAAGTTGTAGCCCCAAGAGGAAAAACCTCTGGTGTAAGACAATCCGTACAATCCACAAATGAATCTAATGGACTCCACGTAATATTAGTTATATTATAATCTGTAATTACACTGCCGTCTATTATACCTGTAGCACCTAGGTCTACTGTCATATCCGGTCCAGCATCAGCAATAGTCTGGGTAGGAGCAACAATAGGAACAATAGTTGTATCCCGACATCCCTTTATGTCGACAATATATAGATCATATTCTCCAGCTTCCAGGTTCAAAAACCTAGGATTAGGTTGGAAGTTAATGCCATCTATAGAATAAGAATATTCAGGATTACCCGCAAAACCTTCCGCTAGTATTTGTCCATCTACGTCACCAAAACAGTCTAAATCGGTAGCAAGACCATCTACTTCCAGTGTTGATATATCTTGACAACATGGATCTACGAAAAACTCTACCGTTTTTGTAACCAGACACCCTCTAGAACTTTCTATTGTTAATGCAGCTACCTTATCACCAAAAGATTCATAAACTGTAGAAAATGGTCCTGGTCCTGAAGCAGTCGATGGAGAAGACCCAGCTCCAAAATTCCATGTATAATTGACTATTGGATCAACCCCCGGTTCTGATAAATCTGAAAAATTTATCGTTTTATCACATTCAAATTCTTGAACTGCATTAAAAATAAAATCCGCTTCTGGTCCAACGAATGTTCCCGTCCCACCAAATTCTAATGAAAACCCAAGACCTTGGTTTGCATAATTATTAATCAGCATTCCATATGTTTTTCCAGTCTCCATTATCAATGGAGCTACATAGTTATTACTACCATCCTGACAGCCTCCAAATTCTTGAACATCTGTCTCACCTTCTCTCAGCCCAGTTGCCCTGTTACATGCAGCCCATGATTCAAAGGGATCAATGATATTATTAGTAACATTAGCTCCAGACCCCATACATCGTAGTTCTATTCTATTGTTACAATCTGTAACACCATTCGGCAATTCAAAAATGACAAAATCTAAATCATCTACCACATCAACTATACCAATATTACTTGGGGTCAACTCCATCGTCAATGTACCAGGCTCATCACACTCCCAGACATACCATGAAGAAGCCAACTCTCCACCGATACATGACCCATCCGCTTCAAATGGATTATCTCCTACACTATTCAAAGATTCTACCGTAAATGGACTTTTATCGCAAAGTACTACTGCCTTATCACAATCTGACTCTGGAGAAGGCGAAGCTGTAAAATCATCAATACATAACTGGAATGATCCTGGTGTCGTAGGTGCGGACTCTATCATTACATAGTATACTTGTCCAATAATAAGATCTGCAGTTACTAATTCATCTGTTCCGACACCTTTACCTGTTGAGCAAGTAACATAGTCTCCACAACCAGAAAAAATCCCCATTTTCGGAGAGCCTATTGTATTGATTCCATTTCCTCTACCAAATACTTTGATACTTACCGCAGGTTCTGTCGGTATAAATGAAAACCATACACCATTCGTAAAATCCAAAAAACAAGGATTCGCAAAATTGGGATCAGATTCAGCCCCGAGGTTAGTAAACTCAGCTGGCTCAGAACAGTAGCCATCGATATCTGGTATGAATGTAGCAAATTGACAATCGTCATTCAATATCTGCGTAGATGCATCAAGGCCAACAAATAGTAATATTAATATTAAATATATTCTCATCTCTTAATTATTGTGTGGTTATCGCTATTCCTCAGAATATCTGGTAAAATTACGATTTCATCTTAATTCTACTATCCTAAAACGAAATCAACGTAGATAGTTCGTATAAACAAGACTCTTTTGATAGTAAAAGTGCGTCATCAAGACAGTTAATTTAACTTGAAGTTAATACTTACGTCGACTTTTATCATTCTCTTATCGCAATTTATCCTAACTATTTGAAAAAAATCTTAGCTTTCTAGTCCGAAGCAATCTACTATCTATGTTTAGAAAAATCATCTCAATGAGCTGGAAATCGTTTATGCGAAATCCTGCCTTCAATCAAAATTTGGCAACCACCATTATGATGGGCTTTCTTGGCCTATACTTTGGTGTAATTTTTATAGCCCTTGGCGCCGCCGCTCCTCATGCTATAACCGAAATGGTGCCAGAGGCCGATGGACCAATCTACTTTGGTAGATATTTTCTGTACTTCATTATTTACTCTTTTCTTACTCGACTGATTTTTCAAAATTTTGGTTTTAAAGATTTGAAACAATATATTCTTCAGAAGATCCCTAAAAGTACTCTGTTACATTATATATTAATCAAAACAGCATTTAATTGGATCAATGTAATGTCTCTCCTAGGTATAATTGCTTATCTAATTTCGGCTTCTTATGCAGAGAACTATGACCTAAATCTTCTCAATCATGGAATAGTTCTTATTGGATTGATCTATGCGTCTAATTATAAGGCATTCTTATTTGACAAACAACTATCTATCAATAAGATACTTACTGGAAGTATTATAGTCGGAGTACTTCTGATCAACTATCTAGACTTCAAGGGATACATTCCATTAGGTAATCTACTAGAGAGTCTTTATGCTTTTTTAGTTATGAATATTGGAACAGCTATTCTTCCATTAATCGGAATAATTGCTACTTACATACTCACCTACAAAACCCTTAACCAAATAGCATACCTCGAGGATAATAAGTCTTCAGAAGAATCTATTTCTAATATTAACATTGGAAGCGGGCTGTTCGCTAGATTTGGAAAAGCGGGTAAGATGATGGAGATGGAAGTGAAACTGATCTTGAGAAGCAAGAGAGCTAGGAACATGCTCTTCATAATACCGTTAATGGGCATCTATCCAATTATTATTCATGGCCAAGGTGGGAACATGGATTCTATGGGCATGATGATGTTTGTTGCCATATTCTGTACAGGTGGCTACGCTATTACATATGGGCAGCTTCTACTTTCGTGGAACAGTGGTCATTTTGATTTACTATTGACTAAGATGACGAGTATCAAGGAGATCTTTCAAGCAAAATACTTTTTGCAATGTATCCTAATTATAGTACAGACATTGCCAATGATTCTTTGGGGGTTCTATAAAACAGAATATTTCTACCTTATGCCTGCAATGATGTTTTATAATCTAGGAGTTGTACTTTTCTTGTACATGCTTACTGCAAGCTATAACTCAAAGCGCATTGACACTAATAAAGGTGCAGCTATGAACTATGAAGGATTTTCTTTAGCATTATTCCTAATTATCATTCCTATCATGGCAATCCCCGTATTACTTTATTATGGTGCGAATGCTATAGGACATCCACTACTGGGTATATTAATGACGGGTCTTATCGGATTGATTGGTTTCTTATTCCATGACAAACTGATAAATATCTCTGTTGCACTATTTAAGAAAAACAGGTACAAAATAGGTACTGCATTCAGAAAGAAATAACTCCAAATACTGATCTAATTAATAAATCAACGATTATGCTTTTAGAATTTAGAAATATAAAGAAATCATACGGCAGCATGACTGTCCTCGAAATAGAAAACATATCAATCGACAAAGGAGAATGTATCGGACTGGTCGGAAACAATGGTGCAGGAAAGACTACAGCATTTAGTTTAATGTTGGACCTAATCAAAGCGACAGAAGGGCAAGTACTCACCAAAGGTCAAGATGTAAGCGTAGACGAATCATGGAAAAAATACACATCAGCTTTTATAGATGAGACATTTCTTGTCGACTTCCTCACACCTAATGAGTATTTCGAATTTGTAGGAGGACTCAATCAATGGTCAAAAGCAGATGTAGATGAATTCTTAAAGCAATTCGCAGAATTTTTCAATGATGAAATCATTGGAGCAAGGAAGTATATCCGTGACTTATCCAAAGGAAACCAGAAGAAAGTAGGCATCATAGCTGCCCTAATCGGAACCCCAGAAATCGTAGTCTTGGATGAGCCGTTCGCTAGTCTAGATCCTACTTCCCAGATCCGATTAAAAAAGATAATTACGGACCGTCTTGATCAACATACATTTCTAATTTCTAGTCATGACTTGACTCATGTTGCAGATGTGAGCAGTCGTATTATTATATTAGAAAAAGGATTGGTTGTGATGGACAATTTGAAGACGGAAGAGACAGTAGCTAAGATGACAGAATACTTTGCAGTTTAGCATGGCTGCATAGGCAAACGATAATTAGATATTCAGACGATGTTGAAAAAATCGTACAACTCTAGTTAAATGTTGACACGAGACTTAAGTCCAGAAAACATTACCACTTCAAATACCCACCTAATGAAAGTGGTGATTGGAAAGGCAAATTATTAGCTCTTAAACTGATTAGGTTGGCGGATCCATTGATTCCCATTTTTTCATTGATCTCGTAAATCAACTTCAGGGCCAGACTATTATAATACTGATCATTTACAAAAAGTCGTGTTTCTTCTATTCTATCATCTAGAAATTTGTCAGTTCTACGGGTTGGTTCTTTCATGTTAAATGAAGCAATAGTCCATAGTTTTGAGAAGAATTTGCGACCATACTCTATCCCCAGCCTTAGATTATCATTGTAATCATTATTGGTAAACTCATGTCCTAAGTATCCATACACATATGATTTACCTAATCCTTTACCAATACTAATGTATGGTGTCACTGCAGTCGCGTCATATGCCGTCTGCAGACCTGACTCCAACTCACTTGAACCAAGTGGAAGGCTGACCGACAATTGACCTGTGACCAATATCCCTTCATCTAAAAAATTATATTTCAACCCTACTTCTGCGTTTCCAAGACCAGTGAGACTCCCCTCTACTCTGCCAGTAGCTGTTGGAGCATTAAGTGATGATTTTATAAAATTAATAGGAAGAGATACAATTGCTCCAAACTTCTTACCTAATCCAATATCGGTATAGGACTGTATACTAAACTCTGATATATTCCCTTCTATGTCTTTAAGGTTTTTAAGGTTCCCTTCAAATATTTTATCATAATTAAGAAGCATACCCACTGATATATGAGTATATCCTTGCCCCCCACTTTTTACCCACGGACTTTGCCCAAAACATATTGATGTAGAGAAGATTAAAAATAAAATAAATGTATATTTTAATTTCATTTGTTGTTATTTCAGTCAAGTAGAAAAGCTAAATTCGAAAGATTTGACCAATAAAATAGTCGATAGAATAAAGACGCTAAAAATCAGAATTATACATTCGAATTTCTTTTTTACCCCATGATTCTAAAAGCAACAATCATGGAGAACATACCTACTATGTAGCCACCGTAAACATCAAATTCGTCATGTGCTTTTAACAATAACCTGCTCGTCCCTACCAAGCCTGCAATAATAATAGCAACAATAGTTACAAACGTCGTACTTACGTGAAATGATCCAAACGGCAGGTTAACAAAAAATGTCTCATAGCTATATAGGAACTTAATAAAAAGCACACCACTCACTAGACCTCCTGCAGCAATCGTATGAAGGCTAATCTTGGTAAAGCTATTGAGCATAAGTGCTAGAAATAGACCAATAGTAGAACCAAGTGTAAAAGAGCTGAATGAAACAGGAATAGTGCTGTTATCCTTAAAATTAACAAACAACCATAAATAAAATACTCCTGTAGCAATCAACGGACCGATGCGCTCCGATTTATCTTCCATTTCATAAGACTTAATAAAATCAAGCATTTTCATCAAAAATATAGAAAACATAGGAAAGAACACCGTCAACATGAACACATTGAAAATCAATAAAAACCTTGCTTTTTCATCATTAACTATGAACGTATAAGGATTCATGGCTAATAACAATATCAGTATGTATCCAATTATAAAAAGAGGATGAAAAACCAATGATATGAGTTTTGCTGTTGACTTCAAATTTTACATTTTACTTGTGAGTAGAAGATCAAGCGAAGTGTATTTCAATCCAAATCTTCGTCCTAGATATTCGTTAGTGATGCAACCTTTATAGGCGTAGCATCCGTTTCTGATTCCTACTTTATTATACAATAACTCTTCAATATTAATATTGTTTCCCGCTTTGATCAATAATGGTGTGAGAATATTACTTACTGCCACTGATGCCGTCCTGCTTACTTTTGAAGCTATATTGGGAACACAATAATGTATAACACCATGTTTCGTAAAAATTGGATTCTTATGCGAGGTCACCTCCGATGTTTCAATACACCCGCCTTGATCTATACTGACATCAATAATCACGGACCCTTCTTTCATCTTAGACACCATTTCTTCTGTAACCAAAATAGGTGTACGCCCATGTTTAGAGTGCATCGCACCAATAACTACATCCGCACTCATTAATTGATAACCCAGATAAACGGGATTGATCGCTGAAGTATGTAATTGTCTACCAACTGCTGATTGCAATCTCATTAGCTTCGTGATATCATTATCAAAAATCCTGACAGATGCACCAAGGCTTACCGCTGCTTTTGTAGCAAATTCGCCGACAACACCCGCTCCAAGTATTACAACTTTTGCAGGAGGCACTCCACTCACTCCACCTAACATTACACCACGCCCTCCATTCGTATTATTTAAATATTCGGCAGCTGTTTGTAACGCTACTACGCCGGCCATCTCACTCATAATCCGTACGATCGGAAAACTACCGTCTTCTGACTGTAAGTATTCCATGGCGAGTGCCGTGATTCTTTTTTCTTTTATTTTAAGGAAGTATTCTTGATTTAAAGATGGTAATTGCAATGGAGATATAATGATCTTATCCTTATGCATCATATCTATTTCCTCCAAAGTCGCTGGAGAAATCTTCACCACAATATCAGACTTAAATACCTCATCTGTACTGTGACTGATCTCGGCTCCAGCTTCAGAAAAATCATGATCACTAAAATTAGAATTGTCACCAGCTCCCGATTCTACCACAACTCTATGCCCAAATCCCACTAATGTACGTATAGAATTCGGAACAATTGAAACCCGATTTTCTATCTCATGGTCTTCTTTTGGAATGCCTATCGTTACACTCTTAGACCGCTCACCTACAGCTAGGCGTTCTTCTTGTGTCTCAAACTGAGATTCTGTAAAAAACTTAGAAAAACTTACCGGAGTAGAAGGGCTCATTTGTTAGTAACTTTTAGTTTTCATTGTGATGTTAAGTTATATTATTTTTACAAATTTAGCATCAAATACCCAAGTCTAATAATTTACGAGATTTATTTCTACCGAACGAGATTCATCATCATTTGTAGTGATTTTGATTTCTACCGCTCGATCTACTAACTTCTCTATAACTTGTGGCCACTCTACCATGCAATAATGACCAGAATACAGATAATCCTCAATCCCAATTTCGAGCGCCTCTTGTTCATCATTGAGTCTGTATAAATCTATATGAAATAGCTTCCCTTCAGTGATATCGTACTCATTCACAATTGAATAGGTAGGGCTTGATGCCTCATCGACAGAACCTAACTTTTGCACCAGACGCTTCACGAATGTAGTTTTTCCCGCTCCTAGATCACCGTATAGGAATACGATTTTCTCTCCTCGGGATACTTCGAGAAATGCTTCGACTAATCTATCTAATTCTGCTTCGCTGTTTATTACTAAATTCATATTGAAAAGTAAAATTATGAAGATAGGTCTGAATACACTGCATTTTCATACAGAAATTTGACGTTTTTTCATTGTGATTAACATACATCTCGATTGGTCGATCTTTCAATCACCTCAGGAAATACATCAATCAAGGGAATTAGCAATTCAGGAAAACCCGATGGACTGACCGTCTCATCTTGAGTATATGTCTTAATCCTCTTATACTTCCCATCAACTAAAACAAAGACCTCGACAAGTTTCTCTTTAGGCATTACTATCCAATATTCTTTGACTCCACACTCCTCATACACTTCATACTTATCATTGAGATCTTTCTTAGACGTACTGTCAGATAGTATTTCTATGATCCAATCAGGAGGCCCAAAACAACCTGCCTCATCCAATTTATTGAGATCACAAATCACACAAAGATCAGGCTGAACAACAGTAGTAGATGAATTCTTCTTTTCATTTCTGATCGGTAATACTACGTCGAATGGCGCAGCGAAAACCTTACATTCTCTTCTCCAAAAGTAGTTGCCAATCAATACATTTAAGTTAGAACTTATCTCTTGATGGTATGATTTCGGTGCAGGACTCATCCTAAATACCTTTCCTTTGATAATTTCTACCAATTCATCATATTCGAATTTTAAGTAGTCTGCATATGTGTATACCTTTCCGTATTCTGCACTTGGTTCTTTTATTATGTTTGGTTTATCGCCTATCATTTTATAAAGATATGTATTTTATGGGTTTGATGCAAATACACGCTTGCTTCGTGTGTAAGACAAATACCACTTTAGTAAAAGAGAAACTATAGGTTCTCAAATGAGGTTTTTGCTTGAATCGCCAAATCGCTTAAATCAAGGAACTGCTTCTAGATGTTGACATTAGATATGAATTTAGATTTTCTGCATTTTGTCATACACACACTTGCTTCTCCGAAGTTACTATTCAATAGGCAAACGATGATCGTTTAAGTGGTGTCATTTGCAATATCTAATAGTATAAAACTATCTGATAACTCTAGAAATTGTAAATCCAAATCCTTACATTGAGAAATACTTATCACTTTAACTGTTTAGCTAGAACGAAAATTACACAAACCAAACACTACCTTGACAGGGAACTAAAACCATACAATTACGATGAACAAGCTAACGCTATTCTTATTTCTACTCGCATTTACTTTTATTGTTAATTCAAGTGTATCAGGCCAAAAAGTCATTAATTTCACATCAGGAGAGCATAAGATTTTTGATGACTTAAAGATTTCTCTAGATCAAAGATCTGTCAAAATATTTAGCCAAGAGGAAGTTTCCGAATACAGTGCCAATGAAATAAATTTCATAACCATCAATGTTGAAGAAAAGTATGCGTCAAAAAAGGTGGCTATCGACAATAAACGTGATTACTATTTATTGCGAAAAATTGAAGAAGGGCAAGTAGATTTTTTCGCTTACAAGGAAAAAACATTCTTCATTCAAGGCGAAAACAAAACGCTCGAAAAGCTTTACTACACGAGAAAAGACATCTCCTCTTCAAGAATTGACACAATGTACTACACGTTAAAAGAGGAGGGCAGTTTCTATGTAACAAAACAGTACTTGACAATAATTCAAGATCACTTGGGACCATCATACACGGTGTCAAATAATCTAAGATTAAAAGAAAGGTCAGTAAAAAAAGCGGTGCAGAAACTTAACTCAAAATTCCCATTAAAAACCCCAACTAGTTACTTCAATCCATTAGTATCTAAAAGGATCTATCTCGGTGCTGTTGGGCTTCGAAACAAAACTAACGATGAAATTGTAATTGCACCACAATTAGGTTACGAAATTGGAACAAATTATACAGGAATGTTAACTACTGGTTATATATCGTACACCTATAATTCTTTCATTAACGAAGAAAAAAACTCAGCTTTTTTACAAAATCTCCAGTCCAGTCTTTCTTTCGGTATTCGTCAATATCTTTTGAAAAACAAATTTATAAAACCTTATATAGATTTTGGAGTGCAAAATGAATCTCTGTCTTTACAGTCTGGGCTCTTAATCACAAAATCAAATTATATATTAAGTGGATCAATTAATATAAAAAACGGTGTTCTAGGAACCTCAGCACATAATCTGGGTGGAATTTTCCAATTTAATCTTGGTTATCAGTTATAAGCACACAGAATCTAATAAAGACCTTGATTACTCGCCTAACTCTTCTCTAACGGCATAGTACTTTTCAAGCGTTTTGAGGTTAAATTTCGCCTAACAAGATCGCTGTAAAATAAACCCACTTTTACCCTATATTTTGCTATCTTTGTTTGGCTAAAAATATTATTACAGATAATTACAATATGAGCGACAATAAAAGCAACTACGATGCGTCCAACATAACCGCCCTCGAAGGTCTTGAGGCGGTAAGACTAAGACCAGGGATGTACATTGGAAGTACAGACACTAAGGGTCTTCACCACTTAGTATGGGAGGTAGTAGATAACTCTATAGATGAGCACTTAGCTGGTCATTGTGACATGATTTATCTCAATATCCATAAGGACAACAGTATTACTGTAAAAGATAATGGTAGAGGTATCCCAACTGGAATGCACGAAAAACTACAGAAATCTGCCCTTGAGGTCGTAATGACTGTACTGCACGCCGGTGGAAAATTTGATAAAGATACTTACAAAGTATCAGGTGGACTTCACGGTGTAGGTGTTTCTTGTGTAAATGCACTCTCTATGGATATGAGGGTTGAGGTACACAGAGGAGGAAAAGTATTCGAGCAAGAGTACAAAGAAGGTATCCCGCAATATGATGTACGTGAAATAGGCACAACCGATGTCAATGGTACCAATGTAACATTTCTTCCAGATAGTACTATTTTCGAAGAACTAGTATATAGTTATGAAACATTAGCCAAAAGAGCTAAGGAACTATCATTTCTTAATATGGGTCTTACGCTCATCATGACTGATGAAAGAGAGACTAACAAAGATGGCACATTCAAAACTGAAACTTTTCACTCGGAAGGTGGACTGAAAGAATTCGTTTTGCACTTAGATGCAACAAGACCGTCAATCTTATCAGAGCCTATCCACGTTATAGGAAGAGATGAGAAGGAAAATGTTGAGGTAGAAGTTGCCATGCAATACAATACCAGCTACCAGGAGCACATCCATTCTTATGTGAATAATATCAATACCCGTGAGGGTGGTACACACGTAAATGGATTCCGTAGAGCTGTCACTAGAGAGTTTAAAAAATACGCGGATGACAATGGTCTATTAGCGAAGTTAGAAAAAGCAAAAATCTCAATCACTGGAGAAGATTTCCGTGAAGGACTGACAGCTGTAGTTTCTGTGAAGGTCCCAGAACCACAATTCAAAGGCCAGACTAAAGGTGAATTGGGTAACTCTGAAGTAACAGCTATTGTATCCCAAAAAATGGGTGAAGTACTGAAGTACTACCTAGAAGAGAACCAAGGAGAAGCAAAGAAGATCATCGACAAGGTGATTATAGCCGCTATGGCAAGACATGCCGCTAGAAAAGCAAGAGAATCAGTCCAACGTAAGAACGTACTCGCAGGAGGAGGATTACCAGGAAAGCTTTCTGATTGTAGTTCTAAAGATCCTAACATCTCTGAGATATTCCTAGTAGAGGGAGATAGTGCCGGTGGTACAGCGAAACAAGGTAGAGACAGACACTTCCAAGCGATACTACCATTGAGAGGTAAGATTCTTAATGTAGAGAAAGCCATGGAGCATAGAATCTACGAAAACGAGGAGATCAAAAACATGTTTACCGCTCTCGGAGTAAGAATCGAAGAGAAAGAAGGTGAAAGAGTATTAAACATAGAAAAGTTGAGATATCACAAGATAGTCATCATGTGTGATGCCGATGTCGATGGAAGTCATATTGTTACCTTGATCTTAACATTCTTCTTCAGGTACATGAAACCACTGGTAGAAGGTGGATACATCTACATTGCTGCACCACCCCTTTATCAAGTAAAGAAAGGAAAAAAATCTGTCTATTGTTGGAATGACGAAGAGAGAGCAGATGCAATCAATCAATTTGGAGGAGCCGAAGAGACATCAATTAAGACACAGAGATATAAGGGTCTTGGAGAGATGAATGCGGATCAATTGTGGGAAACAACAATGGATCCTGATACAAGAATCCTCAGACAAGTTACGATTGAAGATCCTGCAGATGCTGATGGTGTATTCTCAATGTTGATGGGAGACGAAGTACCACCAAGAAGAAAATTCATAGAAGAAAATGCACACTATGCAAACTTGCAAGTTTAGTGTAGATTCATAATAGAAGATAATATAACACCCTCATCAATTAAGTTTGGTGAGGGTGTTTTTTTAT
>CALKXE010000192.1 GCA_938003955.1 uncultured Saprospiraceae bacterium | reverse complement strand
GTATGGCCACAGTTCAACTTGACTCAGTACTTTACCTTCGGTCGTATCCGTCCACTGCATACTAATGCCGTCATATTTGCATTTGTAGGTAACGGTATATTTATGGGAGTCTACTATTCTCTTCAGAGATTACTCAAGGCTAGAATGTATAGTAATGTGCTGTCAAAAGTTCATTTCTGGGGCTGGCAACTTATTATTGTGGCAGCTGCGATTACTTTGCCGTTAGGTTTCTCTAGCTCTGGGGAATATGCTGAACTGGAGTGGCCTATAGACATCGCTATCGCACTGGTTTGGATTGTATTTGGTATAAATATGTTTGGTACTATTCTGAAGAGAAGAGAAAACCACCTTTACGTTGCTATATGGTTTTACATCGGAACATGGGTGACGGTAACTCTTCTTCACGTGATCAAAAATTTAGAGATCCCTGTACATATGTGGAATAGTATTCCTGTTTTTGCAGGAGTACAGGATGCGCTTATCCAGTGGTGGTATGGTCATAATGCAGTAGCATTCTTCTTGACCACACCATACTTAGGTTTGATGTATTACTTCTTGCCTAAAGCTGCCAATAGGCCTGTATATTCCTATAAATTGTCGATCGTTCACTTCTGGGCATTGATTTTTATATACATATGGGCTGGTCCGCACCACCTTCTGTATACTTCACTGCCTGATTGGGCACAGTCACTCGGAACAGCATTTAGTATAATGTTGATTGCTCCTTCATGGGGTGGTATGTTGAATGGACTTCTTACGCTAAGAGGAGCATGGGATAGAGTACGTAAAGATCCGATACTAAAGTTTATGGTTGTGGCTGTAACCGCTTATGGTATGGCAACGCTAGAGGGACCGCTTCTTAGTTTCAAATCTATCAATGCGATCAGTCATTATACAGATTGGACTGTGGCACACGTGCATGTGGGTACATTAGGCTGGAACGGGATGCTGACATTTGGTATTCTGTATTGGTTATGGCCAAGGTTGTATGGCACTAAATTATTCTCTGTAAAGATGGCCAATACGCATTTCTGGTTAAGTACTTTAGGGACGCTATTTTATACTGTTCCGTTATACTGGGCTGGATGGACGCAAAGTTTGATGTGGAAGAAATTTACACCAGATGGTTTTTTAGCATATGGGAATTTTTTAGAGACTGTTACTCAGATCTTACCAATGTACACATTGAGAGTATTGGGAGGAACGATATACATTGTTGGTGTATTTCTGATGGCGTATAATTTATTCAAAACAAGTAGAGCTGGAACGTTAATAGAAAATGTAGATGCTTCTGCTCCGCCAAGAGAGGCTCATGTACCACATAAAGGGGAGCATTGGCACAGGTGGATAGAAAGAAGACCAATACAAATGTTGATAGCCAGTGCAATAGTAGTTGTGATTGGGGGATTGGTTGAGATATTCCCAATGATAGTTATCGATAAGAATGTGCCGAAAATAGCAAGTGTATTACCATATACACCACTAGAGCTAGAAGGAAGAGATCTATATATCAAAGAAGGATGTATTGGGTGTCATTCTCAGATGGTTCGACCATTCAGATCAGAAACAGAACGGTATGGAGAATTCAGTAAGTCTGGCGAATTCATATATGATAGACCTCACCTTTGGGGAAGTAAGCGTACTGGACCCGATCTTCATCGATTAGGTGGTAAGTATCCTCATAGCTGGCATTACAATCATATGTTAGAACCAGAGAGTATGTCTCCAGGTTCGATCATGCCTCCTTATCCGTGGTTACTGGATCAAGATTTAAATACAGATTATACTGCGGCTAAGATCAAGGTACTCAAGATGCTTAATACACCTTATCCATCTGGATTCGAAGACACAGCTGTTGAAAATCTGAAAGCGCAAGCAAAAATCATAGCTGACGAACTTAGGGAACAGGGTGTAGAACAAGAACGACTTGAAGATAAAGAGATCGTTGCCCTTATCGCTTATTTACAAAGAATTGGAACGGATATTAAGCCGAAGCCAACGGTGAAATAGTAATTAATCAATCTAAAAAAGATCTCATGTACAAATACATATTAGAATCAGCTGGAAATATCAATTGGATGGCATTGTTTGCCTTGATTACTTTTTTTATAGTCTTCGCCATGTCTGTTTATCTGGCATTTATCAAGGATGGGAAAGAACTGCAGCATATTGCAGCCTTGCCTCTAGAGGATGACGAACCTATTAGCAAAGTATAATTTCTTATCAAATGAAAAACATATATATATATCGATCAATACCGATCATCATTTTGAGCTTAGCTCCAGGGATAATAATGGCAGCGGGGAAACAAGCATCAAATCCATATCTATCGTGGGTGATGCAAAATATCGTTTTTGTTCTGAGTGGACTTGTCATCGTTGGAGCTTCAGTGACATTATGGAACCTTGGTATGGCATTGATAAAACACAACAGTGATGAAGCACTTCGTGCACAAGGAATTGATCCGCGCCCCAAGGTGGATCCGAATGCAAAATCATGGATGTCTAAGATGTACGATAAGGCTTGGAGTCTAGTGCCGATAGATAAAGAGTCTGATATAGTTCTAGACCATGATTATGATGGCATTAGAGAACTAGATAATAGTTTGCCACCATGGTGGGTTTATGGCTTTTACCTTTCAATAATTGGTGCGATTGGCTATGTAGGGGTTTATCATTTTTCAGATATGGGTAATACTCAATTGCAAGAATATGAAATAGCTATTCAAGAAGGTGAAGATCAAAAAGCGGCATTCGCAGCAAGACAATCGAATTCGATCGATGAGAAAAATATAGTTGCCTTGACAGATGGAGATGCGCTTTCAGTTGGAGAAAGAATTTACATCACTAGTTGTGCTGCCTGTCATGGTGCAAAGGGGCAAGGAGGAATAGGACCAAATTTGACAGATGATTATTGGTTACATGGTGGTCATGTGAGAGATGTTTATTTAACAATTAAGAATGGAGTTGCAGAAAAGGGTATGATTGCCTGGAAATCTCAAATGCAACCATCTACAATGGTCAAAATAGCGAGTTATATTAAGACGTTGAAAGGAACTAATCCACCCAACCCAAAAGCGAAACAGGGTGAATTGTATGAAGAGGTAATAGAGGCCAGTATTGAAGGTAAATAGAAATATGGGTGACTTATGTTAGAAACTAAAACGTACGATGAGGAGAAGTATAGAGATCAAATATCTACGGTAGATAGTTCAGGAAAGCGTGTTTGGATTTATCCTAAAATGCCGAAGGGGAAGTTTTATGATTATCGTAAATATGTGTCATATGTTTTATTACTTATCTTATTTGGTCTGCCATTTGTTGAATGGAATGGCAAACCGTTTGTTCTTTTAAATATTTTAGAGACAGAGTTTATAATATTTGGAATTTATTTTGCGCCGCAAGATTTCTATCTTTTTGTGATTGCAATGCTGATTTTTATCATTTTTATTGCTCTGTTTACGGTGGTATATGGTAGGCTTTTTTGTGGATGGGTGTGCCCACAAACTATATTTATGGAGATGGTTTTTCGGCGAATAGAATACTGGATCGAAGGAGATGCCAATGCTCAGCGAAGACTCGATAAAGCCCCTTGGGATTCTACAAAAATATGGAAGAAAACGCTAAAGCAGGCTTTGTTTATTGGTGTCTCAATTTTAATTGCACATACATTCTTAGGTTACATAATTGGAATAAAGGAAGTGTGGCAGATTGCAACAGATCCTATCGGTGCGCATTCTGGTGGTTTTATTGCTATGGTTGTTTTTACAGCGGCATTTTATGGTGTGTTTTCCGTCTTGAGAGAGCAAGTATGCACAACAATCTGCCCGTACGGACGACTGCAAGGTGTATTACTAGATGAAGATTCTCTGGCGGTGTCTTATGATTTTGAAAGAGGTGAACCTAGGGGTAAGTTAGTAAAGACAAAAAATAAGAAACAACCAAAGAAGAGTTCTTGTAATGACGGATGTGGTTCTTGTCGATCAGCGTGTACTTCTGCTTTATCAACCTCCTTGGAAACAATGTTTAGTGATCTGAAACCAGAGTTGAAACCTCAAGGAGATTGTATCGAATGCAGTCTATGCGTACAGGTATGTCCTACGGGAATAGATATTCGTAATGGTGTACAACTAGAATGTGTCAATTGTACAGCTTGCATGGATGCATGTGATGAGGTGATGGTAAAGATAGGCAAGCCAGAAGGACTAATACGAATTGATAGTTATAATGGAATCGTAAATAAAACGAAGTCTATCTGGAATAGAAGAGTGGTAGCTTATAGTTTGGTGTTGGTAGCATTGATGGGATTAGAATCATTTTTGTTTTTATCAAGATCAGAAGTAGAAACTTTACTTCTGCGCACACCTGGTATGTTGTATCAAACAACTGAAGATGGTTATATAAGTAATTTGTACAACTATCAATTGATTAATAAAACGGATAAGGTGGTAGATATTACATTCGGTGTAGAAGGCATGGAGTATATAGTATTTGAGCCAGTAGGAGCGCCTCCAACTACTCTGGAGAATGCAGTGACAGAAGGAGCGGTATTTATAAAAATACCAAAAGGCAAAATTACTAATAGAAGTACGAAACTAGAAGTTAATGTGTATGGTGATGGTGAAATTATTGATAAAGCCACCACTACATTTTTAGGACCAACTAAATAGAAATAAATATGTTTAGCAATTTTCATTGGGGGCATGGGATTACGATATTCTACATTTTTTTTGTTGGAGTAGTAATTACAGCTTTGATAGCAAGTTTTAGTGTGGATCATTCATTGGTAGTTGATGATTATTATGCTACAGATTTAGCTTATCAAAAACGATATGATAAAACGGTAAATTCGATTAAATCGCCCATTCTGTTTATAACTCAAGATGACAGTGCGCAAGAAACTGCCATAGGTTTTAAGACAGCGAAGCTAGTTTCTGGCAAAGCACAATGGTATAGACCATCTGACCAATCGGCAGATTTTATTGTAACATTAGAGGATACAATAACTAAAGTCTCAACAGAAAGTCTTCTCAAAGGAAAGTGGATCTTAAAAGTTGAATGGACGATAGATGGAACGACATCATATGCGGAGGAACAAATATTTATCAACTGATGTGGTATGTGGCATTTACCCTTGGCTTATTTGGTAGCTTACATTGCGTAGGAATGTGTGGACCTCTTGCTATTGCATTTAGCAATAGAGAGAATAATACAAAATCACAGAATGTTATCTCTGCATTATCATATAATCTTGGTCGCACGTTTACGTATTCATTACTTGGTTTATTTTTTGGGACTTTAGGCAGTTTTTTATTCATAGCAAATTTGCAAAAAGTAATATCTATTATTCTGGGTGTTCTTCTGATCATTTCATTCTTATTTACCATTGATCTTGATCATGCAATCAGTAACCACAGAATATTTCATAGTTACTATAGTCGCATCAGGTCACTTATCGGTAAGATGATGCAGAAGTCCCAGAAATATCATCCCTTTCAGCTCGGTATGGCAAATGGTTTGCTTCCATGCGGGTTGGTTTATTTGGCTTTAGCTGGAGCGTTAGCAACAGGAAGTATATTTGGTGGAGTAGGCTTTATGATATCGTTTGGCTTAGGCACGCTTCCGATGCTATTTGCTTTGACTACTGGGATAGGTTTTTTTCCTGTTTCGATAAGGAAAGGTTTTAGGAAGGTACTTCCGTTTGTGACATTGGCATTTGGTTGTTTTCTAGTTTATCGGGGTGTGATGGTGGACATGCCGACGGAGTTAGACTTTTGGGAAGCGGTAAGGAATCCAATTTTGTGTCACTAGAGATGCATTTGTGTCATCATAAAAACCGATTATTTCATTTATGGAATAAAAAGCGGAATTAGAAATGTATTAGAATGTTTAAGCTTTGGCTTTTGACTTATGTTGACTTTACGGTGGATTATCTTAAAAGCATGACATCTCCAGAAAAAGTCAATACACTATCTGTCCCATTATATATTTTGACAATATAGACGTATACACCCATTTCAGCATCATTGCTATTGATCGAACCATCCCACCCATTCGTAGCATCATTGATCATAAAAGATTCGTTAAAATAGACCAAATTACCCCATCTATCAAAAATCGACATCTCAAGTACCTCGATTGATTCATCAACGGTTCCCATCGGATAGAATGTATTGTTCTCTGGGCTATTTATTGATATGATATTTGGGAAATATATAGATGGATTCACTGATAAAGTAATCTCTCTTTGTTGGACACATCCATTATCATCTACTACAGTAACAATGTAGGTAGTGGTTCTTTCTGGTGTAGCAATTGGAGATAAGCAATCTGCACAAGACAGACTTAAACTAGGTTCCCATAATATCGAACCTATTTCAAAATCATCAATATTAGTTAGTGTGCTCTTAATTTGAACTTGTTGTCCTTTATCAACTAAAGATTCTTCTGATGACACGGTGAGAAGCCAGTCTTCAAGGTTTATAATATCAACGGATGATTCTTTAGTGCATCCATTTGCATCAGATACATTGATATTATATGTGCCGATATCCAATCCAGTAAAATCAGTTCCAGTTTGTACAAGACCATTTATTGCTATTTCGTATGGTGATTCGCCGCCAGTTATGTTTTCTAGAATGATCTCGCCGTCAGAGATGTCCTGGCAAAGAGGATTTACTATGATCAGCTCGAAATCTGGGGCCGTTTCATCTAATGTAACTATTACTGAATCTATTGAAGAACAATTGCTAAGCACGTTCGTCGCTGTTAATGTATACATGCCAGGCTCTACGATTACTGGATTGATCGAAGTAGCACCAGAAGCGATTCCTGGGCCAGACCATATCAATGATAACTCTGAAATGTTTGTCTCAACAGATCCTTGAAGAGATATTGCACTCTTGTCACAACTTAATTGTACACTCGGTCCCGCCTCCACTATAGGGAATGCGGCAATTGTGACTTGAACACTGAACAAATCACTTTCGCAGCCATTTAACTGCTGACTTACATCAAATGAATATATACCTACAGAGGATGTAGAGGGAATAGGTGCTCCTGACAATTGATTACCATCTATATCATACCAAGTCAAATTTTGCCCTCCGGCAGCCAATGGGGAAGGAGTGTCCCCTTGGCAATAGTTGACATCAAAGATGTTAGGTGGCAAAGGCTTAGGCAAAATACTTACGATAATACTTGAAATAGCCTCTACACATGGATTAAATAGACCATCAGGGTCGTTTGTGATTGCTATAAAATTCACAGAACCATTCACTGCATCGATTGGACTAGATACATATGATGTTGTCGTACTTGTTGGGTCTATTATTGTTCCTGCGCCAGTAGTTGTCCAAGTCATAGAAGTAGCACTACCACCTAGGGTAGCAATTAACTCAATTTGTTCGCCTTCACAAATCGACGCTATTGGTTCTATTTGGATCATTGTAGGATCTTGGCATTCACAATCTTTAATAAATATCTCCATTTCGAAAGTTTCTATACAATCATCACTTGGGATGAAGGTGTAAATAGACGATCCGGGACTAGTGGTGATTATCGTTGTAGGATTCCAGACGCCACTTATTGGGGACTGATTATCAGAGAACATTGGCAGATCGGTTGTATCATCATTGACACAGATAGTATCTATTTGTACAAATATTGGGACCATAGGTATCATGACTTCAATGTCCATGGTTGCTGTGTCAATGGCTATACATTGTCCAGGGTCAGGTATAAATGTATATGTAGTTATACCAACGGTTGTTGTGCTGATTACATCTGATACCCACATTCCTGTAAATGGAGGTATGTCATCGGAAGAGGTTGATAATATATCCGGAACTTCATTAATACAATATGGACCTAATTGGTTAAAAATGGGTACGATCTCTATCACGTCACCATCATTGGTACCACATACTTCTGGATTTCCTGGGATCACGAAACAATCATATTCTTCATAATTTCCTCCATCTTGATTTCCATCTCCAAAAGCTCCATCTTTATTGTGACCAATATTACATATTTGAACGGAGGAGTTTACATAGGGTGAGATATGGCCACCATTTGAAATGGCGATTGCATTTTGATTTGTTCCGATGGGTTTAATAGGACAAGAAATGACTCTATCAACACCAGAGGTAATAGAATTTCTGTGATTGATTCCCCATGATCTAATAGTTCCATCTTCAAGGATGGCAGATGAAGCGCTACGATAATCATGTGTGGACAGCGTGCTAATTTTTTCTACACCTCCGAACAATACACCTGTACATCCATTTCCAACTTTTGTCCATGATACTTGATCATCTGTATTACCTACACCTAATGATCCTTCAGTGTTTTCTCCGATGACATGAATTGTACCATCTCCATCAAGAACTAAATAAGAATTAAATCCAGCTTCAATTTGTTTGATTCCTTCAATACTAATAGGAGGCTGAACAGATAATATTGTTGGCGTATTGATCTCAGAAGAATTGCCGTCTCCAAGATATGTGGTGGATCCAGAAGCATACAAGTTACAATCACTTCCTTGGACCAACAGTGTTCTGTATCCAACAGCAAAATTAACTACGGTAACATCATTTGGAAGTATTATTCTTGTAAATGATGTATTTGAAGCTCCTGCATAAACTCGAGATGCACCATCTCCGGTAACATACAATGCGCCTGATTTTGTAGAGAATGCAATAAACCCATCCTCACTTCCTGTAGCATTTCCGCCATCATCACCACTACCAACGGTACCTTCCCATTTGTTGATGTCACATACCGTAACATTGGGTGGAAGTGTGAGTGAAGTTGGTCCCCAGTCATTATCAGGCGTAAGCGAACGATCTATTAATAGATCTTCTACTCCTACAGCATATATTATATTATCACTGCCAATGAAAACAGCTTGTGTCCTACCACCGATTGCTCCCCAAACTGGGACCACGCTTCCAGGCATTGGGTATGTAGTACTAGGTATTTGTGTTAATTGATCTTGGTCTGCATTTCCATTGGTGTCAAGTGATTGTCCTGTTATCGAGTAACCGTTTGACGTCTTTATTATTTGACCGTGATACGTAGCCTGCACAATACTATTGGAGCCTACAAAACACAAGTCGATAGAGGACGGATCGCACTGTCCTACAAGATTAGATGAATCAAATAAGAAAAGGGATAACAGTAAGCAGACACGACAAATATAATTGTTAGCACACATTGAAATTTTCACAATAGTGAAAGAGAGTAATGCACTTTTAACTTGATCCATTGTACTTAATTATAATCTAATCAATTTAGTAAACATAGCTTAATGGGGCTTAAAGCTCTCTCAAATATATGAAAAATGGATAATATATATTCTATTTGTTTAATAAGGTGTGTATAACAAATTGCACACAATCTAGATTTACATTTAGTTGTCAACATCTAGAATCAGTTTCGGCGATTTAAGCGATTTGGCGGTTAAAGCTAAAAGTTCTTGAGAAAATAGATAGCTTACTTCTTTCGCAATAGTGCAACTTGTTTTACACACTTCAATATGATAGGAATAACTTTCAGGTCAGAATAGGTTAATGCTTTTATCAATTTAATAAGCTAATGTATAGTTATCCGATCCAGAGAAAATCGGTTATTAGACGCAGAAGCACTATTGACCTCAAAATAAATGAAAGGACTCATTCATAAATCGATACTACGATATGGCTCTATTGCTAGATTCGTTTTATATAGATTCTAATAACGCTATTAGGTCCTTCTGAGTAGACTTTTGCTTGTCTTTTGCATACCAAGTATGAAGAGGTATGTTATATGACTCACCTTGTTCTAGAAGAGCCTTCACAATATGCTGTGCTGCCTCTGGTCTTGGGCCATATGTAGCGCTTAGATTAAATTTTTCGTCCAACTGTATAAGTATGGGAATAGAACGGCTTCGACCATCAGTCAAATGAGCATCAATCAGTTCTTCATTCTCATCCCTGTATATAAGTCTAAGATTAATTTTTCCATGGCTTATATCAGATATTTTATTAACTATTGGATTGATCTGTGAAGCATCACCACACCAATGCTCAGTAATAAGTAACCAATTTATAGATTTATCTAAACCTTCTACGGCCGAGGTCAATTCTTCAGTTAACTTTAATTTTCGATCAAGACGTGATTGTCTGCTCCAGTTCTGAGGAAGGTATTCTGCAAATTTGCTTTCATCACCAATTGCTATCTCAGCTTGGAAGTTTTTTAAGTAAGCTTCATAAGAGATAGCCTTATCAAAATATGCTTTATAGTCCAAAGTAGATTGTATTTCTTGTGAATTCATATTGAAAATATCTTTTGTTTTTATCATTTATGTTTGAGTAGTTCACTTAAAACTATCAATAGACAAAGAGTAATTTTACAGATAATATTGGGTATAAAACAGAGCATCGTCTTTTTTGATCTTACTTTTAGTGCAATATTTTTATGTTCTACCATAAATGTCTTTACTATTACGATTTTGGAGCATACCCATAGAAATAAGAAAAGGCTGTCCTATCAAGACAGCCCCTTTCTATGTTTATCTAACTTTCTCGAAATTTCTAAATCTAAAACTCTCGATTTCTTATTTCTGTTTCAAAGAAATATTACTAATCTATACCTTTTAAGATATTTCTACTAATAACTAATTTCTGGATTTCACTAGTTCCTTCACCAATTGTGCAAAGTTTAGAGTCTCTATAAAATTTCTCTACAGGAAAGTCTTTTATATATCCATATCCACCAAAAATTTGGACAGCTTCTGTAGATGCTTCTACACAAACTTCTGATGCATAGTATTTGGCCATTGCAGAAATAGTTGTCATTGGCTTACCATTATTCTTAAGATAAGCCGCTTTTCTTATCAATAATTCAGAGGCTTGTATCTTAGTTGCCATGTCAGCTAATTTGAAACTGATTGCTTGGAACCTTGCAATAGGTTTACCAAATTGCTCTCTTTCTTGCGAGTACTTAACGGAAGCTTCATATGCTCCTTTCGCTATACCAAGAGATAGAGCCGCGATACTGATACGACCACCGTCTAATATCTTCATCGCTTGGATAAATCCATCACCAACTTTTCCAAGTACATTTTCTTTGGGAACTCTGCAGTTGTCGAAAATCATTTCTGCCGTTTCCGACGCTCTCATTCCGAGTTTATTTTCTTTTTTTCCTCCAGTAAATCCCGGATTTGTTCTTTCTACTATAAATGCTGTTATTCCATGACTATCCAATAAATCTCCAGTTCGTGCTAAGACAACGGCGACTTCACCAGATTTTCCATGTGTGATAAAGTTTTTTGTTCCATTTATTACCCAATGGTCACCATCTTCTACCGCTACACATTGCATTCTCATAGCATCAGATCCAGTGTTTGCCTCTGTAAGGCCCCATGCTCCTATCCATTCTCCAGTAGCGAGTTTTGGAAGGTATTTTTTCTTTTGATCTTCATTGCCAAATTGTAGTATGTGACCTGTGCACAAAGAATTATGTGCAGCAACAGAAAGACCTATTGATCCACATACCTTAGTGATCTCAACAATGATAGAAATGTACTCTTGGTAACCAAGACCAGATCCACCATATTCTTCTGGAACCAAAACGCCTAGGAATCCTTGTTGACCCAATTCTCGCATAAGTCCAATTGGGAATTCTTGGGTTTCATCCCATTCCATGAAATGGGGTCTTATTTTTTGATGTGCAAATTGACGTGCACTTTCTTCAATGAATTCTATATTTTCAACTGTTTCAGCAAGCATATGATAAGTAGGTTAAATTCAAATTTGATCGCAATTCAAAATTATTATTTGATTGCAATGATTCACATAGTTAGGAATGCGAAGTTAACCACTTTGTTTAGTCTTTCAACAAATAATTATGATAACTTATTCCAGAACCCAATAATCCATGATCAAAGGATCATATTTACTTGAATGAAATCAGTCTTTTTTCAAAGTTGACAAACCTATGTTCTCAAACGTTCCTCCGGTTTTGATAACTACAGTTTCATTTGTGATCTTAGTGATATTGAGCCGATTATTATTTATCAATGTTCCATAAATTTCGAATCCAATACCTTGAGATTTTTTGATGTTGCAAAGACCATCAATTTGAATCTCGCCACTTACTTTCACTGACGGAATTGTATTCGTATTTTGACTATTAATAGTCAATGATTTATCTAATGGAATAGTCAAATTATTATTAATGAAAACATCCAAACTATAGCATTCAAAATCGCCATCTACTGTAACTGATGCAGCATCATTAATAATCACATGCTGGCACGCTAATGGAACTATGTTTTGATCCCAATTTGTAGATTCACTCCATAAGTTGTTATTTGCGTTTCCTGTCCAACTTACAGTACTACCGAGATCAGCAATACCGTCACAGTCGTCATCTGCATTATTACAAGTTTCAATTGCACCAGGGAATATAGAGGCATCAGAATCATTACAATCTAGGTCATCACAGAAGCCGTCTTCATCTGAATCTATGTTTGATTTCCCGATACACGTAGTGCATTCTAAGATGTTATCAATTAAGTACAACGTAATTTTATCGAAATAACTATCGTTATCTGTTCCTGAATTTCTTGTTCCTTTTAATATCACTTTTACCTCATCAGTTGATTCTGGCACTTCAATTATTATGGTTTTATTTGTCCATATTTCATTCGCATTAGAAATAGATGGACTGGTCGCGGTAAGGGTGTTGTTTTCATATAATTCGATATACATCTCTGGCACATCCGGTCCGCCGAAGTTCCTCATGAATCCACTCAATCCTATAGATAATTTGTCTTGATCTATTTGGGTTGAAAATGTTGATAGATCAATAGTTTGTATAGCAATTCCAATAGGTGATTCATTGGCACATATTCCACCTACTCCAAAGTTAGAATTACCCTCGTACGGAGGTACCGAACCACATTCCGAATTGGTCAAAGATTCTATATCTCCTGTCCAATTTGTGATACCGTCCTCTGCACCATTGTTTAATACAAGATTAGTTGATATTGTATCTGCACTAGTCTCCAGAAAGAAACTGGTATGTTGTGACCATTGACTCCAATCAAGTGTTTGATTTCGATATCTCACTCGCCAATAGTATGTGCCTTCAGAAAGACTTTCATTCATCTCTATATCTGTTAAATCATCATTGGCTTGTGTGTTTATTTCATTGTAGAAGTTTTCATTTTGTTTCCATTCTTCTGCTACAATTTGTGTGTCAAATAAGCTGTCAGATGATACTTGCCAATGAGAACCTTGATGTGTGTCATCAATTCCTGAAAACTGGCTCGCTTTTAATTTTAGGCACATGGATGCTGTCGTATCTGAATCAGGGTATATATTCATAGGACGGCTTGGAGCGAGAGAAGCATTAAAAATTGAAATCTCATCACGTAGTTCATTATCAATGATTATGTCTTGATCTCCCCGCGAATATCGTTTTAATGTAAACATGGGATCTACACCAGCTTTTACATCAATATAGACAAACCCATATTCGTCTTGGCTCTTTACAAATTCATCGTAGTCGGCATTTGGGAATTCACCCCAATTATCAATTGCACCACCAGCTGTCGCGACGTTAACCCATAGATGTTTGTGGTCTCTAGATTGACCTCTACTGTAGCCGTGTGTATGTCCAAAAAAGTGTAATGATGCCTTATTACAAGCACTCGTAAATACTTCTAACGAGTCTATAACTTGCCCCGTGAAATTACTTTCTCCCGGAGTCCATAACTCTGACTTATGTGGATGGTGTAGTTGAGCAAATACAAAGTCAATATCATCATTCGCACATGTTGCATCTAATAGAGTACTTAGCCAATCCAATTGAGCACTACCAGTAATATTTGAATTCAATCCAATGATTCTGACATTTGAAATATCCTTGTACCAGCAATCTTCGAGTAGGGTAGGTGCACCATTCTCAGGAAGAGAGAAGTACTTTTTAAAGTTCGCATTGTTTCCTCCTCCAAAATATTCATGGTTTCCAGGAACGGGATATAACGGTACATATGGAAAAAGACTATCTCCTTGACTAAAAAAGAAATCACTCCATTGAGAATAACTACCGCCTGTAGGTACAAGGTCTCCCGGGATAAGAATCCCCTCTAAATCAGTTATAAAAGTACCACCTTCTTCTAGAAACTTGGGGATTATTCCTTGTTCTACAATTTCAGTAAATTTGTTTGGGTGACTTCCATCTCTTTGCATATCACTAATAGCCATAAATTGAGAGTCCGTCTCATCAGAGGCCAATGATAAAGTCTTAAATGAATATAAAGTGCTTTGCTGCCCTCCTTCCATCTCAACACGGTAGTAGTACTTCTCATTTGGATCCAAAGTAATAATAGAGGAAACATGTATCTGCGAAGATCCATTACCAATAGTTGATATGCTTATTGATTCATTAATTAGATTAAATGGACTATCTCCCCAGACGATCTTGCCTATACCTGAATTGTCTGCTTCCCACATGATTTTTATATCAGTAGTTGACACATCTTGGAGATAGGGCTTGACTACTATTTCTTGGGAATATGAAGTAGTATTAATGAAGATAACGAAAACAAATATGCTAATAAAACGAATCATAAAGCGGAATAAAAGGATTGTACCTTTTCGATGGGAAGGTACAATCCTTTTGGCGAAAATTCATTCGTATGTCAATGGATATAATTTATCTACCTGAATTATCATTTATTGAAGGCAATAGTGTCTGCGCGCGCCTTATAGATTTAGATATTCTAGCTGAAGGTAATAATTTGGAGGTTTTTACATTGTTGCTCCTGAAAATGGTAATGGTAGAGATATTAATAATATCTTGCAAAATACAGATTATGTATGGCAATATGGAACGGCAGAATTTGGTAGTCCAGCTCCAAATTTACTTCATCATCAAGATGGAATAGCACCACAAGTTGCAATTCCGGGATCAAAGTTTACTTCTACAGGACTAGATAAGGGTAGAGTTCGGTATAATGGGACATTAAGTAGATGGGGTTTTGGTATTCATCACTTAGGAGAAAATTACACTTGGACATTAGACATTGATTAAGATACAAAAGGCTATGTTAAGAAAAGAGACTAATTTTTTAATGCTAATACTGATTTCTATGATATGCTTTTCTTGTATGGATAAGCCAGATTTAACTAAAATCGAACTTGATGAATACGTTGTTCAGAATAGTCTCAAAAATAAAGAGTTGAGAAAACAACTACAGAGTCATTATGAGAAACTTGTATTGGAAGAACAAGATGTCGTATCTCCTATGCTTCTCTTTTGTTCTTGGGAGATAGATCCTGTAATGTATATAAGTCAAGACAACAGAAGAATGTACACCCATTATTTTATCAAGAAGCAAGAGAAGGTTAACGCAAGATCGGATATTTCTCAAGAAATTGTAGGAATGCAGCAAAATGGTAAATGGTATTTCTTAGAGGGTGCGGTAACATATACACAAAGATCGGCTTATAAAAGCGATTCTAAAATACCGTTCACATTTGAGGAAATGAGCTACTTAGCCAATAGGAATTTATTTAAAAGAATAGTAAGTCATCGAAATGGAGAATACAAAGTATCTAAAGATTTTTTTGCAAATCGGCTAAAAGAACTAGATCATTCTAATCCCAAAGGAGATTCTATATTCTTAGCTAGAGTGAATAAATATACACCTAAACGAGCGAATGTGGAAAGAATAAGAAAAAATAGAATTAGAATGCAAAATGAAAAGCCACGAGAAATGGATAAAGAATCTTTATTTCAAAAAATATTTGGGGAACCAAAAGTTTTTGATTCTAAAGAGTGGAAAAAAAGAAGATTAGAGGTTGTAAAGTGAGTAGGTACGAGATCTTGAAAAGAAAACCATAAATGACAATAGTTGATAAGTCGGACATCTCAAAGATGTCCGACTTATTTGAAAGCAAGTATCTGTTTTATTTTATCAAAGTAACTGTCCCTTTAAATACTTCAGCCACACCTGCGACCTTCACCACATATGTATAAACTTCAGCGGGTGCTTCATCTCCATTATACAGATTTCCATCCCAACCTGCAGCGGGAGTCTCGTTATCATAAAGAAGATTTCCCCATCTGTTATAGATCTTGAAAGTTTCTACAGTGATCAATGGTCTGAATTTTTCAGGAACGACAACATCAAAGAAGTCATTATGATCATCTCCATTCGGTGAGAATA
>CALKXE010000191.1 GCA_938003955.1 uncultured Saprospiraceae bacterium | reverse complement strand
CCAAAATCAATATCATTATTCTGAGTATTTGATAGGATAGTAATAGGATTAGTAGTTACGATATTATCAATTATAATTCCATCACTATCAAGTGTACCATTTGTTGCGGCATTCATTGTGAGGGTTAGGAAATCCTCAGCTGCGATATCCAAAGTATATACTCCAGGCATTAAATTTGTAAACTGATACATGCCATTTGCATCAGTATCCATAGAGCTTAATACCATTCCCATGTTATCTTTGAGCGTGATTGTTACGCCCTGAATACCAGGTTCATTTAAGTCTTGGATTCCATTTTCGTTTAGATCATCCCAAACGAAATCACCGATTGATCCGAATGTGAAGAACCCAGCATCTATATCTGATAGATTTTGATTTCCTACAAGTGTAAAGATAGAAGTAGCACCAGTGCTAATTATACCATCTACATCGGAATTGAGAGCCATGTTTGCGATATGAGTCGTGAATTCTAGTGATCCATTATTTACGAACTCTAGATAGTAATCGCCAATAGCTATGTTGTCAAATTTATAGATCCCTTGATTATTAGTTGTTTCTGTAGCAATAAGATTTCCATTTGTATCTCTGAGATTGACAACTACATTAGCTATAATAGGCTCGTTATTTTCTCTTATTCCATTGGCATCTATATCTTCCCATGTTAAACCTTCTACGGATGGTAGTAGGATGTAGCCGGCGGCATTGTCTATTGACATTTCGCCAGGAAGAAGTGTAAATTCTGCAGTTGAACCCGCACCATTTGAACCATCTACATCAGAATCTGAATTATTGTTACCTATATTAGCCTCAGTGAATATAGAACCAGTTGGTAATTCATATTGTAGATAATAAGTACCTGCTATTTGATCGTCAAAAGAATAAGCTCCGTTTGCATCACTAAGCATGTCATCTACTAATGTGCCATCTGCGTCAAACAGAGAAACTAGAATGCTTGATTGTAACACTTCTCCCATTTGATACTGACCGTCATTATTTCCATCAATCCAAGTGAAACCAGAAATGGTAACAGGAAGGAAGAAAAATCCAAAGTCAATATCAGTATTCTGAGTATTTGATAGGATAGTAATAGGATTAGTAGTAACGATATTGTCAATTATAATTCCATCACTATCAAGAGCCGCATTTGTTGCAGCATTCATTGTTAGCATAAGTAAATCATCAGCTACAATATCCAAAGTATATACTCCAGGCATTAAATTTGTAAACTGATACATGCCATCTAAGCCTGTAGTCATGCTACTTAATAACATTCCCATTTCATTTTTAAGGCTTATTGATACGCCTTGAATACCAGGTTCATTTAAGTCTTGGATTCCATTTTCATTTAGATCCTCCCAAACGAAATCACCGATAGATCCGAATGTGAAAAAACCAGCATCTATATTGGATAGGTTTTGATTACCTGCAAGTGTAAACATAGCAGTAGCACCAGTGCTAATTATACCATCTGCATCGGAGTTAAGAGCCATGTTTGCGATATGCGTCGTGAATTCTAAAGATCCATTATTCACAAACTCTATATAGTAATCACCAATAAGTAAGTTTTCAAATTTATAAACTCCTTGTGTATTTGTAGCTTGAGTTGCAATAAGATCACCGTTTTCAGATCTTAGATTTACAACGATACCAGAAATAATAGGCTCGTTATTTTCCCTTATTCCATTGGCATTTAAATCTTCCCACGTAAGACCTTCTACCGTTGGTAGTAAGATGTAACCGGCTGCATTGTCTATTGACATTTCGCCAGGAAGAAGTGTGATTTCGGCAGTTGTACCTGCACCGTTTGTTCCATCTACATCAGAGTCTGTATTATTGTCACCAATGTTAGCTCCAGTGAATATAGAACCATCAGGCAATTCGTAATGTAGATAATAAGTACCTGATTTTTGACCTTCAAACGAATACGCTCCGTTAACATCACTAAGCATATCATCCATTAATAAGCCATCCGCGTCATAGAGAGAAACTAGAATGCTAGATTGTAATGTTTCTCCGATTTGGTATTGTCCATCATTGTTTTCATCTATCCAAGTGAAACCAGAGATGGTAACTGGAAAGAAGATATAACCAAAGTCAATATCTGTATTCTGATTGCCAGATGCTATAGTAATAGGATTAGTAGTTACGATATTGTCAATTATAACTCCATCACTATCAAGAGAGGTATCTGATCCTGCATTATTCATTGATAACGTAAGGAAATCTTCAGCAACGACATCTAGCGTATATACTCCAGGAGTCAAATTTGTAAATTGATACATACCACTCATATCGGTAGTCATGGAAGTTAATAACATTCCCATATCATCTTTGATTCTTATCGTTACGCCTTGTATACCAGGTTCATTTAAGTCTTGGATTCCGTTTTCATTTAGATCTTCCCAAACAAAATCACCGATAGATCCGAATGTGTAGAAACCCGCATCAATATCTATTAGATCTTGATTTCCGGATAGAGTAAAGATAGAAGTAGCACCGAGGCCAATTAGACCATCTACATCGGAGTTAAGAGCCATGTTTGTAATGTGAGCTGTGAATTCCATAGATTCATTTTTCACAAACTCTATATAGTAATCACTAATGGGTAGGTTCTCAAATTTATAGACTCCTTGTGCATTGGTAGCTTGAGTTGCAATAAGATCACCATTTCCAGATCTTAAATTCACAACAATACCAGAAATGACAGGTTCGTTATTTTCTCTTATTCCATTAGCATTTGAATCTTCCCAAGTAAGGCCTCCTACACTTGGTAGTAATATATAACCGGCAGCATTGTCTATTGACATTTCACCAGGAAGAAGCGTGATTTCAGCGGTTGTACCCGCACCATTTGACCCATCTACATCAGAGTCTGAGTTGTTGTTACCAACGTTAGCATCTGTAAATATAGAGCCATTTGGTAATTCATATGCTAGATAATAAGTGCCAGCTTCTTTATCTTCAAAGGTGAATGATCCTCCGGTGTCGCTGAGAGTGTCAGCTACTAATTGACCATTTGCATCAAATAAAGAAACTAAGATACTAGATAGGAGTGTTTCTCCTATCTGATATTGTCCATTATTGTCTTCATCTATCCAGGTAAACCCAGAAATAGTAACAGGTTCAAAGAAATATCCAAAGTCAATATCTGTATTCTGATCACCGGATACAATAGTAATAGGATTAGTAGTTACGATATTGTCAATTATAATTCCATCACTATCAAGAGAGGCATTTGATCCTGCATCTTTCATTGCTAAGGTTAGAAATTCTTCAGCAAAAACATCTACCGTATATACTCCAGGCATTAAATCCGTAAATTGATAAAAGCCATTAGCATCAGTAGACATGGTACTTAATAACATCCCCATGTCATCTTTGAGGTTTATAGTTACATCTTGCATACCAGGTTCATTTAAATCTTGGATGCCATTTTCATTTAGATCATCCCAAACAAAGTTACCTATAGATCCGAATCTGAAAAAACCAGCATCGATAGAATCAATAATTCCACCATTTAAATAAGATAGTAGTAGTGGTGTACCATTATAATCATTATCAGTTTCTTCATACCCATTGTTGAATACTGTACTCACAAAACTAGTAGGTGCATCAAACGATATTATATATTCACTTGATGGGATTTCTATAAATTGATAATATCCATTTTCATTTGTAGTTGTAGAGATTTCACCTAATAAGCTATTTGATAAATTGACAGTTATACCTGCAATTCCTGGCTCACCATCTTGCTGTACACCATCAGCATTTAGATCTTCCCAAACAAAATTACCTATAAATAAAGACATAGAAAGTCCAGCATCTATGTCAATTATTTCTTCTTCTGGGCTGACAGAAATCAGACCCGTAGTTCCTATTCCAAATTCGTTTGTAATATTACTATCATCTTGTTCATTGCCTATATTTGGCAATACAAAAATAAGGCCGTCTTGCAATTCTACCTCTATGTAATAGTCCCCTTGAAATACTTTAGGAAAAATATATTTTCCATCAATACCAGTATTGGTTGTTGATAAGTATATTCCATTAGAATCATATAGATTAACCAATATGTTTTCTTGATCCAAATCATTAGAATCATTACTGAAGTTGCCGTTTTGATCAAGAAATATCTTTCCCGATATAGTACCTGGATTACAATCCCCATAGCTGAATTCTCGACAACAAGTACCTTGACTAACACCTGCAATAAAAGACTCTACACATATTTCATAAATGCCAAGATCTCCATATGACGGTTCAATATTAATAGCTGCGTCATATTCTGAGTCCGAAATCATTTCCCAACCTTGAGGAATTTGCCATTCGTATGTTACTTGTGGATTAGTTGACTCATCGATATAGAAAGGAACACAAGCATGATCTACACATATAGTATAGAGTGGGATGTAGTGAACTACTACTTGAATATTATCTATTAGAATATCTATTGGTAGTTCAAGTTTGTTTCTTACTTGAAGTGCATATCCAATATTAGGATTGTTGCCTATGAATTGATTAAGATCTAATCCCCAGTTATCGTTTTCACCTCCATATCTCCAGACTAAATCTGTACTATCAGCTGTAGTAGACCAGTCTCTATCAGAGGGTAGGGCAGAGGATGCTTTGTTTTC
Source organism: uncultured Saprospiraceae bacterium (assembly GCA_938003955.1). Classification (GTDB taxonomy): domain Bacteria; phylum Bacteroidota; class Bacteroidia; order Chitinophagales; family Saprospiraceae; genus CAJXUU01. Next base: position 27,188 of record CALKXE010000191.1, on the reverse strand, counting down.
TCCCGCTATCTCTCCTTGAGCATTGAGTAATTGTAAAGTTAGCCCCTCTGCAAGGCCTTCACCTCGCGCATGACCTTCTATGAATAGTTCTATTCCAGTTACTTCGGCGCCTTCTGGGATGTTGAAGCTCATTTTATCACCAAACACCATTGTGGATCTTTGGTATCCATCTAGTGAAGCTACTGCATGTTTCTCATCCGAAAGTCGAAGGTTGTCTAAGTCTTGCCAAGATGCGAAAAATGGAAATAAATTTTGACGAGTGTCTTTTGCTGCACTAGAAATCTGCTCGCTTCTTGGTTCGAAGTCTACCCTTACTGGGCAATGTGGAGCGGTCTGTGCAAAAGCATGATTACAAGTAATCATCATCCAAAGGAATATGCAAACGCATAAACCCTTAGGGGTGTAGTTTTCTTTTTTAAAACCCATTATGTGTGTAGTTTTGGCTATGAAACCCATACATGCAGTTAATTTTAATGTGTTAACTGCTATGTAAGACACAAATATAAATAAATACTTTTTATATATATAAAAAAATGTAATGTTTAATTATAAAAAATATCATGGTCTTTAAAAATGATAGACTACTTTTGTTTCTTTTTTTTAATTTAAATGGTTGTAATACAGTAGATTAGCGTTGATTTTTATGTAATTAATCCTTATATTTCTTTTTACTAGCTCTTTTCTTACGTTTACCTCTTAAAGGTGCTTCTAGCTTACCGATTATATCATCCATTGTCATTTTTGATTCATCGGTGAGGTCGACAATTTCTCTAGCATCGTCTGGGTCTATTTTTAAAACTTTTATCTCTTTTGTTAGATATTGTTGGATTGTCTTGAGCATTGGTTTTTCTTCCTTGCTGCAAAAAGTAAAAGCAAGGCCAGTATTTCTACCTCTACCTGTACGTCCAACTCTGTGCACATAGTTTTCTTGTTTGTCAGGCAGGTCGTAATTGACAACATAATTGACATTTGGAATATCAATTCCTCGAGCACTCACATCAGTTGCAATCAATAAAGTAGAAATGCCTTCAGTGAATTCCTTCAGTACAGCTAATCTGTCTTTTTGCTCGATACCACCATGCATTGTTGTTGCTTCGATACCTACTCTCTCCATTGCAGCTTTAACTCTTTCGGCACGGACTTTAGTTCTTACAAAAACAAGCATTTTATCGCCTTCGTTTTCTCTAACAAGACGCTCTAGAAAAAACCTTTTTTGGTCCATCTCTACAAAAATCACAGAATGATCTACATTTTTGCTGACAGGATCTTTTGGACTTATCTGGATTCTTACTGGCTTATTGACTAAGGAATAAGCCAATTTTTTGATCTTATCATTAATAGTTGCAGAGATAAATAGAGTTTGCCTGTTTTTTGGTAGCCACTTGATCAGCATTTCTATGTCTTTTATAAAACCAAGATCTAGCATATGATCCGCTTCATCAAGAACTAGATACCTTACTCTGTTTAATTTTATATGACCTTGACTTACAAGATCAAACATCCGACCTGGAGTTGTAACTAGTATGTCAATTCCCTTCTCAAGTTTAGCTATCTGTGGGCCTTGTTCTACTCCCCCAAATACAGAGAAACTTGTTGCCTTGAGTTTTCTTCCGAATTTAGTAAAAACATCATTGATCTGAATTGCTAACTCTCTGGTTGGCACCATTACTATGCACTTAATTCCATCAGGTCTACTTTTAAAATTCATCATGTGAATCTTGTGTAAAATTGGAATTGCAAATGCAGCCGTCTTTCCTGTCCCTGTTTGTGCAATAGCGAGCATGTCTTCACCCGCTAGGATGTGTGGTATGGCTCGATACTGGATATCTGTTGGCTTTTTGTAGCCTTCTCTTTCTAGAGAAGTTTTTAGTTCTTCAGCTATATTATATTGATGGAATTTCATAAGTGCGAAGATACTCTGATTTGTTGAATTTGAATTGTTTATCCTCGTCTTTGATTTATTCTAAAACTGTCTTGAGTGACATACTTTTGTTTTTAATTTAACATTTTTATGATTTTTAGGCAGCGTATTAACAGTATTTTAAGTTTACCTTTAGACTAAATTAATTGTAATTAAACCAATCTTTTAAACAAATTTTAAAAAATCGAAAACATGAAGAAATTATTTCTATTTGCATCTATGATGTTCATTGGAATCGCAACAATGGTAGCCCAAAGGACAATCACGGGTGTAATTATTGATGCTTCTGGAGAAACTCTAATTGGAGCAAACGTATTAGCAAAAGGGTCAACAGTCGGTACGATTACTGATATTGATGGTTCTTTTTCTTTAATGATGCCAAGTGGCTCAGAAACTTTGGTGGTCAGTTATACTGGTTATGAAACTAAAGAAATTGACGTTACTGGTCTCTCTAATGTAGATATCACTCTTAGTGAAGGACAATTGTTAGATGAAATTGTAGTGACAGGATATGGAACTGCAAAAAGAGGAAGTGTTATCGAATCTATTTCTAGAGTAGGAGGAGAACAGATAAAAAATCTTCCTATTGCTAGTGTTGACAATTTACTTCAGGGTAAATCAACGGGAGTTGAAGTTACTGCAATCAACGGTAAGCCAGGTCAGAATGGTTACGTAAGAATTAGAGGTCTAACATCTGTAAATGGTAACAATGATCCATTGTTTATCGTAGATGGTGTACCAGTTCCTACTTCTGTATATGCAGCTATTAATCCTAATGATATCGAAGAGTTTTCTATATTAAAGGATGCTGGAGCTACCTCTATATATGGAGCTAGAGCAAGTGCTGGTGTAGTATTAATTACGACAAAGAAAGGTGATGGTAGTAATGCATTCGTAGAGTATTCTGTGCAAGCGGGTACGATGAGAGCTGTGGATGACGGTTTTGATCTTATGAATGCTTCTCAAAAATTAAACTATGAAATCGCAGCGGGAGTTAGAGGTCCTTTAACAGCTGAAGAAAGAGCATCTATTTTAGAATATGGAACAAACTGGGAAGACGTACTTTTAAGAGATGCTAGCTTAACTTCGCATAACTTAGCTTTTTCTGGAGGTAGTGAAAAAGGAAACTACTACTTGTCTCTTTCAAGATTAGATAACCAAGGAATCTCAGTAGGTTCAGAATTTAATAGAACTACTGCAAAATTCAATGGTGGTTATGAGATCAATGATTGGGTTAAAGTTTCTAACTCTATCAGTGTAGGAAGAAGAAATGATAATGAATTAAGAGATAGAAATAATGTTCAATCTCCTTTCGTAGCTATATATGCTTACAATCCATATGAAACAATATACAATTTGGATGAAGATGGTGAAATTCAATATGATGACTTAGGCGAGCCAGAGTATAATTTTACTAGCCAAGGTTTCAATATTGTAGAAGCTGCAAGAAATAACCCAGAAAGCCGTCAATGGTCTGATGTTTACGGAAATTTAAATTTGACGTTGACACCATTTGATGGATTTTCATTTAGTTCTACTGGTGGTTATAATTTTAACACTTTCAAGAATGAGTACTTCATTAAGCCAAATTCTATTTTGGACTTTTATGTAGGTGATACTGATGCTCCTGGGATCAAGAGAGATTCTGGAAATGAAAGAGATAGATATGTATGGACAAATGTAGCTCAATATGACTACTCATTGAGCAGCAGACATAACCTTAACTTTTTGGCTGGAACTGAATTTATCAAAGATAAAATTGAGTCATATAGTATAAGTGGAAAAGGATTTCCTGTTGGCTTGAGTGTTCAAGATGTAGCAGCTGAAATTACAGATGGATTTACAAGAAGAAATGAGTTTGCTTTATTTTCTACTTTTGGACAAGTAGGGTATACACTAGATAACAATCTACAAGTAAAAGGTACAGTAAGAAGAGATGGATCTTCAAGATTTGGTGCGGATAGTAGATACGGAACATTCTGGTCTGTTAGTGCTGGGTATGATTTTTCTAAATCTTTACTTCAGGATAATACACTTTTCGATCAGTTGAAATTAAGAGCTTCATACGGTACTACAGGTAATGAGCCAAGTGTACTTTATGGTGCGGTTGGAGTTTTGGATTTTTCACAATATGCTGATCAGACTTCTGCTTTCCAAGGAAATGTGGCTAACCCTAACTTACAATGGGAGACTCAGAAAGCTTTTTCTGTAGGTGTTGACTTTGGAATATTTGCTAATAAAGTAACTGGTTCAGTAGAATACTACGGAAAGAAATCAACTGAGTTGTTATTTCCAAACCAACTTTCAAGAACGACAGGATTTACATCAATACAGGATAATGTAGGAGATTTGAGTAATAGTGGTTTTGAAACTGAGATCATTTATTCTCCATTTAGAGGAGATGGATTCAGAATGGATTTAGGAGTGAGATTCTCTACTAATAAAACTAATGTTGATAGACTTAATTCTACAGAAGAAATTAATCCTGATAATGCATTTGAGTCTGTATTAAAAGAAGGAGAAGTTGCATATGTATGGAATCTTGTTGAGTTTAGTAGAGTTGATCCTGAAACGGGAGATTTATTATACTTCGATAGCGAAGGAGGTGAAACTTCAGCGCCTACAGAATCAGATGCTAAAATTCTTTCTGGTAAGTCTGCATTGCCTACTTATTTTGGAGGTTTTGATCTTAACTTAGGATATGGTGGTTTCAATTTGATTACTCAGTTTGCATTTAAAGGTGGTAATTATATTTACAATCAAAGAAAGCTTGATCTTTTAGGTGGAGCTGATGCGGCAAGAGGCCAACAAAGTGTTGAGGCACTTGATTATTGGACAACTGCTGGAGATGTTACTGAAGTACCTAGATTAGATGCGCAAGTAGAGGCTTCTACATCAACTAGATTTCTTGAAAAAGGAGATTTTATGAGATTGAGAAATGTAAGATTATCTTATGATCTACCTAGCGATTTAGTTAGAAAAATGAAAATGGGAAGTGTTTCAGTATTCGTAGCTGGATCTAATTTAGCAACATTTACAGGTTTCGAAGGAGATCCTGAAGTAGGAGTATTCAGTGAAGAATCTGTTAATGATACTGTAGGTGGTCAGTTACCTGGTGAGTTCGCTGGATTTAGTTATCCAAACGTAAGAACGATAACTGGTGGATTGACAGTAAGATTTTAAAACAAAAGAGAAATTAAATTATGAAAAATAGAATATTATTATTTTTATTGGCTTTGGCTATTATGCCATTTAGCTCTTGTAACGACCAACTAGAGTTGTTTCCGCAAGATGCTATTGCTGTTGAGTTAGGATTTAAAAACTTAACGGATTTTGAAAATGCAACTAAAGGGATTTACACGAGGTTTAGAACTTCAGGATATTATGGAGCTAGTTCAGGAGCAGCTTCTATTTACTTTATTCCAGATGTAATGTCAGATGATGTAATTATTAATGGAAATGGAAGAAGGTCTAGAGAAGACTTCTACGATTGGAGATATGATGAGGATAACAGTAGCGAAACGTTTTGGCTAGCTGCGTATAGTGTAATACAGAGATCAAATTTGATTCTTGAAAATATTGATGCACTAGAAACAAGTGATGAAAAATCAAATTTCAGAGGTGAAGCATTAGCTGCAAGAGGAATTGCGCATTTTGATTTAGCTAAATTATATGCAGATTCTCCAGCAAATCCTACAGGATCATTAGGTATTCCTTATGTGACTAGTACAGATGCTACATTGTTACCAGAAAGAAATACACTTACTGCAACATATGATAACATTCTTGCTGATTTAAACGAAGCATATGGTTTAATCAATGCTGATAACGGAAGAGGCAGGTTAAATAAGAATGCCGTTGCTGGTCTTTTATCTAGAATCCATTTGTTTAGAGGTGATTACGATGCTGTAATAACTAATGCAGATAGAGTTACAGGAGTATCAGAAGTAGCAAGAGGAGATGTATTTAATATGTGGAAAGACGCATCTGATGCGTCAGTTCTTTGGAAATTAATTATTACTGAGCCGGATAACGTTTCGTTAGGAGTAGCTTGGTTGCAAGAGTCTCCAGACGGAATTAGATCTGAGTATAATGTTGATCTTGAATTTTTCCAACAGTATTCTGATTCTGATGTAAGGAAGAGTGTGTACTTCGAAACAAGTGATTTTGCAGAAGTTACATTTAATCACATTGTGAAATATAGAGGTCGTCTTTCTGGAAATGCAAATGAAGTAGATGCAAAGGCATTGCGTTATTCTGAAGTATTATTGAATAAAGCTGAAGCTCATTCTGAGAAAAATGAAGATGGTCCTGCCCTTGCAGCGCTTGATGCATTAAGAAGTAACAGATATGAGGATTTTGTTTCTGGAAATGAAACGGGTGACGCTCTTAAATCTGCAATTGCTCAAGAAAGAAGACTTGAACTTGCATTTGAAGGTCAAAGATTTTTTGATTTGAAAAGAAAAGGTTTAGCCATTGATAGATCTTCTTTTGGTGATCAAGCTGATGGTACAGGTGTTCCTGCGGAATTTATTTCTCTACCTGCAAATGACCATAGGTTTAATATGGCAATAGGAGATGGAGAGAGAAACGCAAATCCTAATATTGATCAGAACGCTGGATATTAATAAATTGATAAATAAGTGCATTGCACTTCTAAAATATAAAATATATGAAAAAGGTAACATTATATTTATTAGCTATATCATTGGTATGCTTTTCTTGTGGAGAAGACGATCCAGAGATATACCCTTTGGAGTCTCTAACTGATACAGAGGAAACAAACGAGTTGTTATTTCTTAATACAGCTGCAGCAAACAATACATTGACAAAAACTGCTGAAGGATTGACTGTAACATTCGATATTTCTGCTGCATTAGCGGGTAAACCTAAAGCAAATGACGTATCGTTCTCATTTGAAGTTGTGGATCCTACTAATATCACTAATGGTGAAGGTGTAAGTTTTTCAACAACAGGTACTATCCCTGCAGGAGAACTATCTGGAACAGTTCCAGTAACAGTTGAACTAGATAAGTTTGAAGTTGGAGTTGTAAATAATATTGCTATCAAATTAAATGATAGTGAGATAAGCAACACTAGAGCTGATGTAGTTACATACACATTTACAGTTGTGACAGTATTCAAATCTGCACTTGCAGGTGAGCTTACTGGAACTGCAACTTTAACGAATCAAGAGGCTGGTATAGGCTGGGATGATTGTGCTGATAATACATGGACAGGACCTGTCATTTTCGATAGACAACAGTTGAGCCCATTCGATAATGGGGAATATAAAGTAAGAACTATGAATGAGGGACAAGAATTTTTCGAAGATTTATCTTTCGGTGCGTTCTATCCTTGTTATGGTACTGCAGCTGCTGGAAGTTTTCCATTAGGTGATTTGCGATTGATTGATACTGACAATACATTGTCGTTTTCTGGAGCTTCTCAGTGGGGAGAAATCTATGCGATCTCGGGAGTAAGTACTGATGGAGCGACATTGACTTTCAACTGGACTAACGATTATGGTGAAGGTGCTCTTATTCAATTGGTAAGAAATGACGGTGAGGCTTGGCCTGATCTAAAATAACAGTATTATAATTAATATTGAAATATTTATTGAGGTTGTCTTGTAATGAGACAACCTCTTTTTTTATGCTTATATTTTAATGACCTTTTATACCATTTAAGCCCGAGAATGTCGCTAATATTTCATTTTATTCTTTATCATCCATCGTCTTAAATCCTCGCGAGAGCTATGGCTCTCACTGCGTTTTACTCCTTGTTTGATTTTGAATAACTTTGAAATCTTATGCGACACCTTCAAACTTAAATGGTATTAGAGTTTTTGTGGTTAATCTTATTGTTTGATCTTGATCTGAATTATACAAGAGCTTATTAATTGGTAGTGGATTGTATTGTAGGAACAATTTTTGACATACAATCAACATGGCGGATATCTTTGGTTTTTATTTTAACATTTTATTTTTTTCCAAAATGCGTTAATAGCCTTTAATATTTGATTCGGTGATGAAATCTATGGCTTCTATACAGTCGTTTATTGCAATGATTAACAAGCTTTATGTCTTGGTGAATACTTAGAGTTAGAATGTCACGACAGATTTTCGAAATTTAATTTTGTGTAATGTCAATAATTGTCTCTACTATTCTGAATTGTGTGTTTATTAGCATATGATTTAAACAAATTTTACCTCTGAGTTAATTTTTTAACAATTTATTAATATCATTGTCAGTTCTAACCGTTTTGAATGGATCAGAATCTATTCTTTGTATTAAGAAAGCGTTAATAGATTTTGAAACGTTAATAAAATTAACAACTCCCTTAAAGAAGGGTGATTTTTATAAATAACTGCATTTAAATAATTTTAATCATTAACTAAACAAAGTTTAACATGAAAAAACTCTCACTACTTTTGTTTATGTTTTTCTGTGTGGTCAGTATGACTATAGCACAGAGAACTGTTACTGGTGTGATACTTGACACAGGAGGAGAATCCCTCATTGGTGCCAATGTATTAGCTAAAGGGTCCTCAATCGGTACTGTTACCGATATTGACGGAAGCTTTTCACTATCAGTGCCAGACGGCGTAAACACAATTGTTGTATCTTATACAGGATACGAAACACAAGAAGTTGATGTTACTGGACAAAGTAACATCAATATTACAATGGCTGAAGGTCAACTACTCGACGAGATTGTTGTTACTGGTCTTGGTATCAAGAAGTCAAAAAAGGCTCTTGGGTATGCCGTTACTACTATTGGTTCTGCCGATATCAACCTCAAGCCTGAGAGTGATGTAAGTAGAATCCTAAGAGGTAAAGTACCTGGTGTTGATATTACTTCTACTTCTGGTCTTGCGGGATCTGGTACGAATGTAATCATTAGAGGATATTCTTCTATCACAGGTGGTAACCAACCACTATTCGTTGTAGATGGTGTTCCTTTTAACGCTGATACTAATTCAGATAGAGGATTTACTTCTGGTGGTGCTTCTGCATCTTCTAGATTCCTTGATTTGGATCCTAACAGTATAAAAGAAGTTTCTATTCTTAAAGGTCTTTCTGCTACAGTATTGTACGGAGAAGCTGGTAGAAACGGTGTAGTACTTGTAACTACTAAAGGTGGTGATATTGGTGAAGTTGATAAAGGAATGGAAGTTTCTGTAAGTCAATCAATATTTGCAACTAAAGTAGGTGGTATTCCAGAAACTCAAAAAGTATACGGTAACGGATGGCAAGGTGATGCATCTAATGCATTCTCAAATTGGGGAGCACCTTTCGCTGGTACAACTCCATTCGCGCAACATGTAAATGGTATTACAGATGGTAGTGGACGATATAACTTAGATGAAGCGGGTACAATCGAACACCCTTATTCTTTTACAAATTTTGCTGATGTATTCCCAGAAATCAATGGAAGTAGAATTCCTTGGGTTGCTCAAGATGGGCTTGCAGAATTTTTAGGAGGAACTGGTTTAGTTAATAATACTTCATTAAACATATCTAACAAAATTGGTGCAAACTCTGCAGTTAATTTTAACTATGGATATTTAAATGATAATGGATTTATTCCAGCTAACAATTTGGAAAGACATAACTTCGGTCTAGGTATGAGAACTTCGCTTAGTAATGGCTTAACTGTACAAGGTACATTTAACTACACTAAGACAGATAGAGTAACTCCGCCAGCGGCACCGATTTATTCTTCAAATCCGATAGCGGGAGCATCTGTATTCTCAAATGTATTATATACACCTGTATCTCATGATTTATATGGATGGCCTAATACAAACCCAGTAGATAATTCGTCTACTTACTATAGAGGAGGTAACGATATCCAACACCCAATATGGGCATTGAATAATATTACTGATAAAGAAAATGTAGATAGATTTTTCGGAAACGCTAAATTAGGTTACAAAATTAATGATAACTTATCATTGAATTATAAGTTTGGTGTAGATAATTATACACAGACTCAGAGATACCAAATTAACAAGGGAGGATCTCAAGTACCTGATGGAGCATTAAACACTTCACAAAGAACAAATACTATTATTGATCAAACAGTAAATGCTTTATTTACTAAATCGATTAATGATGACTTTAGTATTGATGGTATCGTAGGTATAAATCTTAGAAGAGATAATAACGATTATGTAAATGCTACAAGTACTAATCAATTTATCTTCGGAGTAGGTACGCATCAAAACTATGCTGCACATAACAACTTCTCTTTCAAAACGCAAGAGAACTTAATTGGAGCATATTTTAATGCAGCGGTAGGATATAAGAGTTACCTTTATTTATCTCTTTCTGGTAGAAATGATTTTACTTCTACACTTGAAAGCGAAAATAGATCTAAATTCTATCCTTCAGCTTCTGTATCTTTCATTCCTACAGATGCATTTGAATCATTGGCTAATAATAACATAGTTAACTATTTGAAGTTTAGATTAGGTTATGGTACTTCTGCGGGTTATCCAAGTCCTTACAGAACAAGAACTACTTTAGGTACAGATGCAAATGCATTTGTTAGTCCTGCTGGTTCAACTGTACAATTTAATAGTATTTCTAATACATTCGGTAATCCAAATCTTGCACCAGAAACGCATACTGAGCTAGAATTTGGTATCGAGTCTAGATTATTTAGTAATAGAGTAAATATTGATTTATCACTATATCAAAAGCAATCAAGAGATCTGATTATCGATCTAGAACTTGATCCATCAACAGGTGGTACTGAGTCTACTATTAACTCAGCAAGTCTTGATAATAAAGGTATTGAGTTAGGTCTTACAATTACTCCAGTTGCAACGAATAATATTAGATGGGATTTCATAACGAACTTTACGAAGAATGTATCTGAAGTAATTTCTATTGCTGAAGGAACTGATAAAGTATTGATTGATGGTTTAAATTTCCTAGGTAACTTTGCTATCCCAGGTGAGCCATACGGTATCATTGAAGGATCAAAAATATTAAGAGATGAAGCTACTGGTCTTCCAATTGTTGGAGGAAACGGACTATATCAAGCTGATCCGGATCAAGGGATCATTGGAGATCCTAACCCAGACTTCACTATGAATTTCATTAATTCATTGAGCTATAAAGGATTGAGTATAAGAGCACAGTTTGATTGGCAGCAAGGTGGAGATATTTGGGGAAGTTCTGCATCTACACTTACGGCTAGAGGTATTGCTGGAGAGACTGATTTTGATAGATTTGTACCTATTGTTACAAATGGATTAAAAGAAGTTACAGATGCTGATGGAGCGGTAACATTAGTACCTAACGATATTCAAGTAACACCAAACAATGCATACTGGAGAAATACAGGTGTATTTTATGATGAAAACAGAATATTTGATGCGACTACAATAAGATTAAGAGAAGTTTCTCTTTCTTATTCAATACCTAAATCGTTATTGAGCAAAACTCCATTTGGATCTGCATCATTAACAGTATCAGGTCAAAACATGTGGTATAAAGCAGTCAATTTCCCAGAAAGTATCAATTTCGATCCTGAGGTATTATCTCTTGGTGTAGGAAATGGTAGAGGATTTGATTTCGTGACAGGTCCAACTTCTAAAAGATATGGAGCGTCACTTAGCTTAACATTCTAATCATTTAAAATAGACAAAAATTATGAAGCATATAAATAAATTATTTATTGTTTTGGCAGTTTTAATAGTGTCTTCTTGTAGCTTGACAGAGCTTGAATTACAAGATAATCCAAATGCGGTGACACCAGAAAACGCTGAAACTGGGCTATTTTTCAACGCAATTCAGTTGAACTTAGCCAACTTATTTCAAAATGTAAATTTTAGTACATCGGAAGTTACTAGACAGTTAGCAATGACTGGTGGTAATAGTTACGAAAATGCATATGGAGCTGTAACCTTTAACGGAGCTTGGAACATTGCTTATGCAGATGTTATTCCTGATATTGATCAATTAATTATATTGACTGAAACTGAAGGAAGTGAAGTGCCGCATTTTGCTGGAGCGAGTAAAATTATGAAGGCATATACATTAATGACAATGGTCGATTTGTTTGGTGATATTCCTTATTCTGAGTCAGGGCAAGGAGTTACAAATCCAAGTCCTATAGCAGATAGTCAATCATCAATTTATGATGAGGCATTAGCTTTATTAGATGCTGGAATAGCTGACATGGGAAAAGAGTCTGCTCCAATTACAGCAAATGATTTGTTCTACGGAGGTGATGCAACGAAATGGGTAAAATTAGCCAATACGCTTAAGATCAAATGGTACCTTAATGTAGGTTCTGGATCTGCAGCTAATGGTAGTGACATTGCCGCAGCAGCTGGTAATGCAATTACTACATCTGCCGATGATTTTCAATTTGACTATTCTACAGAAAGAGACCTTCCAAATTCAAGACACCCATGGTACAATGATGGCTATGAAGTTGGTGCTGGAATCTATCAATCAAACTACTTCATGTGGTCACTAGTTGAAGAAAAGGGAATAATGGATCCTAGAGCTAGATATTATTTCTACAGACAAGATCTTACTCCTGAGGAAGAGATTGATGCATTTACATTAGATTGTGGAGGGCAGAATGCTCCTCTTCATTATGGAAATGATCAACCTTTCTGTCACCTTGAAGGTGGCTGGTGGGGAAGAGACCATGGTAATAACGATGGTATACCTCCTGATGATAATAGAAGATCTGTTGCTGGAGTTTATCCATCAGGTGGACTTTTAGATCTTGATCAAGGTGCTTCTGCAGCTAATTCAGGTGTTGATGGCGATCTTGGTGCTGGTTTAGCTCCAATAATGTTATCCTCTTTTACACACTTCATGTTAGCTGAGGCTGCACTTACTAGGTCAACTGGTGGAGATGCTGCTGCATTACTTGAAGAAGGTGTAAGACAGTCGATAACTAAGGTTATGGATTCTGGTGCTACACAAGCTGCATCTGATACTGCTTCTTTAATACCAACGATGACTGACGTAGATGAATATGTTGAATTAGTAATGGGTCAGTTCAATAGTGCTGCAAGTACTGATGATAAGTTGGATGTAGTCATGAAGGAATATCACATAGCTCTTTGGGGTAATGGTTTAGAGGCTTATAATGGTCTTAGAAGAACTACATTCCCAAGTGGCCTGCAACCAACATTGGAGTTGCAATCTGGTACGTTCCCTAGATTGATGTACTATCCTGCAGATTACCTTAACTTGAATGCAAATGTTTCTGATCAAAGAAATCTTGCTGATCAAGTATTTTGGGATACTAATCCTGCTGGAGTTATTAAATAATTACTTTTAAAAACTAGAAAAAATGCAAAAATTAAAATATAGTTTATTATCAGTTTTGATGATGATTCTGGCTTTTTCTTGTGCTGACGAACCTTTACCGTTTGATACGTACGATGAATATGCAAAAGGAGGATTCTCAAGACTATTGAGTACAGATAATGGTACATTCTTTTTTACAGATCCAGATAATTCAGCATTTACATTTGATGTAGAATACTACTCAGAGAATAATGGTGGTGATGTCGCTGGTCACGAATGGACAGTGAGACATAGAAATAATGCAGATGGTACTATTTCAGATCCTGCTGTATTAAGTAATATCACAAGTTCTACTTTTGGAACAAATGCTAAGTCTGGTTTACCTTCAGCTTCGTTCGCATTCTCTATGAATGAGGCAATGGCTGCTTTAGGTAAGACTATTGATGATTTCAATGGTGGTGATGATTTAATCTTTGATGGTTTTATTATCATGAACAATGGAAGTAGATTTGGTCCTGATAATACAGGAACTTCGGTAAACGGAGGTGCTGGATTTGATGGTATCTTTAGATTTATCAAGCCTTTACTTTGTAACTCTGATCTTGCGGGTATGTATACAGCCGTAGCAACGAATACTAGCCAAGCAGCTGGTATTGGATGGGATGACTGTGCAGGCAATGTATGGGAAGGAAACTTGGAAATCGTACAAGTTGGAGATGGTGAATACACTATCCTAACTACAAATGCGGAAGTTACTTATGATGATATGTCATTTGGTAATTTCTATGCTTGTTATGGATCAGATGCTCAAGGTAGTTTACCTAACTCTAATCCTGATATGCTTACTTTGACTTTCATTGATGCTTGTAATCAATTAAGTTTCAGTGGTTCTTCTCAGTGGGGTGAAGTTTATTCATTCACAGAAGTAATTTCAGATGGTGCTAATCTTACATTAGGATGGACAAATGACTATGGTGAAGGTGGATCTACAGTGATCACTAGAGCTGAAGGAACTTGGCCAGCATTGAAATAATAACTATTGAAGATATTGTAAAAATAACTTCAAGTTAGCTTCAAATATATGAGTGGTTGTTACTTAATTGTAACAACCACTTTTTAGTTTTGTAATTATATTTATATATGAAAAAGTTTATTTCGATTCTGTTATTTTTTTCTTATTCCTTGGCTCTGGTGAGTCAGGTCAATACTATTGGTCTATTGTACCATGAGCTTGATAAGGTTGAAGATGGATATACGTTATTCAACCCTGAGAATCAATCTACGGTTTTTCTAATCGACAATTGTGGTCAAGTAGTGCATAAGTGGGAGATTGACGATGTTAGAATCCCCGGGAAAGAGCAATATTTAGATGAAAGTGGCAGGTTATATCTAGCATCAGCTCAACCAGCATTTCAGAATCCTTCTTTTGGAACAGGAGGGGCCGGAGGAATTGTGGAAATAATCGAATGGAACGGAATAGTGGAGTATCGAAGAGTGTTAGCAGATTCTCTTGTACGACAGCATCATGACATTCACATTATGCCAAATGGTAACATTGTGGCTATTCTCTGGCAAAATGTATCATTGAGTGATGCCGCTTCTGCAGGGTTTGATACACTTTCTAATCCGCAAATAGGTTTTTGGCCGGATAAAATTATTGAAATTGATCCTGTTATAGACAGTATTGTGTGGGAATGGAATTCGATGGATCATATGATTCAAGATATAGATAACAGTCTCCCTAGTTTTGGGGATATATCTGAGAATCCGCAATTGATTGATATAAATTATATTGATTTTGCTTTTGGAAGACAAGATGTCCATCACATCAATTCTATAGATTATAATCCTGAGTTGAATCAAATCTTGCTTTCTGTGCGTAATTTTAATGAAGTATGGGTCATAGATCACAGCACTACGACTCAAGAAGCTGCTTCTCATAGTGGCGGACAAAGTGGAAAAGGTGGAGATCTACTTTTTCGTTGGGGCAACCCCTCAGCTTATAATTCAGGAGATGCTTCTAATCAACAGCTATTCAGACAGCATGATGCTTCATGGATTATTGATAGTAGCAATCCTAATAATGGAGGTGTATTATTATATAATAACTTTATCGCACCTGAACTTAGTCTTGGTCAGATTTTTATTCCAGCGTATAATTTAGATTCAGAATCTTACATGATAGATAATGATGGTCGATTTCTTCCTCAAGATTTCAAGTCTGAGATAAGTCATCCGGACGTATCAAAGAACTTCAGCACCGCTGCATCTAATATCCAGTTACTACCAAATGGTAATTACATGATGTGTGCAGGCAGACAAGGTAGAATATTCGAAATTACTCACGATGGTGAATTAGTCTGGGAGTATTTGGTGCCTTTGAGAAATGGATTTCCTATTTCGCAAGGAGACATTATATCGTTATCAGAGAATTTTACATTCAGTGGAAGAAAATACAGTGCTAATTTTAGTGGATTTGCTGGTAAAGATCTATCGCCAAAAGGCTATATCGAATTAGAGCCTAATACATCCTTTTGTGAGATAGTTACTGTAGATGAAGAAGAATTAAGACCATTGAGTATATTTCCAAATCCAGTACATAGTTTGTTGTACCTAAATGAGCTAATATATTCAAGGATAAGTATTACAAATAGTACTGGGCAAGAAGTTATATCCATTGATTCCTATGGAGGGAGTCCATCAATAGATGTTTCTAGCCTAAAGACTGGATTGTATTTATTACATGTATTCGGTAAGAGTCCTATTAAGTTTGTGAAATTTTAATTGATCTTAGATTATATTTTAGTAAATCTTCCAGTTTTTATTCCACTAATAGTTTCAGCTCTAATAGTATAATTACCGTTTTGAAGTCGAGAAACATCAATGACATTCTTACTTTCAAATTCGCTAATTATTTTACCAGTTGTGTCAAATATTTGAACTGAGATAATTGAACTTTCTAGCAATGAGATCGTAAGATATTCTTTAGTTGGATTTGGGTAAAACTCTAATGGGATTTCAGAAAACTCAAGAGTTGAAGTGTTGATTTTTTCTAGAATATTATTAGTTGCATTTACAGCGATATCATGTTCAGTTTGAATGTTTATGCCACCTGTCCATTTGATGACTACACTATCGATACTTTCATGAGAGCCAATACCGATATGCATGGTGCTACTATTGTGAGAGCAGAAACTTGATCCTCCACTCAATTCTCTCATTTGTACATCATTACCAGTGTAGATGTATACTTTAGATCCAAAAGCATCTTTATTGGTCTGTACACCTTCGAGGTTAATTTTAACCCAGTTATTATTATTTACAGATTTATTCATGTAAAGACAAGATGCTCCATCAAGACCAAATGTTGGTTTGTCATATACAACAGAATATATATCAAGTTTACCATCATTATCTACATCGGAATAAGCACATCCTCTAGACGTTATTTCATTCCAAATTCCGCTAGTGCTATCCATCTCAGCAAATGTTCCATCTGTATTATTGATATAGAGTTTGTCTGGCTCTAGATTTCCATTGTCTACAAATGAGGGTGCTGGTACATATCCATTTGATATAAATAAGTCCACATACATATCATTATTTACATCTGCAAATAGAGTTCCCCAGCTGATTGATAGAGAGCTATCTTTTTCTACGAATTGATTTTCTACTCCAGCATAATCAGCGGATTGGATAAACGTGCCACCATCATTTTCCAAGAGTACATTCTTACTCATATTAGAAATGTAATAATCTAAATCTAGATCATTATCATAATCTCCGACGGCTATCCCCATAGAGAACATTTCATTATCACTATTGGTAGGCATTCCTACTTCTGTGAATTTTCCCTCATCAATATCATTTCTATATAGTTTATTGGGCTGAATAAATGGTCCAAAATCATTGCCAATCAGTAGATCTAAGTCACCGTCATTATCATAATCAGTGGCAGTTACAGTAAGCGCACACCCAGTATCATCTAAGTCAAGCTGAGTGGTAACATCAGTAAATGTACCATCTCCATTATTCCTATACATATAGTTAGAATAGCACTCATGGTCAAATCCATTTATTTGATTCATATCGTCATAAGTGAACATAATCTTGTCTACGTAATTCACATTATAGATATCCAGATCACCATCTAAATCATAATCAATGAATACCGTACCCATAGTCATACTTTTATCTGTATTTGTAGGCCATATGTTTGTGAAAGTCATATCACCGTTATTTTGGAATAACATGTTATATGTATAGGTTCCGTCGGGGCCAGCGTGCGTATTTACAAAGAAGTCTTTATCGCCATCATTGTCAATATCTCCATAGGTAATTCCTGCTGTATATATATCCGCAGTAATTTCAAGGCCAGTTCCTTCAGTTACATTAGTGAAGTTTCCTGTTCCATCATTGATCATCAGTTTATCAACCTCTTTACCTCCATTAAGGTAGGCGTCATCATCACCATCGTTATCGATGTCAACGAAAGCGATACCTCCGCCATTAAAATTAGTGTGATAAAACTTATGCTCTAAGTTTCTTTCTACTTGTTCTTCGGAAAAAAACACAGTTTGACCAATACAACTGAAAGCGAATAGTAATAATATAAATGTAGAAATTAATGTTTTCATATAAGTGCTAGATGTGTGCTCCTTAGAGCTTTTGGAATAATTTTGTTTGTGTTTTACCAACTTCGTTTTTTACAGAAAGAATATAGATGCCTGTTTTATATTGTTCGATATTGATAGAAAGTGATCGACCATTATCTATTTCGATTCCGTTTATATCGTAAGTCTTCCAAGTAATATCTTTCTCAAATCCTTCAATGGATATTTGATCGTAAGCTGGGTTAGGATAAATTGAGAACCCTGATGCTTGTTCTATATTATTATTAGATGTCAAAATCAATGGATCAACATTAATATTTCCATCGGTAGATTGACCTTCTATTATAGTTATTTTTTGATTCGTTGGTATATCAGTTATTATATCAATGTGCCCTGTGGGCCAAAGTAATTTAATAGAATCAATTTGGCTTATATCTCCAAGTCCGACTAGAAGATTTGAGCTATTTTGACCCATGAATCCAATTCCACAGTGTGTGTAGTGAAATTGGTACTCATTTTCATAGAATAATTCCACAGTAGTGCCAATGGCATCTCTATTTGATATGACACCTTGTAGTCCAATTTTTATCCAGTTTTTTTCACCTCCTGATGATGACCATAATTGTGATTTAAACAGTTCAGAATTATTGACAATTATATCTGCAACTCCGTCATTATTCCAGTCACCTATAGCATTTGTAAAGCTCCTAACTGTATCGCCTACAAAACCATCCGTTTCGACATCAAATAATCCAGATTTGTCATTTATATATAACTCACTACTTATGACATCGCTGCCAATCAACATTCCACTTACATATAAATCCTGCCAGCCATCATTATTGGCATCAAGGAAATTTGCACCCCATCCAATACCATAGAAACCAACACCTCTTTCTCCTGCTTCTTCCTCAAATATGAATTCATTAGAATCTGTACTGCAAGTTAGTAATGCACTTCCTGCTGCCGTATTAGTTACGTAGATGTCCTGCAGTCCATTATTATCAATGTCTGCAATGGCTACATTCATAGCATCTATTTCTAGATTTGCATTACACGCTTCGCTAACGTCTTCGTATTTTCCCGTGTTGTTTTTTAGTAGGGTGTTTCTCTTGTTCCGATCATTGGCTATATAAATATCAGGCCAGTTATCTTTGTTGTAATCAAAAAATGCGGCACAAAATGGAAGCCTACCGGTATCATCAGCGGAGGAATAGTAAGTTTTTTCAACAAATGTACCATCGCCATTATTCTTGAAAAGTCTATTCATATGGCCTGTAGCACTTACGCCACTATTTCTTGCTGTATAATATAGATCTAGATGACCATCTCTATTGTAATCGCCCCATATGGCGCCAAAAGAACGAACGGAATCAATTGGTAAGCCACTGTTAATCGTTTCATCCGAGAAATTCATTTGGCCATCATTATTATACAACTTATTGTAACCATCAAATTCAGCTACATAGAAATCCTTATCCCCATCATTGTCATAGTCAACCCATATAACAGACTTAGCCTGAGCTACATTGTCTATACCCAGATCTACTCTTTCGAAGTCATTGCCTGTGTTTCTATAAAAGTGAATAAGTTCTCCTTCTCCGGTTGCTAGGGTGATATCGTCTTTACCATCCATATCAAAATCATGAAAACTAGATCCACCACCTGAATTATTAAGGAAATAAGTATGATTGATTCCAACATCGGAAGCGACATCATTATATTCATAGGATTGTGCAGTTCCAATAACAGAAAAACAGGCAACTAATAATATTGAAAATTTATATCGATAATCTGAGTTCATGTGCTCTTAAGTTCATTTAGTCTAATGGTTAAAGATAAATACATAAAACTAAATTTTGGTAATATTTGATAGTTGTTTTGTTCTAATTGTTGATTCAACAATTAGTAGGTAATTGTCAATATTAGTTTCATTTACTATTATCATCTCATATATCATATGTTTTTACGATACTTGCAGTGATAGTAAGGTGTGAGTTCTTAACTTAGCCATATTTCATAAATAGGAGCTATTTAGGCATTACTTGCGTTAGTAAGTGTAGCATTTTAAATAAAATGGTGCAATTCAATATAATTAGATTTAGTACAATGATTAAGAAATACAAGTATTCACTCATACTTTCTGTAATTGGTGTTTTGACTTTTGCCTCATTTACGATTTTACCAATATCCAAAATGGATGAATTAGTAGAAAAATGGGAAAAAAGAATCTACGGTTATCCTCAAACTAAGGTATTTATTCATACAGATAAGCCATATTATACGATAGGTGATGATATTTGGTTTTCTGTTTATGCTACCAATGCTTCTGACCACTCATCCAAGAGTGTTTCTGACCTTGTGTATGTTACACTAGAAGATGAAAGTGGTAAGATTTTCGAACAAAGAAATATAAGGCTCGATGATAGATTTGGAAAAGGGGACTTCAAAATAGAGTCAAAGGTCAAGCCGGGTAAGATTGTATTGAAAGCGTATACCAATTATATGAGAAACTATGATGAAGAATACATCTTCTCAAAGGAAATTCTACTAATAGGTGAAGGCGTTTCTGAAAGCTATGAAAGTGACAATAAATTAATTGATGGAGAAAAGAAAGGATTAGAATTCTATCCCGAAGGTGGCGAATTAATCTCAGGTCTTATGACCAAAGTTGCATTTGAAGTATTAGACCATAAAATAGATAATGTAGTACTAAGAAATAGAATGAATGAAGAGATTTTAGTTGCCAAAACTTCAGCACCGGGTATAGGTTACTTTACATTCATGCCTAAATTGGGCGAAAGCTATTTTGTTGACCTAAAGGGCGAAAATTATGAATTACCCAAAGTGCGTTCAAAGGGATATGGATTGAAAGTTAATAATCTAAATCCAAATAAACTATTTATTGATGTAGATTGCAGTGAAGGAATAAACCTAGATGGAGCATTTATTATTGGCCATATTCGGGGTGAAATATTCCTTAAACAAGATAGTCTTTCTGGTACAACAACACGACTAAAAATAGATAAATCAAAATTACCAAATGGAGTAGCTCAAGTTACCTTATTTACAAAGGGAGGCAAGCCGATTGCGGAGCGAACTATTTTTCTAGATCATTCTGACAACCAGATTAAAATATCTTCAAAAATTCCATATGAATATTTAAATCGAAGACAAAAAGCGGATTTAAGCATTCAATTATCTGATGCTCAAGATAAGCCGATTAATGGGGATTTCTCTATATCAATCGTAGACAACTCTACTATAAACGGAATTGAAAAAGCTGTCAATATAAAATCGTATATGTTGTTAGCATCTGAATTTTCGCAGCATATAGAGGATCCAAATCAGTACTTCAATGATCAGAGTAAAAAGACAAAGTTTCTATTGGATTTGCAAATGATGACAAAGGGTTGGACTAGATTTAAGTGGGAAGACATGACTAATCTTAATGACCCACATATATCATATATACCAGAATCGGGTTTTACATTGTCAGGCTTAGTACTATACAAAGGTGACCCAGTAGAAGCACAAGTGGAACTAGTGTCGATGGACGAAACGATGTTGACAGAAGTTATAAAAACGAATCCTGATGGAACATTTAGAGTTACTGGAATATATCTACTTCCAAAGACAAATTTGTTTCTAAAAGCGAGTATTCCGAACCTAGACCCTAGTAAAGAGGGGAAAACTGACAATGTAAGATTAGTAATAAACAATACGAATCAGACCAAAGTCAATACAAGTAATATTATTAAGTACAAAGGAGAATCCAGCAATGAGGCTTTAGTGGAATATATTGCGACGACAAGAAGCAATCAGGTCCAAGATAGCATGTATGCGAGCATGTTTATTGAGTTAGAAGAGGTCTCTATCTCAGCAAAGAAAAAGACAAGAGATCAGAAGCTCAGGGTAGAAAGAGGAATTGTCCATTCTCATTATGATAAGAGAATATTTTTGGATTCTATAATGGAAGTTAGCCCATATAAGACAATATTTGATATTGTTCGAGAATCAACTCCAGGGGTCACAGTAGTAGGTAATCCTGGATTTGATCAAAGATTTAGATTTAGAGGAGGGTCTAATACGATTTCTGGAAACTTAGATGCAGAGGTTATGATCGATGGAGTCAGAGCTAGTGTTCAGTCACTAAATGCGATGAGTCCCACCATGATAGAGTTTGTAGACGTTCTTAAGGGCTTATCTTCTACTTCTATTTATAATGCTCCAAATGGGGTTATTGCTATTTTTACGAAACAAGGAGCAACTACTTATGATGATGCATTTAGTAGTCGCCCTGACTATGTAGCTTATATTACTCATGAAGGGTATTATTTCGCTAGAGAGTTCTATCATCCAGATTATGGTAGAGCTGTTGCAGGGAATGAAAAGGTTGATAACAGAACCACTTTATATTGGAATCCAAGGGTGACAACTGAAGGAGGCAAGGGGAGTGTAGGGTTTTATACTGCGGATAATGAAACGAAATATCTTATAGAGATTCAAGGCTTGACAGTGGACGGTCGCCCATTTATTCATTACGATGATTTTTTAGTTAAATAGGAGTGCTATTTATTAAGGAATGATTATTGCATTATTATATATTATTATATAATGCAATATGAGTGAATTTTTAGATGATTTTTTAGAATACATTGCAGTGATCAAGAAACGATCGCAGCATACTGTTATATCTTATCAGAATGATATCCAATCATTCTTGATTTATTCAGCTGATCAGTATGAAGTAAAGCACATTTCATCAGTAAATCACTTGATGATTAGATCATGGATAGTTAAGCTAAAGTCAGATGGTGTTTCTAATGTTAGTATTAATAGGAAAATTTCTGCACTCAAGTCATTTTATAAACACCTTCGCAGAAAAGAACTTGTTTCTTCAAACCCGATGGCGAAAGTTCAGTCAATGAAAAAGCCAAAACGATTGCCAGCCTATGTTCCGGAAAAAAAGATGAACTATTTAATAGAACCAGAGATTGGTGAAAAGACTTTTTCAGAACTTAGAAATGAATTGATTATTGAGCTTTTATATCTCACAGGAATAAGAAGGAGTGAACTTCAAAACCTTACTTTTACAGATGTTAATCTAGCGAGATTGGAGATAAAAGTAATAGGGAAAGGTAATAAAGAGAGAAGATGTCCAATCCCGAGACCCTTTTTATCAAAGCTGGATATTTATAAAGGTGCATTGTTTGAAGAATTTGGAACGCTCGACCATGATTTTGTTTTTGTAACAGATCGAGGAAAAAAGATATACCCAAAGTTGATTTTTAATATCGTGACTAAGAAGTTAAAGGCTATAAATGCTTCTGAGAAAACAAGCCCCCATGTATTACGGCATACATTTGCGACACACCTTTCTTCTAATGGGGCAGAGTTAAATGCAGTAAAGGATCTACTTGGGCATGCTAGCTTAGCTGCTACACAGGTATATACGCATAACTCTATTGAGAGATTGAAGCGTGAATACAAAAGAGCTCATCCTCTAGGAGAGTAAAGCGGTAGATTTTTAATTTTTTGTAAAATCCTTAAGTTCAGTTTGATAGATAGATAATATCCTTATTTGTGAATAAACGATTTGTTTTATTCATGCATTAAGCTTATTTTGTAGTTATAATCAAAATCAATAAATATATGAGTGTAACTATTAATAATGTAGGATTCAGTGCAGATGAGAAATTGAAAGAGTTTATTGAGACTAAGCTAAATAAGTTGAATAGGTACTTTAATCGAATTACAAATAGCACGGTGTACTTAAAATTAGAAAATTCTGGGCAAGTAAAAGATAAGATAGTAGAGGTTACGGTATCCGTTCCCGGAAAAGTCTTGGTTTCAAAAGCTGAAGATAAGACATTCGAAGGTGCAATAGATGAGTGTACATCAAGTCTAGAACGACAATTAAAAAAATATAAAGAAAAAATGAATAACTAATACTCTATGCAAAAAGGGTAGTCGTTGCCAAAAAAAACAAATGAATACACAAGTTTTTTTGGTGATTATTTTAAAATTTATTCGAGAGTTAAGTCTTTAAAAGCTTAGCTCTCTTTTTACAATAATTAGATATAGTTCTATTCCAAAGATGGTAATAGCACTTACAATAGTTAATCAATTGCAATAAATAAACGATTACAAAATAAGTTGTCTGAACTATGTGGTCAAATTTTTCAGAAACTAAATTTTCTAGAGAGAGAGCAACCTATGAAAGTTGATGAGATTACTATTTTCAATCTTATTGGAAATGGGAAGAACATAAATGACGTTAGTACTTTTACATCAGGACAATATTTCTTTATTTTATAGGTACAAAGGGATTTTGGTTTTTACTATATCGATTATGATAGAATAGAATTTTATATAGTAAAAGGGCATCTGAATCAGTTCCGGTTTATCTTCGTTTAGAACTTAAAAACAAGCGTTCAGATGGTGCTATATGTGTTCACAAAAGGATTTAAGAGATAACTAAAGAAATATAAAGAAAAAATGTCAAATTAATTTTAAATTTTTACTGCCTAATAATTAGGTGAAACATATATTTCAGCCATTAAATATAGGTTAAACTATAGCTGATGGCTCTTTTTATTTTGTTGGGGGTGAATAGGAATGGGCGATTGAAAATTAAATGTCAGTTTTGTTAAATTTTTTTGAAAAAAATGTTCCTCAATTAAAATATTTGTATTACTTTTGCAACGCTTTTCAGATAAGGATCTGATGTATGGCTTGAAATAAGATATTTGCCGATGTAGCTCAGTTGGCCAGAGCAGCTGATTTGTAATCAGCGGGTCGGGGGTTCGAATCCCTCCATCGGCTCACTTTTTTGTGAATAACAAATGGGGGTGCGCCACAGTGGGAGAGGTGGGCAGGACTGTAAATCCTGTGCTTTGGCTGAGTAGGTTCGAATCCTACCACCCCCACACATTCACAAAGAGTAAATTTAAATAAGCGGGAGTAGCTCAGTTGGTAGAGCATCAGCCTTCCAAGCTGAGGGTCGCGGGTTCGAGTCTCGTCTCCCGCTCATATGATTTTACGAAATCGGTGAGCTTCAATAATTAGTTTTAATTAATTATTGACGTTTATTAATTACGTCTTTGGTGTAGACGAAGTCGAAGGAGTTTCCCTTCATTGTGACTTAAAAGACCAGTATAATATTTAAACAATTTTTATAATTTTTATTAAACAGTTATCCAATGGCTAAAGAAACTTTTCAACGGACCAAACCTCACGTCAATGTCGGTACGATCGGCCACGTGGATCATGGTAAAACAACACTTACAGCAGCAATTACATTCGTATTAGCTGAAGAAAATGGATCAGAAAAGATGAGTTATGACTCTATCGATTCAGCTCCAGAAGAAAAAGAAAGAGGTATTACAATTAACACTGCTCACGTTGAGTACGAAACTGCGAACAGACACTACGCTCACGTAGATTGTCCTGGTCACGCAGATTACGTAAAGAACATGGTAACGGGTGCAGCTCAGATGGATGGTGCTATATTAGTAGTTGCGGCTACAGATGGTCCTATGCCTCAAACAAGAGAGCACATCTTACTTTGTAGACAAGTAGGAGTACCTAAGATTGTAGTATTCATGAATAAAGTTGATCTTGTTGACGATCCTGAAATGCTAGAATTAGTAGAGATGGAAGTAAGAGAATTACTTGATCAGTATAAATTTGATGGAGATAATGCATCAATAATTCAAGGTTCTGCACTTAAAGCTCTTGAAGGAGATGCTGATGCAGCAGTTCAAATAAAAGCTTTGATGGCTGCAGTAGATGCAGACATTCCTGAGCCGATAAGAGATGTTGAAAAGCCTTTCTTAATGCCTATTGAAGATGTATTTTCTATCACAGGTAGAGGAACAGTTGCTACAGGTAGAATCGAAAGAGGTGTAATTAATACAGCTGATCCAGTTGAGATCATCGGTATGCAAGCAGCAGATGCTAAGCCTTTGACTTCTACATGTACAGGAGTTGAGATGTTTAGAAAGATACTTGATAGAGGTGAAGCTGGTGATAATGCTGGACTACTTCTTAGAGGTATTGAAAAAGATATGATCAAAAGAGGTATGGTAATCTGTAAGCCAGGTTCTGTAACTCCACACGCTCACTTCAAATGTGAAGTATATGTACTTGGAAAAGACGAGGGTGGAAGACATACTCCATTTTTCAACGGTTACAGACCTCAGTTTTACTTCAGAACAACTGATGTAACTGGTGATGTAGCTCTTCCAGGAGGAGTAGAAATGGTAATGCCAGGCGATAATGTTTCACTTGAAGTGAAATTACTTAGCCCGATCGCCATGGATAAAGGACTTAGATTTGCAATTAGAGAAGGTGGAAGAACCGTAGGTGCAGGTCAAGTAACTGAAATTCTTGATTAATAGCTGACTATCTTTTTAAAGATATAATAAGCTTAGAATATAAATTAAGCACTCGTTAATCGGGTGCTTAATTTTTCATATTGTGGAATATTGTATTAAATAATACTATATATGTTTCACAGTAGCCTCTGATTGATTGTTTTCATTTGTGACAGAAGTGTTTAGAAATGTGAGTAATCAAACAGATAGGGGAGTAGTTCAATTGGCAGAGCAGCGGTCTCCAAAACCGCAAGTTGCAGGTTCGATTCCTGTCTCCCCTGCTAAATAGGTTTTTATCTAAAGTCTCAAAATTAATTGTAATGCAGAGACTTTATAAACATATATAACATGAATGATTTTTTCTTGTATATTAAAGAAAGCTACAACGAATTGGTACACAATGTAACTTGGCCAACATGGTCAGAACTAACATCAAATGCGGTATTAGTTATTGTTGCTTCAATAATTTTTGCATTGGTTGTCTTTGCACTAGATTCTGTGTCTAATCAATCATTGAAGTTTATTTATTCGCTAGCTGGCAATTAATATGAGATAATCATGGAAGAGGAAAAAAGATGGTACTCTCTAAGAGTAATCAGTGGTAAAGAAAAGAAGATCAAGGAACGTATGGAACTTGAAATTCAAAGAAGTGGATGGGGTGATTTTGTTACTCATATTTTGGTACCTACAGAGAAAGTATACAAGATCAGAGCTGGTAAAAAGGTAATCATGGATCGTAACATTCTCCCTGGTTACATTTTAGTTGAAGCATATCCTTCTAAGTTTTCTGGAGAAATTATACAGACATTGTCAAATATGACCAATGTTATTCATTTTTTGGGTAGAAATAAACCTATCCCGATGCAGCAGTCTGAAGCAAACAGAATGCTAGGTAAAGTGGATGATTCTCAAGGCTCAGTAGAAGCGATGATAGAACCATTCTTAGTCGGAGAAACAATAAAGATAATAGATGGACCTTTC
>CALKXE010000190.1 GCA_938003955.1 uncultured Saprospiraceae bacterium | reverse complement strand
TTGGAGTTTAGAATATCAATTTTCATTTTTACGAACAACTGTTCGCTTTTTACGTTATATTTGTAATATCAAACCTAATTAACATGACAGAGATACAATCATTAGAAAAGAGATTCCAAGATAGAGTCGATGCTGACGAGCGAATTGAGCCAAGGGATTGGATGCCTGAAAAATATCGTAAGACATTGATCAGACAGATATCACAGCACGCTCACTCGGAGATTGTAGGAATGTTGCCAGAAGGTAACTGGATCACTCGGGCACCAAATCTTAGAAGAAAACTTGGGCTAATAGCCAAAGTACAAGATGAAGCTGGCCACGGTCTGTATCTATATTCTGCATGTGAGACATTAGGCATATCAAGAGATGAAGTACTAGACCAACTCCATACGGGGAAGGCGAAGTATTCCAGTATATTTAATTACCCAACCCTAACTTGGGCCGACATAGGAGCTATCGGCTGGCTTGTTGATGGCGCTGCCATTTTAAATCAAGTACCAATTTGCCGATGCTCGTATGGGCCTTACGCTAGAGCTATGGTTAGGGTTTGTAAAGAAGAATCATTCCACCAGAGACAAGGATATGAGATCATGCTCGCCTTAGCTAATGGAACTCCAGAGCAGAAAGAAATGGCTCAAGATGCCCTCAATAGATGGTGGTGGCCTTCTTTAATGATGTTCGGACCTAATGATGCAGAGTCTACACACTCAGCTCAATCAATGGCTTGGAAAATCAAAAGATTCTCAAATGATGAACTCCGCCAACGAATGGTAGACATGACAAAACCTCAAGCTGATATCCTAGGATTGACGATACCTGATCCAGATCTAAAATGGAACGAAGAAACAGGTTCGCATGATTTCGGAGCTATCGATTGGGAAGAGTTCTGGTCTGTTGTTAAAGGAGATGGACCTTGTAACAAAGAGCGATTAGCCGCTAGAGTCAAAGCACATGAAGATGGTAAATGGGTGAGAGATGCAGCTGTAGCATATGCAGAAAAGCAAGAAGTGCGAAAAGCTGCAAAACAAGCATCACAAGTAGCATAAATTCGAACAATTCTAGAGTTCTCGAAATTTCAGGATTTCGTTTTCTAAAAAATATAAATTTCTTTCCATGCAAAACTGGCCTCTATTTGAAGTCTTTTTAAGATCAAAAAATGGTCTTTCCCATAAGCACGTAGGTAGCTTACATGCTGCGGACGCTGATATGGCGATTACTAATGCACGAGATGTATACACACGACGAAAAGAAGGTGTATCTATCTGGGTAGTAGAATCAAAGGACATCACCGCATCTAATCCAGAAGAATCAGAAGCTATGTTTGATCCAGCTGAAGATAAGGTGTATAGGCATCCAACATTTTACGATCTTCCTAACGAATTAGAACACATGTAATTATGGGAGAAGTAATCAACTTGAAAAAAGATAGCATATTAAAATACGTTTTGCAATTAGCGGATAACGCTATGATTCTTGGACAACGATTGGCTGAGACTTGTGGACACGGTCCTATCTTAGAGCAGGATATTGCTATTACAAATATTTCTCTTGACCTAATAGGTGAAGCGAGAGTGCTATATCAATATGCGGCTGAGATTGAGGGCAACGGTAAGACAGAAGATGATTATCCGTACAAGCGAGACGTAAGGGATTGGCAAAACATCCTATTGGTAGAACAGCCAAATGGGCACTTTGGGCACATAATTATGAGACAGTTTATGTTTGATTGTTATCATTTTTATCATCTAAAAACAATGATCAACTCTAGTGATGAGAGACTGGCGCAGATCGCGGCAAAGACGATCAAAGAGGCAACTTACCACTTGAGATATTCATCAGAATGGGTGATAAGATTAGGTGATGGTACTGAAGAGAGTCACGATAAAATGCAAGAAGCATTAGATGATAGAATCAGATTTTTTGATGAAGCATTTATTCCTTCTAAAATAGAAATGGATCAATCGTTAACTGGTATAGCAGTAGACTGTACAGAAATACGTGAATCAGCTTGGGCTAAGTTTTCTGAAGTTTGTAAAACCGCTAATCTTGAGGTCCCTGAGGTGAAATTCCCTCAAAAAGGTGGCAAAGATGGTCTGCATTCTGAACACTTTGGATTCTTACTTTCTGAGCTGCAATTTATTCAAAAATCATATCCGAATAGCAATTGGTAATAGACAAACTACATATCGAATCAGTATTACAAAGTGTAACAGATCCTGAGATCCCAGTCTTGACAATCCAAGATCTTGGAATTTATCAAGGCTTCAAAGCCGATGGAAAGAAAATCACAGTGCTGATAACTCCAACATACACAGGCTGTCCTGCAATGGATATGATCTCTGTGAATGTGAAATCGGCTATGGAAGAAGCTGGATATAATGATGTCGATGTCAAGCTGATCCTATCTCCAGTCTGGACAACAGATATGATCTCAGAAGAAGGCCATAGAAAACTCAAAGAGTACGGAATAGCGCCACCAGTAGAAAAGACTTCTGATAAATCCTACATGTCAGGAGAAGAAAAAATAGTACCCTGCCCACAATGCGAATCTAAAAACACACAAGTGGTCAGTCAGTTTGGAAGCACGGCGTGCAAAGCTTTATACAAGTGCAATGACTGTCTAGAGCCGTTCGACTATTTTAAATGTTATTAGTTTTATTGGTCGTTTATGTGTTTATGTTTCCAAATGAATAAACACTAATGGTTGCTGTATTTACTATCAGTTGCAATGGGGCTTCATCAGCGTTTTACATACAGAATACTTTCAGAATCTATTCTAACTAAGTAAACTCCTGAGGGAAAGTGAGATATATCAATCGATTGACCGCTCTTTCGAAAAGGAATATTCTTTCCATTGACGTTTAATATTTTTATGGCCACGTTATCGTCATTATTTACATCAAATATCCCGTTTCCAGGGTTGTTAGTGAGGCTGAGTTGATTCGTTTGGTCATGCTCTTTGATACTTACGGGACCACATAGATCTTCTAACTCTTTATCTAAATAGATAGATTCTTCATCCTTGGTGTGACAGATTAATCTAGTGACAATCTCATTATTCTCTATGTCAAAAATCAATCCGGCATTACTGCCATACAAAGAAGACATTGTAAATGGAATATCAATCCCACAGTCATTTTTGATCATTTGATCTGTTCCGATTATGATTTCGCCATTCTCGACTTTTCTCGATTCTATTGATACTTGTATAGCATCTCCATCTTGATCTCTTAGTGTGAATTGATCACATTCATCCAGATAATAATCAAAAACTATTTGTTCGGTTTCGGCTAAAGGGTCATACCTGTATATGTTCTTATTTAATATTCCAGATCTGTAATATTGCCCCTCTACATTATAATATTCCTTGTCTATATATGTTTCAGAAGTTGTGTTTCCATAGTTGTGACTTAGGATATCCATGCAGTTAGTTGATGATACTTTTTGCACATTTTGAAAGAAGAAAGGGGATTCGTATCCAGTTTCCACGTAATGAGATTCCAGAGCGGATAAGAAACTAGAAGCATATACACGTTCACCTTGTGATTGGCCAGCAAGAATGAGATAGTCTCTAGGGATAGAATTTACTCCTAGTTCTCCGAATATGTTATTCGTCATATATTGTTGAAAATACCATTGTTTATCTCTGATTTTATTGAGTGCAATATTAGTTCTATCGTAATGCTCGTCATTGAGAATTATGATTTCTAGATTGTATAAGTCACGGTATGTATCGATGTTTTTTGAGAATACATCATCTAACTGCTTAACGCATGGTTGACACCAAAAAGCCGAAAAGAGTATGAGGTAGTTTTTTTCAGGATCTAGTCTTTGGTCTAAAGGAATAACTTGGCCATCATAGTCTTTCGTGTCGAAAGTGAAGTCAATCGTCTGTCCATTAAGGCTAAAAGAAAAGACCATACATAGACTTATGACCAAAGCACTTTTGATATATATTGACCATTTCATCATTCGAAACTTATATTTAGGGATTCGAGTAAGTTATCATCGATAGCACCAATAGGCAGGGTCTTCATTTGTTGATATTCTATAATCGCTTGGTAATATTCTTTACTATATAGTTCGTCTGCTGCATTTGCAAAAGACAATTCAATAAGTCGATTCTTGATTGTCTCATGCATACAATCGAGGTCTATAGATTGTAGTTTTAATTGGTAGTCTATTAGCTTTATATTTTGATCCGCATCGATCATTATCGTTTGACTTTCTTCATGTGATTCTATAGCGTCGAACTCTGGATATCCGACGAGTAATTGACGAGAGATAGTTCCGTATTCAGCGGGCACTTCTTGTGTTTCTATAGTCGAGGGTTCAATTAGTTTCTTATACTCTATGGAGTCGAGTATTGTTATTGTGCATGATGCGTCGATTTCATCTTTATTGACCACTTTCGTTGTATTAACGGTAGTGTATTCAGCATTAATATTTATTGCATTGGCAATAGCGGGTACTACTAATTTTAGATATTGTCTGGTTTTATAGGAGGCAGGCACTTCTGTTTCTTCATTGTAACAATATTCCGCGGCACTCTTATAGTTATCACGACAAGGACGGTAAGCAGGCCCTATCTCTGGGACTGCAATGGTGCTATCTTTAATCTCGATGTAGTTTGTGCATGTTATAAAATTGAGATTGTAACAATTTTCTTTCATGCTTTCTATCTCTAGACGCTTGACATATATTTGTTTTAGCGTATCAAGATTGATAGATTCTCTTTTGTAGTAAGCTGGGCCAAAATAAGCATGATTATCAAGTATTTGCTCGGTAACAGTTTCCATTTCTGCACCTATTAATTCGTATGTTATGGATGCATCTTTTTTTAAAAATTGTACTGAGTCAGATTCTATTATCGCATCAGGACAACTACTTATTTCATTAGAGTAATAATGGTATTCGTTCTGGAATTGGGCAGCAACTAAAGTAAGTTCAGTCGAAGCTTCAGAGACTAATACTTGTTCTGTAACAGTCTCGTATTCTGCTTCTTTGGTTACTGTAAACGTACCAGATATTTCTGTTTGAGGTATATACTCATATGATTCGGCTGAGATTTCGCTTTCTTCATAATATGTAGCCGGTCTCAAGATATTAGAAATAGTATTAACAAATTCGAATAAGTACGTTCTATTAACCAGAACAAACTTAAAGCCTCTCCCATATTGATTAAATGATATATAATCTAGTTTTTGGATATTATTACCATTGGCTATACCATCAAGATCAAATGATTTAATGCTTCCAGATACTGAACTATAAAAATCCTTACCAACTGGAAAGCTGCATCCTAAATAATTCTCCAAGTCTACTCTACTCGTAAAATCTTGTTCTGTTAGATCATCTACGATCATTTCATTTTTATTAATAATGAGAATCTCATTGACGTATTCTAAGGTTGAATTGGTGCTGAATATATTAAGTGTTTGTTGCCCTTCAATTTCAATTACATTTCCATGAAAATCACAAATTTGGGCATTGATGACCATAGAAAAAAAGGTGCATGAAATGCAGATCAAAAATTTGACACAATTATATGGTTTATAAATCACAGTCTCAAAGTAATTAAGAAGACTCGTAATAAAGATTTAGTGAGCAAGATTAACAAACTATTACGTTTCTAGTCTTTTGATTGCGGTTACAATTTCTTGTTCTGACAAGTCCATCATACATTTAAAGTGTCCCTTAGGACAGATATCTTTACCGATTTTTGAACAGGGACTACAAGTGATATTTTTATTCACCATATGGATGTGTTGAACATCATAGTTACTTCCATAATAAGGATACATTCCTAATTCAAAAGCGGTACTACCCCAGAAAACCATGGTCGGAGTCTTGAAAGCTGCGGCCATATGCATCAGGCCCGTATCTCCTGCTATGGTGTATTTGCTATTTAGGACTAACGCAGCACTTTCGTTAAGACTTACTTCTCCGCAGAGATTGGTCACTTGTGGATATTTAGACTTTAAATCTTCGGCTAATTCTTTAACATCACTTCCTCCCAAAAGAATACATTTCAGTGCTGAATTTTGAATGATTATTTCCAATTTTTCTTTTGGAATCCTTTTGGTATGATATGTTGCACCCAACACAATGGATACATACCGTTCTGTTGGCATCAAATCCGCCAGATCGAATTCTGTAAGTCCATGATGGTAAGATAGGCCTTCGCCGTCATTAGTTACGCCTATCGTGGATAGGCTATCAAAATAACGATCTACGAGATGTTTTTTCGGCAAGAGATTCAGTCTTGTGTAAACTCGAACCCATTTTTCGAAATTAATCTTATTAAATGATATGGATTTTATTCCTAGATTCAAGATGAGTCTTTTCGATCTTAGGTTTTTATGTAGGTCTATTATGAGATCATATTTCTCTTCTTTGATTTGGTCGAGTACTTCAGTTATTTCTTTTTCTATCGTATAGATCTTATCAATATGAGGATTGTGTTCTAGTGTTGATCTGAATTTTGACTTAGTGATAAAATGAACTTTTCTACCCAGTTGTTTTTTGACACAACGTACTACAGGACTAGTTAGTACAATGTCTCCTATTGAACTAAATCTAATTATAAGTATTTTTTTATAGGGAGTTGCCATTTGTTATTAATAAAAAAATGCCTGATTACAAATTGCAATCAGGCATAAATTTAATCATATTAATTCACTATTTTTTAATCCATAAATTCTCCGATGCTTGCGTCGGGGTCATAAAAAAGATGTTTTTGCATAAAAACGCCTTATCACAAAAAGATTCGATTTCCGACCTTTAGGTAGTAAAAATTTTGGCGAATGCTCCATCCGCTTGCGGTGGGGTAGTCAAAGTTTAGGATCT
>CALKXE010000189.1 GCA_938003955.1 uncultured Saprospiraceae bacterium | reverse complement strand
TTAGTAATACATCAAATACAAATCCTGCAGCCAAAGTAATAGAAAGAAACAGAAATGACTATAAATTCAAGTTATATGGAAGTACTTATTTACAGTACAAAATCATGGATGGATTGAAATTTAAAACAGTTCTATCTGGTGATTTCCAAAACACTGAACAAGATAGATGGCAAGGAGTTCTTGCTCATAGAAATGGTGCTTCAAATACTCAATTAGACTTATCATCACAGAATAGAATTCACCTTGTTAATGAAAACTATTTTACATATGATAAAGAAATAGGTAAGCATGAAATTAATTCTGTTTTAGGATTTTCAGCTGAAAAGTATGATACAAAAGCAAGCAGTATCTCAGGTCAAGGATATGATTCTGATTTAATCCAAACGATCTCTGCAGCTACATTAATATCAGCTTCTTCTTCAACTGAGTTCCAAAGCAGGTTCTTATCAGTTTTCGGAAGATTCAACTATGCATATGATTACAAATACCTCGCATCACTTAGTTTCAGAAGAGACGGAAGTTCAGTTTTCGGACCAGATAGTAAGTATGGTGTATTTCCAGCGGTATCTGTTGGATGGGTTGTTAGTGAGGAATCATTCTTAAAAGAAAGCTCAATTTTTGATTACTTGAAATTAAGAATGAGTTACGGTTTCACAGGAAACAACAGGTTAAGTACGGGTGATAACCTTATTGACAATTACCCATATATAGCTCTATTGAACGCAAGTACAGCAGTAGTTGACGGATCAGTTGTTTCAGGTTTCAATGGTCTTAACATTTCTAACCCTGACTTAAAATGGGAAAGATCTAGAGAGATTAACCCAGGATTAGATTTCACATTATTTGATAATTTCTTATCTGGATCTGTTGATTATTATAAAAGGACGAGTGATCAACTTTTACTTTACAATCCAATTTCGTCGACAACTGGTTTTAATCAGGCACTTATTAATCTTGGAGAAGTTGAAAACTCAGGTTTTGAATTAGAATTAACAACTAACCAAGTACGTACTGAGAATTTCAGATGGAGTACTTCATTTATAGCATCTAGAAATTCAAACAACTTAGTAGATTTTGCAGATTCAGATGGTCAGCTACAAAATGTTGATAGTAAGAGAGCTGCAGAGTGGATCAATGCAACTGGAAATCCAATCTCATCATTTTACGGATGGGTAGTAGATAA
Organism: uncultured Saprospiraceae bacterium; assembly: GCA_938003955.1. Classification (GTDB taxonomy): domain Bacteria; phylum Bacteroidota; class Bacteroidia; order Chitinophagales; family Saprospiraceae; genus CAJXUU01. The sequence continues at coordinate 14,685 of CALKXE010000189.1, read as the reverse complement.
AGATATTCCTACTGAATATTTAAAAGAAGCATTCCACCCTGTTGGAGGAGAAGCACAAGATGTTTATGTAAAAGATCTTAATGGTGATGGATTAATAGATGATGATGATAAGACTATTCTTGGTAACCCTTATCCAGACTTCGTTTGGAGTTTATCAAATGATTTTTCATTTGGAGGACTAGACTTATCATTTATGATCCAAGGAAGCCATGGTGCTGAAGTTAGAAACATGGGAGATCAATACATATTCAATCACTTTAACAGTGGTCAAGATTTTGATCCTGCGATTACTCCTGATCAAGGTTTCATAAAGGCAAAAATATTTACTGATGATATCATTCAAGATGCTTCATATTTATCTTTAAGAAATGTAACTGTTGGTTACAACTTTGATAAAGGAATGTTGAACGGAGCATTTTCTAGATTTAGAGTATATGTGTCTGGACAAAACCTTATCTACCAAACTGCTGAAGGTTATACTGGATTTAATCCAGAGTCAATTAACACGACTTCTGCAACTACGTATGGATACCAGAGAGCTGGTTCTCCAATAAATAGAACTATAACTGCAGGAGTAAATCTTGAATTTTAAGAATAGATTTATTCTTGAATTATTGACAATCAAATAATAATAAAAATGAAAAATATAAATAAAGTATTATTGATACTTCTGGTTTTTGCTTTCCAGTCGTGTTCAGAGGATTACTTAAGTCCGACACCTGTATCCGCAGTAAGTGCAGAAGGTTACTTCACAAGTGAAGCACAATTAGAAACAGGATTAATTAACATGTATGACGGTATCCAAGGGGTTAACTCTACTTCGTCTAATGATAATCATTCTCTTCAAGTTGAGTTCTATCTTACTGAGATGAGAAGTGATAACACTAAGACAAAGAGTTCTGAAGGAGAACCGGAACAATTTGAAAACTATACAGTAGAAGCGAATAATGGTATTGTAGGAGATTACTACAGAAGTGTATATAACACAATATACCGTGCGAATACAGTTTTACAAAACCTTGAAGTTGCATCAGCTGAAAGAGCTGGAGCATTCGAGGGAGAAGCTAAGTTTGTAAGAGCTTATTCTTATTTCAACCTTGTTAGACTTTTTGGAGATATTCCATTAGTAACTTCAGTTATAGGACCAGAAGATACTGAGACTCAATTTACAAGAGTAGCAACAAGTGCAGTGTATGATCTAATCATATCTGATTTAGGTACTGCAATTGCTAACCTAGACAATTCATACAGAACTAGAGCATCAAAAGCAGCAGCTCAAGGTATCTTGGCTAAAGTACATTTGACTCTAGGTAATTATGGCGAAGCAAAAACACTTTGTGAAGACGTAATGACTGCTGGTTATGAATTAGAAGCGAACTTCAAAGATGTATTTTATACTGAAGCAAACAAAGAAGTTATTTTTGCTATCGGATATATATCTGATGATGCAAAAGATAGCCAAAATTTCTCTGCAGAATGGTTGAATGCTGTTGGTAGAACAACTGGTGTAAACTATGTAACAGATGAAGCAAAAGCTGCATTGGATGAAATGGGTGGTAATCGTACTCTATATTCTTATAGAATAGATGATTTCCAACCTGAATTTAATCAAGTTGCTAAGTACATTCCAAATGGTGATGAGGCGTTAGAAATAGCATCTCTTGCAAGTGATCCTACTTTAGCAGGAAATGACTGGATCGTTTTAAGATATGCTGATGTATTATTGATGCATGCTGAAGCAATATTAGGATCTTCTCCTAATACTTTTGATTCTGGAGCGATATCTTCATTCCAAGCAGTTAGAGATAGAGCTGGTCTTACTACACCAGTTGGTGAAATTACACCGGCAAGTTTATTAGCTGAGAGAAGAGTAGAATTAGCATTTGAAAATCAAAGATTTTTTGATCTAGTTAGATTCGGTTTAGCACAGTCTATTTTATCACAATTTGCTGATAACAATGGATTTACATTCACAGGAAATGATATATTACTACCTATCCCTACAAATGAAATAGGATTAAGTAATGGATTATTGACTCAAAATCCGGGATATTAAATCCTGCTTATTCATTAAATAATATTAAATAAATATCATGAAAAATATAATATTTAAAACAGCAGGACTATTTTCAGTACTGTTAGTATTTGGACTTACTTTCACTGCATGTGAAGGGGCGTTCCCACTACCGGAAGCTGGATCAATAGCAGATAATACTCTGCCATCAGCTGACTTTGGTTATTCACAGACAGACCCAGAAGACTTTAGAGTTGTTTCTTTCTCTAACCAATCTGTTAGTGCTACTGATGTAACATGGAATTTTGGTACTGGTGACAGTTCAACAGATTCGAATCCTGCATATACTTATGAAGCAGGTGAAGGTACATACACTGTAACTATGACTGTAAGTGATAAGAACGGAGTGTCAGATGCTGTAACTAGAGACATCGAAATTATTAAGCCAGATGAGCCAGATGCTATCGTACCTGATGTTGCAAATGGTGATTTCGTAGACGGTCAAGATGGTTGGAAATTTGAAAGTTTCTCAGGAGGAACAACAAGTCCATTCAACTCTAGTAGTGATGGATCTAACTTAAACATTGACGGTTCTGATAATGGAGAAAAAACTGCAGGTGCAAAATGGACAATGGGTACTTCTGGTGAAGACTACGTTAGTGATAACACTAGATATGCTTACCAAGCTTTCACTGTATCAGCTGATGTTGATTACATATTAGAATATGAATATGCAATAAAAGATGATGGAACTCAGGCTCCAGGTGTAGGTAACAGAATTATTGGAGGGATCATAGACGGTCACTTTGCTGATGGTGCTGACGCTATAGCTAGCTTTAATTCTGCTCCGCTATTGAAATTCACAGGTTCTGAAGATCTTGGGAAAGGAAATTTCACTCTTGTAAAGGAGACATTTACTTCAAATGCTAATGGACAAGTTGCAATATTGATATATGGCGTAACAGACGTAGACGCTTATGTTGACAATGTGAAACTTTATCCTGCAGAATAAATAATCTGGAAACAGAAACAATTATTAAGGTATAACAATATGAGGATTAAAATAATAGCACTTTTTGCAATTATCACTATAACTCTTATAGGATGTCAAAAGGAAACTTCAACTCCTGTAACTCCTAATCCAATTGAAATGGAAGAGGAGGAAGAAGAAAATAATGGTGACATGGTAGAAGGCATTGATTATTTTATTCCTCATATTGATCTTAATAACTGGAAAGTAACACTGCCAATAGGAAATCCTACTGAAGTGAAACCTCCAGAAATATTGGACTATGCATCTAGTGATCTTTTAGCTCCATTCATGTACAATGATTCAATTGATGGATCTCTTGTGTTTTATTGTTCCCCAGGATCTAGTACGAATAACTCTTCCTATTCTAGGACTGAGTTAAGAGAACAAATGATTCAAGGAAGTAATAATACCAATTGGACATTTGGTCAGGGAGGTAAAATGAAAGGTAAATTAAGAGTATCTAATATTACTAATGCCAGTAATGGTGATTCCCATAGAGTAATCATTATGCAGATTCATGGTCGATTGACAAATGCTCAGAAAGTCTTAATTGGAGAAGATGATAATAATGCTCCTCCTGTTTTGAAAGTTTATTGGGATGATGGCCGGATCCGAATCATTAGAAAAGTACTTAAAAATGTTAATGTCAATGATGTTGACATTCTAAAAACGAGTGCTTGGACCGATGAAGCCGACTGGCTAGGAAATGATGTTGATTTCAACAAATTTACGCTTGAAATCATAGCATCAGAAGGAAGACTAGAAGTCATAGTCAATGAAGCTGACAATGTAGTGTTCGATGATATTCATATGCAAAAATGGGGCGTATTCGAAAACTACTTCAAAGCAGGTAATTACCTCCAGACAAAAGACGAAGGCTCATCAGCTACCGTCAAATATTACAACCTGGAAGTGACACATTAATCTTAAAAATTTAGTATAGTTTTTAGAAAGGTTTTATGTTCGACTGTTTGTTTTTCAAACTGTTCCATAAAGCCAAAATAGTTTTTATGTAAGCAATTATGGTGTCGAAAGATATAGTCTCTTTCGACACCTTATTGAAATCAAATTACTTGGAACGAAAATCTATATTCCAGTAATATCAAAATCTCAAAGTACAATGCGTTTGTCAATTGTACTTTTTGCATATACGCAAAAAAGAAAAGGTGCTTTTAATCATTTAAGTCCTGGTAAAAATCAAAAAATACTGCAATTACTATACACGAAATGTAACTAGCAGAAATAAAAAAATTAAAGTCTTAGGATTTTAAAATGTTGAATCTGCAATACTTTACGTAGTAGTATTCAACAAATATTAGAATTTTAAGAAAAAATAAATGTTGACGCTTACACAAGTGAGCGTCTCACAAAAAAAGATAAAAAGCAGTGAGAAACTTTTCATATATTTTAGGCCTAGTGCTGTGCATTTGTGTAACTACATTTGCACAGCACCCAGGTCTCATTTTGACTAAGACAGGCGTTATGCAGATCAAATCAAGCCAACACCCTCCCCTCTTTGCAAAGTCCGTCAAGAACGCTAAAAGCTTGGTAGATGCAGCTATAAGTCAAGAAATAGATGTTCCAGTCCCAAAGGATATGGCTGGTGGATACTCTCACGAAAAACATAAAACAAATTATAAAGAAATGCTGTATGCTGGTGCATTATACCAGATCACAGGAGAAGATAAATATGCGGAGTTCGTAAGAACAATGCTTTTGGAATACACAAGATTGTTTCCAACACTTGGTAAGCACCCCGCAGAGAAATCATACTCAAGAGGTAAGCTATTCTGGCAATGTCTTAATGATGCGAACTGGTTAGTTTATACATCCCAAGCTTACGATGCGGTATACGATTATATACCGGAAGCAGAGAGAGATCTTATGGAGCAGGATCTATTCAGACCATATGCCGACTTCGTTTCGACAGAGAATCCTCAATTTTTCAATAGAGTACATAATCATAGTACATGGGGTAATGCAGCAGTTGGAATGATTGGTTTAGTGATGAATGATAAAGAGTTGGTAAATAGAGCACTCTATGGATTGCCTCTAGATAAGAATGCAGCGCTCGCAAAAGATAATGATGGTGGTTTCATCTATGAAGCTGGAAAAGCAAAAGCTGGTTTTTTTGCACAAATGGATTATGCCTTTTCTCCTGATGGATATTACACAGAAGGACCGTATTACCAGAGATATGCTATGTTACCATTTATGGTATTTGCACAAGCCCTAAACAACAAAAGGCCCAATCTGAAGATATTTGAATATCGAAACGGACTGCTTCCGAAAGCAGTAAAAGCTCTCTTTTACCAAACAAATGCAGTTGGAGAATTCTTCCCAATCAATGATGCACAGAAAGGAATGTCTATCAATGCCGGATCAGTCATAACAGCAATTAATATTGCATATGGAGCGACTGGTGACCAAGCGTTTGTAGCAGCCGCAAGTATGCAAGGAGAAGTTTTATTGGACCAAAACGGATTCGCCCTAGCTCAAGAAGTAGAAAAGAATCCCAACCAGAAATTTAAAAAAGAGTCCGTAGAATTAACAGACGGTAAAGATGGGACAGAAGGTGCTCTTGGTATACTAAGATCTGGAGCTGGAGCAGATGAAATGAATGTTTGTTATAAATACACTGGACAAGGACTTGGTCATGGACACTTCGATAAGTTATCATACTCGTTCTATGATGGCAGTACTGAGGTCTTGCAAGATTATGGAGCAGCCCGATGGGTCAATATAGATCAGAAAGCAGGTGGTAGGTATCTACCAGAAAATAAGACATGGTCAAAGCAAACCATAGCACACAATGCATTGGTCGTCGATGGTAAATCTCATTTTGGTGGTAAGTATGATATCGCAGTAGACAAATACTCTACTCCCGTTTACTTCAATGTTTCAAATCCAAATCTTCAGGTGGCTACAGCAAAAGAATCAATCGCATATGAAGGGGTTGATATGCAACGGACTCTGGCACTCTGGAAAGATGAAGAATTTGAAAAACCACTTTTGATAGATTTAATGTGGATTGCATCGGATAAAAATCATACCTATGAACTTCCATTTCACCACGCTGGACAGATCATGGATCATAGTTTTGAATTTGAAGTCAATAACCCTAAAGTTATGGGTACTGCTCATGGCTACCAGCACGTTTACCAAGAAGCAATTGGAAGTCTTGATAAACCAATGTGGCAATTGGGTTGGTATAAGGATAGAAAATTCTATACAATCACAAGTACAGGAAATATAGGCGATGAAATAGTGCTTGCAAGAATTGGAGCAAATGATCCTAATTTTAATCTAAGAAAGGATCCTTTTGTTATCCAGAGAAAAAAGGAAACATCAAATACAACATTCCTATCCGTAGTAGAAAGTCACGGAGCATACAGTCCGGTGAATGAAATTCCGATTCAGCCGTATGCAAAGATTCAATCCATAGAGATTGTTGAAGAAAATAATAATGAAATAACATTTAAAATATCGACTAAGACTAAACAATGGTTATTCAAAGCGAATAAACAAACTGGTAACTTATCGAAAATAAAGCAATAGATAATATGAAAAGAAATAGTGAAAAGTATATTTTAACAGAAAACATGGACTGGGAAGTGCTTGGCGGAGGAGTATCTAGAAAGTTTTTAGGATATGACAACCAGATCATGATGGTATTAGTTAAATTTGATAAAGGAGCTCTAGGGGCACCTCATCAACACTTCCACACACAATCTACCTTTTGTGTATCTGGAAAATTTGAATTTGAAATCGATGGAGAAAAACAAGTGGTAAAAGCCGGCGATGGCGTATATATAGAACCTAACCTCCTTCATAGTGCCGTCTGTTTGGAAGAAGGTATTCTGATAGATACTTTCAGTCCTGTTAGAGAAGACTTCTTAGATGGATCTGGTGTATCGTACTTTGCAGATAAGGATTAACTAATTTTCAAAATTCAATTATATGAAAACTAAAGGATTAAGATGGTGGGTTGTAGGATTGATTGCTTTGGCTGCTGTGATAAATTACATAGACAGACAGGCTCTAGGAGTTTTATGGCCTGACATTGCTGAATCTATGTTTCCTGAAATGGATGCTGATGGTCGAAAAGAAATATACGCTTACATTACAGGTAGCTTCATCTTCTTCTATGCTGGAGGACAAGCCATTTTCGGAAAAATATTTGACTGGATAGGAACGAGGATAGGATTTGCAATTTCTATCGGAGTATGGTCTGTAGCTACGGCTTTGCATGCATTTGCAAGTGGTGCTTTATCTTTTGCTATTTTCAGATCTATTTTAGGTCTAGCGGAGGCTGGTAATTGGCCAGGTGCGGCAAAGGGAAATGCTGAATGGTTTCCTGCACATGAGAGAGCATTTGCACAAGGATTATTCAATTCAGGAGCTGCTATTGGTGGCATTGTTGCTATACCTCTTATTGCATTCATGACAGTATATCTTAGCTGGCAGATGATTTTCGTTTGTGTAGGTCTTATTGGCTTACTATGGTTAATACCTTGGTTTTTGATTGTAAAGGCGCCACCAGAATATCACCCTAATATTACGGAAGAAGAAAAATTATATATACTAAGTGGACAAATAACACAGAAAGAAGCAGTCGATGTTTTTGAATATAATCCGACTACAGCGCAACTATTTAAGCATAGAGAGAGCTGGGGAGTTATAGTGGCTTCAGCCGCTATTGATCCTATATGGTGGTTATTTGTAGCATGGATTCCTCTATACCTTAATGGTGTGTATGGCATGGATGTTAAGACAATCGGTATTTATGGATGGGTTCCTTATCTAGGAGCAATGTTTGGAGCATGGTTTGGAGGTCTTTTAGCGCAAAAGAAAATCAAAGATGGATGGAGTGTAAATAAAACTCGTAAATGGGTGATCACACTTGGATGTTTGATCATGTTTCCGTCATTCTTTTTGTTAATTAATCCAGCTTCTTTTGCTTCTATTTGCAATTCAGTATTGGGCTTAATGAACATAACAATGGACTCTCCATCAGCAGCAGTAATTATAATGGCTGTTATTTTATTTGGGTTCCAAACATCAATTGGAAATGTACAGACATTGCCTAGTGATATGTTTAGTAAGAAAACCGTAGGAACATTATCAGGATTCGCAGGAATGGCTGCTAAATTAGCTGTATTTGGGTTTACAATTTTAGTACCTTGGCTTACCAAAGGGGAAAATTACGCTCCAGCATTTTATGTAGGAGCAGGACTCACAGCTGCAGCCTTATTTGCGATATGGGTATTAATCCCTAAAGTTGTAAAAGTACAGCCACTTTAAAAAATATAAAGAAAATAAACTAATTAGATTTTAATAAAAAAACGACATTTAAAAACAATAATATGAGTACAAAGAAAGTAGCTATAGTAACTGGAGCCACAGGAGGTATTGGTTTTGAAGTAGCAAAAAGATTAGGTCAGGATGGGTATACTGTTGTGTTAAACGGTCTTCAAGATGACGTAGGAGCTGAGAGAGTAAAAGAACTTGTTGCGGAAGGAATTGATGCAGTATATCATGGATTCGACGTTACAGACGAAGAAGCTGTAACTGCAAATATCGTTGCTATTGGCGAAAAGTATGGTAAGATTGATACACTTGTAAACAATGCAGGTGGACTAGGTGGTAGATCTAGATTCGAAGTAATGACAACAGATTTTTACAAAAAAGTCATGGCTTTAAATTTAGATTCTGTTTTCTACGCATCAAGAGCTGCAATTCCATACCTAAAGAAAGGAGAGCATCCTTCAATCATTAACTACACGTCGAATGCAGCTTGGAATGCAGGAGGGCCTGGTGCTGGAATATATGGAACATCTAAAGCTGGAGTTCATGCAATTACTAGAGCATTAGCAAAAGATTTAGCTGAATATGGTATTAGAGTAAATGCAGTATCTCCGGGAACAATTGATACTCCATTTCACAGTCAAATAAAATCAACGAAGCCAGAAGTTTTCGCTTCTTGGGCTAATAACATTATGCTAGGTAGACTAGGACAACCAGAAGATGTATCAGGTGTTGTTTCTTTCTTAGCTAGTAAAGACGCGTCATTCATAACTGCAGAGACTATCCAAATTGGTGGTGGTCAAGCACTTGGGATATAGATAACTACAAAATATATTAAGAATGAAAAAAGTAGTCACATTTGGAGAAATAATGCTCAGATTGAGCCCTCCAGGATGGAAGCGGTTTTCGCAAACAAATACATTTGATGTCATATATGGCGGAGGAGAAAGTAATGTTGCTGTCTCTTTAGCGAATTATGGTGTACCATCACAATTCGTCACTAGATTGCCAGAAAATGATCTCGGAGAATGTGCATTAATGGAGCTTCGAAAAAGAGGCGTGGAAACCAATGAAATAATCAGAGGTGGAGAACGACTTGGAATATACTTCTTAGAAACTGGAGCAGTAAGCCGTGGTAGTAAAGTAGTATATGATAGAGCACACTCAGCTATGTCTACTATCCAAAAAGGAATGGTAGATTGGGAGTCAGTATTCAAAGATGCTGGTTGGTTTCACTGGACTGGTATAACACCTGCAATCTCACAAGGAGCTGCAGATGCCTGTCTAGAAGCAATACAGACTGCCAACAAAATGGGAATCACCGTTTCTACCGATCTTAATTATCGTAAGAAATTATGGAACTATGGAAAGTCACCTATGGATGTAATGCCTGAATTAGTTGCTGGTTGTGATGTCATTTTGGGAAATGAAGAAGACGCTGAGAAACACTTCGGACTTCATCCAGAAGGAGTAGATGTTACGCATGGTGGTTCTGTTGATGGACAAGCATACTTATCAGTGCTCAAGCAATTGATGGAGATGTTTCCTAGAGCTAAGAAAGTGATCACAACACTCAGAGGATCTATTTCTGCATCACACAATACTTGGACAGGTGTACTCTATGATGGAGAGACATTATTCGAAGCACCATCTTATGATATCACTCATATAGTGGATCGTGTTGGAGGAGGAGATAGTTTCATGGGCGGTTTGATCTATGGATTATTGAATTACCCAGAAGATGATCAAAATGCATTGAACTTTGCAGTAGCTGCATCATGTCTGAAACACACAATTTTCGGAGATGCCAATTTAGCAACAATCGAGGAAGTGCAAAAATTGATGAGTGGAGATGCTTCTGGAAGAGTATCTAGATAACTCTTTAATGAACAATTGATAATGGATAATTGATAATTCCTTTAGGGATGAGCTCAATTGATAATGGATAATGGATAATTGATAATTCCTTTAGGGATGAGTTCAATGGATAATGGATAATTCTTATAGGGATGAGTTCAATTAATAATGGACAATTGATAATGGATAATTATTTTTAATAGAATGATGACTTTATTAATTGTTCATTTTTATAGTATTCATAAATTATATTTATTTTTATGGTAAACCTATTACTATGAAAAAGAACATTATTAAGGAGAAGTCCTACTTGTTTGCTATTCGTGTAGTTAATCTATGTAGATATTTACAAGAAACAAAGAAGGAGTATGTGCTTTCTAAGCAATTATTAAGGAGTGGAACGGCTCCAGGCGCATTAGTACGAGAAGCGGAACATGCACAAAGCAGAGCTGATTTTATTCACAAAATGTCGATTGGACTTAAGGAAATAAATGAGTCTGAATATTGGATAAATCTACTATACGATACCGACTACATAAATAAAGAACAATACGATTCGATATTAATTGATGCGCAAGAGATCTTGAAGATCATGATATCAATCGTAAAAACTACTAAACAAAAATAATTGATAATGTATAATTGACAATTGATAATTTTCCTAATATGTATTTTGATCATTTGCAAGATTAAAGTTGACGATATAAGTTAGCGATTGCTAATTGTCAACGACTAGTTTGAATTATCAATTATTCATTATCAACTGTCAATTATTATTTATCAATTATCAATTAAAACATATGGCAAAATATAGCAGATTAGAAGTAGCACATGTAATGAAGGATACTGGAATGGTTCCTTTGTTTTATCACAATGATATTGAGGTTGCTAAAAAAGTAACAAAAGCATGTTATGATGGTGGAGCTAGATTATTGGAATTCACAAGCAGAGGTGACTTTGCGCATGAAATATTCAGAGATCTTTCTAAGTACTGTCTTGAAGAATTACCTGGAATGATACTTGGCGTTGGATCAGTAACTGATGCCGCATCAGCTTCACTCTACATGGCTCTAGGAGCTAATTTTATAGTGACTCCTGTTTTGAGAGAAGATATCGCTATAGTTTGTAATCGAAGAAAAGTGATGTGGGCTCCAGGTTGTGGAACATTGACCGAAATATGCAGAGCGGAAGAGTTAGGTTGCGAAGTTGTAAAGCTATTTCCAGGTGGGATCTACGGACCTAATATGGTCAAGGCAATCAAAGGTCCTCAACCATGGACAAGCGTTATGCCTACTGGTGGCGTATCCCCTACTCTAGAGAACCTTAAAGGATGGTTTGATGCCGGAGTTACTTGTGTAGGAATGGGATCTAAACTAATCACTAAAGATGCTGTTGCCAATGGTGACTATGCAAAAATAGAAACTACATGTAAAGAGGCTTTGGCGATCATTGCATCAGTAAAAAAGATCTAAATTTTGATTACCCTACAGCAAGCGAATAGAGCATTCGCCAATTTTATTTTCACCTAAAGATTGGAAATTGGATCTTTTTGTGGTAAAGCGTTTTCATGAAAAACATTTTTTTATGCCCCTGATTCAAGCATCAGAGAATTTAAGTATTGAAATAAAATTTTATTATAACACCCTGCGCTACAATAAAATGAGACGCAGGGTGTTATAATTTTTGTGTTTATACCATTTACATTTCGGTATTACTCAAAATTTTCTTCTTTATATTTAACCTCTATTTTTTCTCCTCTTTGCCAGATTACATTTTCCTCATCATAATATAAATATGCCTTACTAGGAGGTGCTGTATATTGACCAGGTATCTCTGCCTTTAAGTCCAACACAACCTTCTTCTCATCTAGTGCTGATATTTCATTAAAATAAATGATTAGTCTGTTTTCAAAAATTTCGAAATAGTCAAATAATTCATCTTCTTTCAATTCTTTGAGCTGTTTGTGATCCATGCTGAGGCCAGACGGAATACCTATAACAAGTGTTGGGTTTGCAAGAGGTCTTTGTTCTATGTTAGACATTATGATCTCCATGCCTACAATATCAGCTAGCTCACAGGTCGATTGACTCAAACTGACACTAAGATCTAATGAATGGTTAGAGGAAGTAGGTGGCAGGCTACTTTCATAGGCTATATCCAATGAATAATTGAGCATCGACGATTGTGTATAATTGGTAGAAAAAGTAACTTCTCCTCCATCGACCAACGTCCCGAGTTTAACATCATTTGTTTGGCTATCATTCGAAATACTAACACCATTTAATGTTGCTAGAATCTTCCCTTCATTTGATTTTTGACCTTGCCAGTCAGCATATTTCAAAACAGCCTGAATAGACAAACATGTCGCTTGCGTTGACCCGAACCGTCCTCTTTTTCTCTTACTAGATATGTGATCTATTAATCTTGACACTTCGCTTATTTCAACATCAGTGGATTTCATATAGGCTAGTGCACATATAGCTATGGTCTCTGTATTATTATCTCTTTCACCAGATCTAGTAATTGTACTTTTTGATGCTATCCTATTTAAGTCTTTGACGCGGAGCTCATGCTTTATGATCTTCATAAACGATTTATAATCATCAGTGAAACCATTATTATAAGCAGTCATCGCCATAAGTCCAGTTAGGTATAGATCTTTGGAGTTCATCGCGTTTTGCTTTGCCTCATTATACTCTTTATCTAAACTCACTTTTTTAATAGTCTGTTCTGATAAAGCATACAGAACATAAGCGGTTTGGACATCATATACTGCACTTCCGAATCCATCATAACCGCTGCTCAATACAAAACCACCTTTACCATCCCTTTTTTTCAAAAGATAATTGATTGTTCTCATGATCATCTGCTTATCAACTTTATCATATACTTTCATCATATCAGAAAATTCAAGCAATCCATATGCTGTTAATGCTACATGTCCTGGTGCTCGGCCCCACCAATCAAAACCATCCACCTTTGTTTCATAGTCAGCAAGACGATTATATCCATCTTTGATGTATTTAAGCGCTTTATTTTTGGTCTCAGAATCACCAGAATTATGCTTTTGTAAATACTGTAGAACCATTACATTAGGATACGTACTGGATGATACTTGTTCGAAACATCCACCTGGACTTCGAAGCATAGATTCTATTCCTTCTAATGCAGACGAAATCGGATTAAAGGTTTTGTAATCGACCTCTATTGATGTCATAATAGGTTCGCTTAACGTATGATAAAAAGTATCAGAATCAACACCGGAAGCGGAATAATATAAAGGAAAATAGGGACTCAGTACTTCAAAATCTTGAGATACATAATCAGAATCTTGACCACCACTTATTTTAATATCCAGATGACCTCCTTTTTTGCCAGTTGCAATGGCTTGAGCATAGAACACATGACTAGATTTAGCATCAATGTTGTGCTCTTTTTCACCTATAATATTCAACGCCAAAGAACCCGTATTTCCTACCTCGACAGATATTATCTGATCTTCATTCGAGTCATTATCAACTACTATCCTCAAGACTGATGTATCTCCTTGAACAAAATATGATGGTATTTTACAATCTGAATTTAGTGCCTTTGACGCAACTACTTTTCCAAGTCCTGTTCCGATCTCTCCTTTTATAGATGCCCCCTCTACTATTATAGAAAATGAAGTTACCTCATCTGAAGTAGCGAATGATATTTTAGCCTCTCCTTTTTCATCCGTTTGCACCATAGAGTTCCAATAAATTGTTTGTCTGAAATCTGTTCGCTTTTGTACTTCTTCTTGACCATACTTTGGTATATAGAATTTCACTTTCTTTGGAATAATTCTTCTTTTACTGGCTACATTCCCAGTGATTATGCGATCTGATGCGTAATAATTATTATTTCTAAACGAAAGGTGTTCACTTTCTACTTCTTCGTCAAAATCATCATCAAAATCATCATTGAATACAAGCTGAGGAATAAGTCCATTTACACGCACTCCATCAACATAATAGACAATACTGTTAGATCTACTTCCTCTAATCGATATTTCATCCATAGTTGACGATACACCCGCTGTAGATGCCGCGATAGCATTGATAGATTTTGTCGGTAAACTTCTAATCGCTTCTGCTGTAACAGTTGCTCCTGAAGTTGTATGATCCATTTCGATCAAAGGAACTGTATATGCTACTATATGAACAGCATCAACAAGAATCCCTTCTTTTAAATTCGTTTTCACCTCGGCTACATCTTTTGGTGCTTCCTCCAATACTACCTTACCGATCATCCCCTTCTTACCCATCTTCTCTTGCAGCTTTTTGTATTTCAGAGGAGCTGTTTTCTTGATCGCATTAAGGTTTACCTCTCTAAAGAAGTACTGTCGACTACTTACATTGGCCGTTAGTGAAAGGTGCTTTCCTTCTTCGCGAAGAATGCTAAAATATCCGTCATCATCCGTCTCGATGCTATATGCTGACTTACCTAGATA
>CALKXE010000188.1 GCA_938003955.1 uncultured Saprospiraceae bacterium | reverse complement strand
TTTTGGCCCTTTTTAATGGAAGGGATGTTATATTTTTCAAGTTGTAAACTCCATCGAGCCGATCCTCAGATACCCTTGAAAGGAAAGATAGCGTGGGCGGTGTGTATAAGTTGTAAAAAAGAAGAAATTTTAAATAAAAGATATTAGCAAAGCAGTTAATCTCAAATCGCGGATATCCCACGGTGACGCCCTATGGGGTCAATAAAAACAATTAGATTATGATCTAGAATATGGTAATCTCCATGAGATTATGGCTAGTCGTTCATCCTGAAGTACCGAATTTACTTGTAGTAAGTCCTTTATTTTGTGCTAAATTAGTTAACATTAATTCAGAGAATTCATTCTATTGTAGCTAATTATGTATTAATGAATTGATCTCAGTGAGATCACCGATGGTGCTGTGTAATTTGTTATACACACGCGAGGGTGTGTAAGGATAAAAAATAGCTTTTGTATTCTTAATTTAGATGACATTCTCATTAACTATTATCATCTAACCTCTTTAATGCTTTCGATTAAATTAGGCGTAGTACCATATATAATTCTATAAATGAGGCTCTTTTTTACTCTAGAAACTCTTTAAGTTTTTCAGGATCTTGTCTTGAATCCCAAATATTAAGAATGAAAATTGTCGTTGGGTCTTCGTCATAAATAATAAAGTAATCTTTTACGATTTTTACATAAGCATCGCCATAGTCTGTCTTTTTTCTAGGGATTGTGCTTTCTGAGATTGTCTTTATTGCAATCTTTAATAATGTATTGAGCCTCTTAGGGTAGACATTTGACGTGTTTCTTTTCAACCAATAGTTTAGAATACTCCTCTTGTCTTCCTTTGCTCGTTTTGACCAAATTATTCGTTTAGCCATGCATCTATTTCTTTGTCCACTTCCTCGTTAGTAAATGTCTTGCCGCTTGCTATTTGTGAACGTGATTCATCTACAGCTATTTTTTGTGCATTTGACAGCTTAAACAAGCCCTTCTCGGTCTCAAACTCAATTAGGGTTAATACTTCTTTTAAGAAGTTATCGTCAACAGTTTCTAGTTGCTTATATACCTTTTTTCTCAATTCTAAAGTAGACATATAGTTCGATTTTGATATTACTATAACTAAATACACAAATGAAAAGTGCCTTCTTATTGCTATTTGATTTTTAAATTATGAAATTTATCAATCTTCTGCATCCCCTTCGATCAAACTATCGACAGCCATGTTTTCATTCACAAAATTACACCACTTACAATTCTCTTCTCCACATCCTTTAGTGAATTCGTGATTCTGGATTCCTTTATAAGAATCGACTAACTGCTTTCCTACGATTTCCATTTCGAATTCTTCTACTTCGAATTTTCTTCTTTGAAATCGACCATCTTTTTGCTTCTCTACAAAATCCATCGATCCTGATCTCATGGTCTGTTTGAGCCTGTCATCTCCTCTTAGTAGCAATTTATAGAATACGATCTGTCTCCAATAATCTCCACCTAGATCTTCATCTCCAGTCGGACCTTTTAACTTTGCAGAATCATATCGGCCCGTTTTGTAATCAATTACTTCTAAGTGATTATCATACACGGCTACCTGATCTAGTTTTCCAGAGATAGGTACCCCTCCATATTCTGTCTTGATATCAAATTCCATTTCGAATTTTCTAGGTAATGCCCATTGTCCACTATACTCAGCAAAGTACTCAGCTAATAAAATCTTCCCTCTTACTTCGCTCAATTCTCTTTCTTTAGCGGTAAAGTGAGAGTGATACTTTTTCATTCCTATGCGGAAGTGAGTGTGTAATACCTCTTCTTCTGGGACAACCCTCGCAGGATCTGCTTCCATATCACGGAAGTACATCTCTAGAGCATAGTGAATAGCGTTACCAAAACCATTGGACGCGCTTCTAGCCATAGGCACACGAAGTATATTCTCAAAGTAAAATGTAATAGGACATTTTAGATACTTGTTAAGACTAGTGGTACTCATCTTGAATGTCTGAAGCACCTTATCTATTTCATCATGCTCAAGAAGCTTTATCTCACCCTGTGCGTACCTCATAAGGGTGGCTGTATATTCTATTACGGCCTCATCTTCTACCGTTTTTTGGATGATGTCCTCTTCATTGGATGTTATTTCAGCTATGAATCGTGCTGGTTCTAGTGCTTTTTCATTGTCATTAAAATCGGCGTGCGTGATCGTCAATACATCTCTGGCCCTTGTCATCGCTACATAGAATAATCGTCTGTCATCTTCTATATCACTTTGTGCAGATGCAGGCACGAGGGTTTTGGGATAGGTATATTTTCCTCCGCCTCCATAGTTCCGAGCTACCCAGTTGGTAGAGTCGGCTTTGAGGATATACACATGTTTGAACTCTAATCCCTTGGATCCATGAGCGGTTAGGAAGTGAATTCCTTTTTCTGAGTATATGATTTTACTTAGTGGAAGTTCAATGTTATTTGCCTCCATTTTCTCGACCATATCTAATATCAATGGCATTGTGATATTTTCCTCTCTTGAAGATTCTTCTTTGATGAAATTGAAAAAAGTATTAATCAATTGTAGTCTCCATACTTTTCCTGGATTGGCCAGGATATCATCAAGAACCGCACCTCTAGTCAATATCCGCTCGAATAGTACTTGGGCTGTTACATTTGGTATGTCCTTGATCCACCCTTCTAGTGCATCGCTGAATTTGATGATGTTGGTTACATCTTCGATTCCTGCTTTCTTTAGGCTTTCTACATTATTGATTACAGTCCTCCATCTTTTGTCATCTTCTGTCTCATCGGTTCGGTTGGAGCAGTATACACTTATCAGTGCTACATCCATGGCTGATATGCCAAAGTAGTCGTAGTGCATCATCTCAAAGAGAAACTTATCTCCTGAGAATGGCTTGTCAACTTCTGACATTATATATTTCAGAATCGAGATTAATCGTTTGACTTCTCCTTCTTTGAGTACATTCACCTTTCTCTTGATATTGAGAGGTATGCCCTGCAGTGTTAGATATTTCACTATGTTTTCTACATTTCTATGCTTTCTGTAGATTACTGCTATTTCGTTGAGTGGAGTTCCAGCTTTGTGTTTTGCAAGTATGTCATTGATGATACCGACTTCTTCCTGAATTATATTTTTATATCTATGTACTTTTGGAGCGGTACCATTATTCTTGCTCTTATCTCTACTTTCGATTAGTTCTTTGGTAAGGTGAGGCCTTACTTTCACGAGCCTTTCATCATTATGTTCTATGAGTGTCTTTGACCAATCTAAGATTCTTTGATCTGATCGGTAATTATTATCAAGGACTATTTCGGCAGGGTCATATTTATCAGCGAAGTCTATGATGTTATTCATATTTGCACCTTGGAATCGGTAGATAGACTGATCATCATCTCCTACGATGAATACATTTGGCTTGTCATCTACAGGATTATCCGCAAGTAGAAAGAGCAACTCGTTTTGCGCACCGTTCGTATCTTGGTATTCATCCACTAGGATAAACTGAAATCTCTCCTGATAAGAGGCCAATAGGTCATCATTTTCGGCTAATACTTTGATTACCCAGAGGATCATATCATTATAATCGTAGCGTTCTTTTTTGGCTAGTATATTATTATATGTTTCTAATTCTCGGCTTGCTGCTATCAGTCCATCGAAACTCGCGATTTCTTGTGCGACCTTGTCATTGTTAATTTGACCTTTGGTATATACGATGCCCGATTGTTTTCCAGTTTGTTTTCCTTTTACTAGGTATTTTGTATTAATATAATCTCCATTTAGGTCCGTTTCGTGATAGAAGTCATGCAGTTTATTTACATTTTCTTCGATCTGCTCAGGGGTCCACTTTTCCTGTTTCATTATATTGAATAGGTTCTTAAGCCTATCTGCTTCGTAGTAGAGATTTCCTTTGAATCTCTTCAATGGGTGATCATCGGCGAATCCATCTATTATCTCACGATATACATCCACGAGTTCTAGATCTGATGTTAATTGCAGATTTCGAAAGCCACCAAAAAACTGAATGTTTTCCTGGATTATATAATTACAGAATGAGTGAAACGTGAAGATGTTTGCATTATAAGCTTCAGGGCCAATGAACTGTTTGAGCCTATCTCTCATAGCTATACTTCCTGAATCTGTAAATGTGAGTGAGAGTATATTATTTGTATTTACATCTGTCTGTTGCAGTATGTTTCCGATACGGACAGCGAGCAATTGTGTCTTCCCTGTTCCAGGACCAGCAACTGTCATGACGGGACCATATACTTGGTCTACAGCCATTCTTTGCTTCTCGTTTAATGTCTCCTTTGCATTGAGAAATGCTTGATTGAATTGCTCTAATGTCTTTTTTCGTGAAATGTGCATACGTTAATATCCAGTTAAGAAATGAATTGGTGTTAAACTTTAGGTTGGTCTTTTCGTCAAAGAAGCGAAAATACATTAATAGTTTTCATAACCATAGAAGAAATAAAAGATAAAATCTTTAAGGTGACTTCTAATGAAGGCTCAAATTTTTAAAAAAAATACAATTATGAAACTCCGATGACTGAGCTTTAGTGACCAGAGGAAATATTTAAGGTTATTGATTTTATATTTTGCCCTTAAATTTTTATTTCGAAGGTTGCCGGAAGAAAACTTAGACACTCAAGGAGATGATTAAAATTATAGAGTAATTTATTCAAAAAATAAAATTTTAAACATATGAAAAAGGTAATATTATTAATCGCAGTATTTACGATGGCTATTGGATTTTCATCTGAAGCACAAATTTCTAAATCAGAAGTTCAGCAAGTTGAGCAAATGGATGATAGACAAATAGAAAAAGATGAAAAGACATCGAAGAAAATGCGTAAAAAGGAAATGAAGGCTAAAAGAAAAGCTTTTAAAAAGCAATTGAAAGAAATGAAAAAAGCTGCTGAAGCGGACGGAGTTGTTACTCCAGAAGAAAAAGCTGCGATCAAAGCGGAGAAAGATAAAATGAAAAAAGCCACTAAAAGAAAAGGAAAGCGTAAAGGCAAAAAAAATCAACAAAAGAAAGATGATCTTAAGAATGATGTAACACCTGGAAAATCAGGGTTGTAAAATCATAGAGATTATAAACTTATAGCAAGCGTGAGGCTGTTCAGATCTAGGATTTGGGCAGCTTCTTTTTGTTTTATAGTAGTTTCAATTATATTTTAGCCGCAGTTCTATCAGTATTGGTTGACAATACAATTTGTCATCAAAATGAATTACAATTAATTGCATCAACTTAAAGCCTCCAATACATCATTCATAATGTCTTCATGATGCTCAAGTCCAATAGAGATTCTAATCATGCCATTCGTAATACCAACTGCAGACTTCTCCTCATCAGATAGCTTACTGTGAGTAGTGGAAGCGGGATGAGAGACTATCGTTCGACTATCTCCAAGGTTGGCAGTAAGTGAACACATTTTGATATTATTGAGAAAATTTCTTCCAGCATCTAATCCACCTTCTATTTCGAAAGCGATAATGTTTCCGCCTAATTTCATTTGTTTTTTAGCAAGTTCATACTTTGGATGAGATTTTAAAAAAGGGTACTTGAGCCAATTTACTTTTGGATGTTTTTCTAAATCTGTAGCTATTCTCAAAGCTGTCTCACAATGTCTTTCTATTCTGACGGCGAGGGTTTCTAGACTTTTGGATAATATCCAGGCATTAAATGGTGATATTGATGGTCCAGTGTTTCTGGCGAATAGGTATATCTCTCTTATAAGTTCTTTTCTTCCCACTACTGCTCCTCCTAAAACTCTTCCTTGTCCATCGATTAGTTTTGTAGCGGAGTGTATTACTAAATCAGCTCCGAACTTTATAGGTTGTTGTATATATGGCGTAGCGAAGCAATTGTCAATTACCAAAAGTAGATTATGTTTCTTTGCTATCTTTCCTAACGCTTCCATGTCCAATATCTGAACCCCAGGATTTGTAGGGGATTCGGCATATATTATTTTGGTAGTGGGAGTGATCAATGCCTCTATTGCATCCAAATCATCGGCAGGGAAATAAGAGGTGTTTATATTCCATTTGGGAAGAAACTTTTTAAATAGTGAATGAGTAGATCCAAAAACCGAGTCGCTAGAGATTATATGATCTCCGGCATTAAGCAAGGCGGCAAATGTGTTAAATACAGCCGACATCCCAGTTGCAAAAGAATAGCCTGCCTCTCCACCTTCTAGCGCTACCATCTTATCTACAAATTCTGTAGCATTAGGATTGGTGAATCTGCTATAGATATTCATTTTCTTCTCTTCAGCAAAGGCAGCACGCATCTCTTCTGCATCCTCAAATACAAATGATGAAGTTAGAAACAAAGGCGTGGAATGCTCTGCATGTTGGGATCGTTCAGTTTGAGTACGGATTGCTTTGGTCTCGAAGTGCTTGCTCATTTTGTAGGGGGCTTGTATGAATGGTAAATGTAGGCAAACAGAAGAGAAGGAATATATTGTTATAGATATTTAGCATAAAATTAAAAGCGAAAATTGAGTCAACTAAAAAAAAAGGTGCTATCTCTAGCACCCTTCTTGACTCTTCTAAGAATTTGAATCCTTAGAAGAAAATTTAAAACCTTAAGCTTCTAACTTTATCTTTCTAGAAAGTAAAGCCAATTGTAGCGACAACTTTTCCAAAATCTGTATCTATAATCGCTAATCCGTCTCTTTCTTCTGCATCTGGGACAGTATAGGCATTATATCCTTCTGTGATATTTCTTTTACGGTAACCGATATCTACGAAGAATCCTTCTCCTCGAAAGCCTAATCCAGTAGACCAAGAAGATGAAGTTTCATCATCGTTCGTATATGGTGAAGAACTTAATGAATATCCCACTCTAAATCTTAGTGACTCATAAGCCAGTTCAGTACCAAGCCTTAGATTAGTAGATGAACCAAGACTCTCATCTATTTCACCATTTACTTCTTGAGTATTTGTTCCTTCAATTGGATCGGTACTATGTTTCGTGAAATCAAATTCATTATTTTTGTAATCTAGATATTCGATGTCAGCATTTACAAAACCCTTAAGCACTCCTATTTTATATACTGATCCAATACTTCCTACTGCTTTCCAAGGGCTTACATAGCCATATTTGAAAGATCCATCTGGTGATTGAGCACTTCCTCCACCACTCTCATCATTAGAGCTATATTGGTAACTCATAGTGGATGCATAATCATCATTTAGTGTATACCATGTTGGTGAGTGAATAGCTGCACCAATTCTAACTTGTGGTATTGCTCTATATTGTAATCCTAACTTAAAGTTTATACCTGCTCCACTTGTATTTAGGGTTTCAACGTACTCCAAATTATTACTAAAATCATTGTCTTGGAAATTTTCTTTGTATGTTTTCGTTTCAGAATAAGATACAAAAGGGACACCTGCACTGATTCCAATGTTTAACGTATTGTCATAATTTCCTGCCCATCCAAAAGATAGTTCATTTATGGATCCTCTTTGATCTAAGAATACGTCTTTAGTAACAACATCACCATCGAGGAAATCTGATTGAAATATGTTGTTTTCATTTTGGAATATTGCTTGTGATTCGTCAGCTAATCCAGCCTCAAAGTCGTCCAAGCCGCTACTATTGGCTAATGCTACGAATCTATCTGTAATACTTCCTACTGTTGCTCCTTCTATCTTAACATCTCTGCTGAATTCGGCCAATTTACTAAATCCTACGGCCCAATTAGAAGTCTGCCATTTTCCATTTCTATTTCCTCCATTAGCGACAAAGCTAATGTTGTCAACTAAGAAAGAACTTCTGCTTCTATTCGTA
The DNA here is from genome assembly GCA_938003955.1 of uncultured Saprospiraceae bacterium. Taxonomy (GTDB): domain Bacteria; phylum Bacteroidota; class Bacteroidia; order Chitinophagales; family Saprospiraceae; genus CAJXUU01. Next base: position 41,390 of record CALKXE010000188.1, on the reverse strand, counting down.
GATAAACTTGTGTCATCTTTAAAGTTACCATCGGATGATTGTGTATTGATAGATGGTGTAAATGTGAATACGCTCTTTCTAAATTCCGCTATTCCTGCAGGATTGATTCCAATTACAGAATAGTCGCCTCCCATAGCACCTATTGATGATCCTACACCTACTGCACCAGCTGTGCCAAATGGTGAGTAATCTGAATACCGGACTGCGTCATTTATATTCTGTGCACTTATTGTACCGAGTCCAAAAAAGGCTATTGCTATATATGATAAATACCTCATTGCGTTGATTTTAGTTGTTAAAAATGTAATTGTTAATGTGTGATTGATTGGCTTAAAGTCAATTTTGGGTATAAAAATGGGGAGAATAAATGTTATTATCCACCCCACCTTGTATTATTTATCTGTTAGATTTAGTACTATTTACCGCCTCTTCTTGATGAGCTTTTTGAACTTGAAGAACTCTTTGAACTTGAGCTTCCTGAAGATCTTGAACTTGATCCAGATGATCTACTTGGTCTGCTAGAAGAAGACCTTGTTGATGAACCTCTGTTTGATCTATTTGAAGATCTCGTTGATGAACCTCTATTAGAACTTCTGTTACTAGAATTAGCACTTGAACTTCTTCTAGAATTTGAACTTGATGTAGTTCCTGAGCTTCGGTTGGATTTATTTCTACTCGTAGTTCTTGATCCAGAGGTTGCTCCTCTTTTTCTACCAGAGTATATAGTTCCACTGTTACTCTTTCTTCTAGTAGTTCTTCCACTTGTAGCCGATTCACCTCTTGTTGTAGATGTATTCAAACCTTGAGCATTACCATCACCTTTTTTCGTTCTTATTCTAGATCTATCACCTGATGTTGTACTCCTTGGTCTTGCATTTGCAGTGCCATCTTCGGTTCCTTTAAATCTTGGAGATACTTTTCTTCCGTTTGTAGATGTAGTTCCAGAACCATTTCTTCTAGACCCGTAGTGAGTACCTTTAGGATTCGATGTTGAAGCTGTTGTATTATAAGTTCCGCTATTTCCGTAACCATTATAAACATTTCCATTATTACCATAGTAACCTTGTGGACAGTATGCGTTGTAGTTATTTCCCCAACTATTATAAGGGTTTCCAAATGCATAGTTATTCCAACCGTTACCCCATCCTCTATTCCATCTGTTTCTACGGTTCCAGCTCCAGCTATTACCCCATCCTCGGTTCCATCCGAATCCTGAACCTACACTTACAAGAATTGTATTATTTCCATAGTAAGAGTTGTAGAAAGGATCATTCCATTGATCATAACTATTGTAAAAATTAGATGCGTAGAAATTTCTTGTATTGTTATTTCTTCTGAATCTATTTATTCTTCTAGTGTATGAATAATCATCATAATACTCTGAGTCATCATCTGAGTAATATTCAGAATCGTCGTCCTCTGAGTAATATTCATCATCAGATTCAGTGTAAGTATAAGTTGGATCTTCTGAAGATTCATCATATACTATGTTTTCACTATCACTAGGATCATAATATAAGTCATCGAACTGTGCAGTCGCTGCGAATGTCATCAAAGACATTATCATCAGGCTGAAAATTGATTTTGTGTTCATAAATCTCATAATTGTAGGATTTTACTTTTTAATTAATTCGACTCTCTTATCGTATAATGGGCAATTTATTACTTTTACACTTATTATTCAGTTAAAAATCTTTTAAAACTTAATAAAGAATCGTGAAAACTTACTTTTAGTCGTTCTAATGCGTTGCTTTCATAATATATGACGCGTTTTTGAGGTATAAAGTTTCGAATCATGAATTCTTATTAATATTTTAACAATAACTGTTAAGGCAATTCTTTTATTTGTGAAAATATAGGGAGGGTAATATAAAAATACTGAGAATTGTGTCTTCTACAATAGAAGATGTATTCTAAAATAACTGAAATTAGAAATAAAAGTTATATGGCAAAAGAAATAACCAATAGGGAAGAAAATTATTCGCAATGGTACAATGATATCGTTAAGAAAGCGGATTTGGCTGAAAATAGTGCTGTAAGAGGATGTATGGTAATCAAGCCTTATGGATTCGCAATATGGGAAAACATGAAAGCTGTTCTGGATCAGGATTTCAAAGATACTGGACATCAGAATGCATACTTTCCATTACTTGTTCCAAAAAGCCTTTTTGAAGCAGAAGAAAAAAATGCTGAAGGATTCGCGAAAGAATGCGCTGTAGTAACTCATTATAGATTACAAACAGACCCTGACAATGAAGGTAAATTAAGAGTAGATCCTAATGCTAAGTTGGAAGAAGAATTGATTATCAGACCTACTTCTGAGGCGATAATTTGGAATACGTACAAGAATTGGATTCAATCATATAGAGATTTGCCATTATTGATTAATCAATGGGCGAATGTAATGAGATGGGAGATGAGAACTCGTCCGTTTTTACGAACTTCAGAATTCTTATGGCAAGAAGGACATACTGCGCACTCTACTAAACAAGAGGCAATCGAAGAAGCAGAGTTGATCCATGAGTTGTATGCACGATTTGCAGAAGACTATATGGCTATGCCAGTAATCAAAGGATATAAGACGGAATCTGAGCGGTTCGCTGGAGCGGATAATACATTAACTATAGAAGCGTTAATGCAAGATGGGAAGGCTCTGCAAGCAGGAACGAGTCATTTCTTAGGTCAGAATTTTGCAAAGGCATTTGATGTAAAATTTGCTACATCTGATAATAAGGAAGAATATGTTTGGGCTACTTCATGGGGTGTATCTACTCGACTAGTTGGTGGGCTGATAATGACTCATTCGGACGATGATGGATTAGTTTTGCCTCCAAAATTGGCACCTATCCAAGTAGTGATAGTGCCTATACCGAAACCAAATGATGATATCATGGAAGTGGCGGATAAGATGGCAGCTGAGCTCAAAGCACTCGGTGTTCGTGTCAAAGTGGATAGAGACGACAAGAAACGTCCTGGATTCAAATTCGCAGAATATGAGATGAAAGGTGTACCTGTAAGAATCGGTATCGGTAAGCGTGATCTAGAAAAGGGAATGGTTGAGGTAGCGAGAAGAGATACAAAAGAAAAAGATAGTATCGCACTTACTGATTGTGTAAGTCACGTCCATGGGTTGATGACAACGATCCAAGATAATCTATTGGCTAGAGCAAAAAAGCACAGAGCCGATCATACATCTACAGTTGATACATTCGAAGAATTCAAAGAAGTTCTAGAAGGCAAAGGTGGATTCATCTATGCACACTGGGATGGTACTGAAGAGACTGAAGATAAGATCAAGGCTGAGACAAAAGCAAGTATCAGATGTATACCAAATGATACTGTGGATGAGGATGGCGTATGTGTTTATAGTGGCAAGCCTAGTAAGAGAAGGGTATTGTTTGCAAAGGCATATTAATAAGAATTAGCCTTTTGTGCTAGTTAAAAAATAAACAGCCCTAGTGAGAAATCGCTAGGGCTGTTTGTTTATGAAAATGTTTTCAACACATTAAATGCATTGTACTATACTATTTTGGTTTTGCTTTGCAAATACTAATTTCGGATTCCAATGAATTGTAATCGACAATGGCGGTTAGTATTTCAAAAACTGGGTTTTGTTTATTGCTTTTTAATCCTCCACTAATTCAGCTAACTCCATCCATAATTCTTCCTTCTCCTCGATTGTAGTATTAACTGTGGATAGGTCTTTGGATAGATCGGTAATCTGCTCAGGTGTAAGGTCAGGATTATTGAATGATTCCGTAATTTTCGCTTTTTTCTCTTCGAGTTTTTCTATCTCTTTCATGACTCGATTGTAAGCTTTTCTCTGTTCGTAACTGGCTTTTTTTACTTCTTTTTGTTCTATTTTTTCCGCAGATACTTCTTTTGATTGAGGTTTATTTCTTTCCGATTTTGTTTTGTTTCTATACTCTGTATAGTTCCCCGGGAAATCTTTTACTTCTCCATCTCCTTTAAGTACAAACATGTGATCGACTAACTTATCCATGAAATATCTATCGTGAGATACAATGATAAGACAACCTGGAAAATCAAGTAGATACTCTTCTAATACATTCAAAGTTACAATGTCAAGATCATTCGTAGGCTCATCGAGAATAAGGAAGTTAGGGTTCTCCATCAATACGGTAAGTAGATATAGTCTTCTTTTCTCTCCACCACTTAATTGAGATACATATACTTGCTGTTGCAGTCTAGGAAACATGAAGCGCTCTAGTAGAGATTCTGCTGTCAGTTTCTGTCCTTTTTCTAACGGTATATATTCGGCGATATCTCGTATCACTTCTATTACTCGTTTGTCTTGAGATAGATTCATACCTGATTGTGTGTAATACCCAAATACTATTGTATCTCCGATTACAACCTTTCCACCGTCAGGCCTGATGTCTTTTGTCAATAATTTCAGGAAGGTTGTTTTACCTGCACCATTTGGTCCGACGATACCTACACGCTCTCCCTTTTTGAATTTGTAGGTGAATGAGTTTAATATCGGCTTATCACCGAATGATTTTTGTACAGCATGTGCTTCTAATATTTTAGAGCCCATCCGAGCAGCTTTGATATGGATTTTTAATTCATCATCATCGACTTTAGCATGTGCTTTTGCTTTGATATCATCGAAAGTGTCCACCCTTGATTTTGCTTTCGTACCTCTGGCTTTTGGCTGTCGTCTTATCCAAGTAAGCTCTTTTGCGTATAGTTTTTTAGTTTTATCTAGGACGACGGCATCATTGGCCATACGTGCAGCTTTCTTCTCTAAGTAGTTAGAGTAATTGCCTCTGTGAGCATGCATTATGCCACGATCAAGTTCTATGATCTCATTACATACTCTTTCCAAGAAGTACCTGTCGTGAGTCACCATGAATAGAGTTAGGTTAACCGTCTGTAAGAATACTTCTAACCATTCGATCATCTCTAGATCAAGGTGATTGGTAGGCTCATCAAGAATCAGAAAATCGGGTTCATCTATTAATATCTTAGCCAAGGCAACTCTCTTCTGTTGACCACCAGACATAGATCCTACGGTTTGGTCCAGAGCATCGAGTTTTAGTTTACTCAATATTTCTTTGATACGCACCTCGATATCCCATGCCTTTAGATCTTCTATGATAGATATTTGCTGTTGAATTTTTATTTCATCTTTATCTATCACAGCCATTTCGTAGGCTTGGATTGCTTGTATCGCTGGATTATCACTATTTAAGATTGCTTCTAGTGCAGTATCATTGGGATTGAGATCAGGATCTTGCTTTAGGTACGCGATCTTGATATCCTTGGCAAAGTGTATTTTGGCATTTTCGCCTTCCGGACCTTCTTCTCCTGCTATCACTTTTAATAGTGTGGTTTTACCACTACCATTTTTAGCGACCAACGCGATCTTATCTCCTTTACTAATCGATAAGCTTAGATCCTCAAAAAGGGTCTTTTCACCAAACGATTTACTTATGTTTTCTATTGATAAATACTGCATGGCGGCAAATATAGAGTTATTAGTTTCACATCAGCGTCAAAAAAGAATCCTATTGGTAGTTTCTTCAGCATTATTTTCAGAAGCCCACACGCATCAAGGCGATAATTTTACCTTTATGGATACAACTTATCTTTTATGGACGCATTTTATATTTTCAAGATTGTACATATTGTCGGATTCACAGCATGGTTTGCGGGGATGTTTTACCTAGTACGCATGTTTGTATATCATACAGAAGCATATGACGAGGATCAGCCAAAGCAAGATATTCTTAAAGCTCAATTCAATTTAATGGAATGGAGAGTCTATAAGATCATCTGTAATCCTGCGATGGTTATCACATGGATATTCGGTCTCGGTATGATCGGAATAATGACCTATGATGTTGGTTGGGGCTGGCTCAAGGCTAATTATTGGTTGCATGGCAAGATATTGCTTGTTGTTCTCTTATCTGGATATCAAGGATACTGTAAGTCATTGATCAAGAAATTGGAGAAGGGTAAGACAGGATTTTCATCTACTCAATTCAGATTATTCAATGAAGTGCCTACTTTGTTTTTGATTCTGATAGCTTCTATCGCGGTATTTAAGAATGCTACAAACCCATTGATATTGGTTGTTTCGATTATTGGAGTGATGGGTGTGTTGGTGTTTTTTACGAAGCTGTATAAAAAAATACGGGAGAAGAAGTGATTTCTAGTTGGCACTAACTTTAACCAGTTTCTTGTTTCGAAACTTATAATGGGTCGAATTAATGTGTTTCTTCGGTCAATTTTTTGATAAAAACGAACCAAAAATCAATTAATTTAAAGGATATTTTTCTTTTGAGTAAAAAAGACCCTAAATTTTGACTACCCCATCGAAAGGGGATGGAGCATTTGCCAAATTTTTTCTAACCTAAAGGTCGGAAATCGGATCTTTTCGTGGCAAGGTGTTTTTATGCAAAAACATCTTTTTTATGACCCAGACGCAAGCATCGAAGAATTTAAGTGATAAGATCAGAAGAAAACCATATAGCATAATGCTCCATGCTAATTCTTTGAATTCTTAAGAGTCTCCTTAGTGTTGGAAACCGATTAGAGATCATGGAATACATACGATTTGGAGGCATTAATTTTAAAGATGCAATGACCACATTATGCTATATTATCTCTTTTAAATTAATACCTGTTTTAGAAAAATATAGTGTTATTAGACCATAATCAATAAATCAAAACTCTACTAAAGTTCTAACTCTAATGCCTAGACCTTTATTCCCAAATAGTGCAGGTACATTTGGTTGGTCTAGGTAGTTAAGTCTCTGTACAATATCAAATCTTAGAATTTTAAAAATATTTGAGAAACCTAAACTTGCTTCCATATACGGTTCTTGATCACTTAAGATAAATGTAGTAGGGTTTCCTGCCACATCTGTTGGGAATTGCACTAATCCTGGGTTAAGGTTTGGATTGTGTTCATCTGCCAATGTACCGTAGTAAGCTTTGAATGATAAGATTGATCTTAATTTCAACTTTTTGATAAGAGGAATACGATTCATCACAGCTCCCATGAAGAAATGTTCTGCATTCAGTGATACGAATTGATCAGCGGCAAATTCTAAGAAATTCATCATATTATAAGATGTCAACTGGTAAGCATATGTTTGGTTACCTCTAGGAATATTCTGTAAGATGTATGGAACGTCACCCCATGTTTTCCCTCCTTCGACTAATATATTTGATTTACCCCAAGTCAGCCATTCAAATTGTTTGAAGACATCGAGTTTCAATTTACTGAATTGATATTGGCCTCCCAATACATTATCAAACCCTTGTGTGAAATTAACTTTTATGATTGGGTATTCGTTATATATCTGCGTTCTGGTGTCCTTACCTTGCACGAATTGTTCATTAGGAGCATATCTAAAACCCATACTGAGTTCTGAGGTAGTTACATTATCCAAAGCGTCTAAATTCCCATCTTCGTCGGTGAAATTAAATTCTAACGAGCCTATTGGATCTCTTTGTTTTCTACGTACATCGATATGGTAATTGAATCCTGATGTTTCACGCACGTAGTTTAGCTCGTAATTTCTCGCCATTAACATCTTAGTAGCATCTCCTCTTTGAAAGGATAAAAAGAAATTACTTGGGTTGAAAAATTCAAGTTCTTGTCCAGGAAAAATACTTTCTTTTTCGACGGTGAATCTTAAAAAGTGTTTTGGATTGTCATTATAATTTTCATTGAATGTGTAAGTGGCCCCTGCATTATATTTCCACTGTTTGGTTTTCATAGCCCTAGCTATGTATCCTTGTAATTTCAATTTTGGGGTAAAGATTGGTCTAGTTTCTCCACCAAATCTCAAGTTTAGTCCTTCTACATCATTGAAACTTACAAAGGTGGCAACAGATCCAAATTGAACAGGGCCAACGGGAGCATGACCAGTAAATATGATCCTTGTAAAATATGCGTAAGTTTTGTAATAATTATCGTTTTGCAAGGTTTCGATCATTGTATAGAGTTCCACATCATTTTTTTCCAGTGGTTCGATTCTATTGGCTTGCCAAAATGTCTCGTCTTTTTTTGCTGCACCATCCATATAGATGATTTTATCCAGTTTGTTAAAAATGGATTCGTCTTCTGGTTTTGAGAAGTCGTAATCTGAAAAATGAAGGGTACGAGTACCATACATTCCAAAACTATTGTCCGTCAAGGAATAATCAATAACAAGTTGATCTTTAGTTTTGATATAGTCATCGCCATATGCTTCGAATTCTTGAACTATCCTCAAGTCTCTCACGAAGTTGATATTCATACCATCGATGATACCCATGTCTACTTTAAGAATGGTAAACTTATCGTCATTGGACACAAAGATGTTGCCCGTAAATCCAAAATTCCCTTTTACTGCTGGTATGAATGCAAGGTTGATTGCTTCTTTCCCATTAACAGCTGTAGTATCTATGATATAGTATCTATAGAAATCATCTCCTGCATCAGCAAATGGACTAACGAACTGTAATTCTAGCAGATCTATCTTTTCTTCATAGATGTCTATATCTTGATAAAGAGCATCTACGACGTTATTTATGGTTCCAGGATCAATTGTTTTATCAACTTCTGTAAATTTTGAAGCTGTTCTCACTTCTTTTAAGCGATCACCATCTTTCTTGTAATGGATAGTTGATAGATTTTCTCTCATAAATAATGGTAAATAGGTTTTACCATTTACTTCAGAAGTATCAACGTAATCCCATAGAAAGTCTAATTTTCTTATGAAACGCGTGTTTTTAAAATCTTCGGTAATATTATTGATGTCAATATTTATCTTTTCTTGTTGGTTGTACTTGTAATAGTCCTTTCCTTTTAAGCTATTCGTATATTTATTACTGATTACTTTTTTGGCCAAGTCCAGAGCTGGGTTGTTTTTCTTGCTGTATTTGGTTTTCTTTTCTCTGATTTCTACAGTTTCCATCACTAGACCTTCTTCCGAAAGACGGAAATCAATTTTATTGGTTTCTCCAATAGTTATCTTTTTATAAATAGTCTCATAGCCTATGAATGCTGCAAATACTGTATCACTTGGAAATCTAGTCTCGATATTATAGTAACCATCTAAATCAGAGGAAACACCTACATTTGTTCCTTTTAAACCTACATCAACGAAAGGCAAAGCCTCTCCTGTTTTTGCATCAAATACTTTTCCTCTGATACGAGTCACGTCTTGTGCAGAAAGGTTTGTAACGGAAAAAATAGTAACGGCAATTATCAAAAAATTATTAAATATCTCTTTCATCTACTTAACTATTAACGGTATTGTTTTTTGGGTTGAATTCATCTTTAAATTTAAATATTGACTTATTTTCAAAACTCAAATCTAAAAACGTGGCAAAAATCTAATTAATAAAACAAAAAGCTTCCTTTTTGTTTAGTTTTAAGAAAATATTAGATGTTTATAACTAATTCATTTACAATGATATTGTATGAGCTTTACCAGCTAATTTAGAATTTAATAGTTTAACTAGTTGCTTATGCAACTAAATATACCTTACAGTGTAAGTATTGGTATGTTTTCTTTTATTTAGCGATGTAAAAACGGAATATAATAATTCCTAAAAATCAGCAGATATTTCTTGATGAAATAGTCAATCAAAAGATCAACCTATCAAACTATTCTTCCTTATACTTGTGTGGAAGTACAACATCTGATGAAAAAATTATTCAATAAGGGCGTAAAACAATATCTTAAACTTCGATACAATCGTATCGAACGTATGAGAAATGCTCCTATTGAAGTGCAAGAAAAAACATTTGCTTCTCTGCTGCATCGAGCTAAAGATACTGAATATGGGAAAAAGCATGGATTTCGTGAGATTACGGATCATGCTTCATACATTGATAATGTTCCATTGGTAGAATATGAAGATGTAAAACCGTACATCACCAGAATGATGGAAGGGGAAAGTGATGTGTTATGGCCAGGAATTGTAAAATGGTACGCTAAATCTTCAGGAACCACGAACGATAGGTCGAAATACATTCCTGTGTCCGAGGATTCACTCTATAAAAATAATGTTGCGGCTAGCTGGGACACTATGGCGATCACTTATCATGAAGATCCGGATAGTGAGATTTTTCAGAAGAAAAGCTTGATTATGGGTGGTGCATTGAGCCCATGGGAACATGACCCTAAAGTAACGATTGGTGACATTTCGGCTATACTTCTACACAGAATGCCAGCTGTAGGTAGGCCGTTTTATTCTCCGGATTTTAAGACTGCTTGTCTTCATGATTGGGAAGAAAAAATCAATTTAATGAGCCAAATCTGTACCAAAGATGATATAGTTATGTTTGGTGGAGTACCTACATGGACAATCGTATTATTCAAAAAAATATTAAAACAAACGGGCGCTAAGAACATGCATGAAGTGTGGCCAAGTGTTCGATATTACATGCACGGCGGAGTTGGTTTTGATCCATATATAGAACAATTCAAAGAGTTTTTTCCAGATCCTAGTTTTAAGTTTTTTGAAGTCTATAATGCTTCAGAGGGTTACTTTGGTGTTCAGGATATGAGTAATCAAAGAGGGATGTTGCTTCTCTTGGATAATGATGTTTACTATGAGTTCATAGCTATGGAAGAATTGGATAATGATGTGCCAGTATCGATACCATTATCAGAAGTAGAGTTAGATACGAATTACGCAATTGTTATTAGTTCTTCGGCGGGACTATGGAGATATATGTTAGGAGATACTGTGAAATTTTGTTCTATAAAACCATACAGAATAGAGGTCAGTGGTAGAACTAAACACTTCATCAATGTCTTTGGAGAAGAGGTAATGGTGAGTAACACTGACAAAGCTTTAGCCGAAACATTAAAAACGCTTTCAGCTGTAGTTTCTGATTATACAGTAGCGCCAATATTCATGAATAAAGTAAGTAAAGGTGGTCACCAATGGATGATAGAATTCGAAAAGGCTCCAGCTAGTTTAGCGGAATTCGAAAAATTATTGGATGAAAATCTGCAGAAAGTGAATTCTGATTATGCTGCTAAAAGGTATAAAGATTTAGCACTCAAGAGGCTGCAAATTATTCCAGCTACCTCTGGCACTTTCCTTAGATGGTTGGCCAGCAAAGGTAAGGTAGGTGGTCAAAACAAAATTCCAAGACTATTCAATTCTAGAAAATATGTGGACGAGTTGATGAATTTCGTAGATTAATTATACTCTACATTCTAACAATTTATCCAGACACATAAGAACTAAATTTTTCAATTTATCATTGTGAATAAAAAGTAATACACAAATATGTTTAGAACCATTTGCTTATCAACACTTCTGTTCTGTCTCATTACTATAAATATTCCTGTTATGGCACAAGGTGCAAGTCCTATATCTGAAGATTTGATTACTCCATTTGAAAAAAATGGAAACTATACGGCTACTTATGATGAATCGATCAATCACTATAAAAAACTAGAAATTGCATTCTCCTCTTCCATTAAAGTGAATGAATTTGGGATGACAGATAGTGGAAACAGCCTTCACGAAGTTATTGTCACTAAGGATGGGGTTTTTGATCCTGAACAAATAAGAAAGAATGGTAAGGCGATTATTTTTGTCAATAATGCTATACATCCAGGAGAACCATGCGGAGTCGATGCAAGTATGATGCTTGCTAGAGACCTTAGAAAGAAACGGAATAATTTACTAGATAATGCAGTGGTGGTCATTATACCCATTTATAATATTAGTGGTCATCTGAATCGAGGTAGTTTTTCTCGTGCAAATCAGCAAGGTCCGAGTGCATATGGTTTTCGGGGGAATGCTCAAAATCTTGATCTTAATCGTGATTTTATAAAAGGAGATACAGAAAATGCAAGATCATTCAATAAACTATATACTAAATGGAGTCCGGATATATTGATAGATAATCACACTTCTAATGGAGCTGATTATCCTTATGTGATGACGCTCATTCCGACTCAAAAGGACAAAATGGAAGCGGTCTTGAGCTCTTATATGCAGGATAAAATGCTGCCCGAGTTATTCTCTAAGATGGAAGAGAAAGGATATGAAATGACGCCGTATGTATATGCCAGAACTACTCCCGACGAGGGAATAAGAGGCTTTCTTGACTTAGCCAGATATTCTTCTGGATATGCGAATCTGCACAATAGTATCTCGTTTATGCCTGAAACTCACATGCTCAAGCCTTTTAAAGATAGAGTGATGAGTACGTATCATTTTATGAGGTCGATGCTAGAGCATGTTGCCGATAATCATACTGAGATATTAGCTACTAGAAAAAAGGCGATCGATAACACAATGACAAAATCAAAGTTTGATTTGAATTGGGAAGTAGATACGGATGCGGCAGGTAAAGTTATGTTCAAAGGCTATGAAGCTAAATATAAACCAAGTGAAATAAGTGGACTTGATCGATTGTACTATGACCATGATGCTCCGTATGAAATGGAAATACCGTTTTTCAATACATATAAATCGAACTTGACTGTAGATAAACCGAGTGCATATATAATTCCAAGAGCGTACAAGCAAATAGTTGATAGAATGAAAGCGAATGGGGTAGTGGCGGAAGAATTGGGCAAGTCGCAAATAAAAGAGGTAGAGATCTATAAAATTATAGATTATAAGTCTCCAACGAAGCCATACGAAGGTCATTTTTTGCACACTAAAGTAGAAGTCTCTAAATCGATACAGAACATTCAATATTATGAGGGCGATTATATCATCCGCACCGATCAGAAGATGAATAATTACATCCTACAGACACTAGAACCACAAGGTCCTGATTCATGGTTTGCATGGAATTTCTTTGATGGAATATTGATGCAAAAGGAGCATTTTTCTCCATATGTATTCGAAGATTTAGCTGCCGAGTTTCTTAAGAAAAATCCTGATGTAAGAAGAGCGCTGGAAGAAAAGAAAGCGACTGACCCAGAATTTGCGAAGAACGCATATGCTCAGCTCAATTTTGTATATGAAAGATCAGCTCATTATGAGCCTACATTCATGAGATATCCTGTGGGGAGAGTTGTGGGAAATTAATAGCTAATAAAGATGAAAGAGCATTGAGCGCTTGCGATCGGTGAGCTGGCTGATTATCTAAAATACTAATCCTCAAACAAGTTTGCCTGACTAATAATGAAACCTCCTAAAATGGCGGGGATAACTAGGTTAATAATCCATAAGCTGAAAGTGGCTGCTACAATTCCTAGTACATTAGACGTAAATACAGACCAGAGAAAAATTGCCATTTCCCCTCTTGCTAAAACGGATAATGCTGGGGGTAATGGAAGATTGGATTGTAAAAAGAACAATGTACTGACTCCTAAAATAGCGGGGATCAACTGGTCTGTCACGCCAAAAAAGAATATCAATAATACATACTGACTCAAGTACACAGAGTAACGGATAAACGATAGACCAAGGATATAAAAAAGTGTTTTGTTATCAATAGTTGAGAAGGATGAAACACTGTTTCTAATCTTTGTTACCCACTTGTACTGCGGTAAATAGGCGAGTAAACCATCGATGAGGTCAATTCTGAAAAATGCAAGTAATAAAGCACAGACTAACAATGTGCTTGCAAAAACCAAAGACAAGAACACGCCCTGCTGAATCTCCATATATGTGTTAAAAAAGAAAAGTGCCATAACTAAGCCAAGCCCAATGTTGATTATGTTTTGGCTGAGGCTAGATATTAAATTTGCTAATATTGCTTTAGGTCTATTAACTGATTGGATTCCAACAAGACGGCCACCATATTCGCCAATTCGTCCTGGGGTCATAATGGCCATGCTTACTCCAGACAGTACGGATAGCATAGATTTTTTGATTCCGAACGGTTGAAATTTAGTAACCAGTGTATTCCACTTTATACTTTCTAGAAGCCAATTGATGGGCATTAAAACTAAAACAGCAGTAAAATAAAACCAACCAAAAGATAATGAAACGGAATTGTGAAATTGGCCGGATAGGTCAGAAATATCATTCTTCACAAAAAGTTGGATATATAAGATCATAGCAAGTACAGCTAATACTAATACCTTGAGACAGATCGAAATCAATCTTTTTTTAGGCGCTATGAAACTTAATAATTTATCCATACTGATCAAGACTTAATTGGAAGCTAGTCCTTTGTTTATTGATTTTACAAGGCCGGGACCTTGATAGACGAATCCAGAGTATACTTGTACTAATGAAGCACCAGCGTCCATTTTCTCTTTTGCGGATGCTGCACTATCTATACCTCCTACACCGACTATTGGAAATGTACCTCCAGACTTTTTGTGAAGATATGAAATCACTTCTGTAGATCTTGATTTCACTGGAGCACCACTGAGACCACCATTTCCAATATCAGATATAGTGCTTTGTGAAGTTTTTAACCCTTCTCTAGAGATGGTAGTGTTTGTTGCTATCACACCGTCTATTTTAGTGTCCGCAACTATGTCTACGATATCATCCAATTGACTATCAGTTAAGTCAGGCGCTATTTTTAGTAAGATTGGTTTTGGGTTAGGACGAGCGTTATTCAGAGTCATCAGTTTAGACAATATTGCTGTCAGTGGTCCTTTGTCTTGCAGATCCCTTAGGCCTGGAGTATTTGGAGAACTTACGTTTACAACAAAGTAATCTACATGATCGAATAGTTTTTCGAAACAGATTACGTAGTCGTTTATTGCTTCATCATTAGGTGTTAGCTTGTTTTTACCAATATTACCGCCAATGATTACATCTTTTGCTTTGTACTTTTTGAGACGCTCTACCATGGCATCTACGCCGTCATTATTGAATCCCATTCTATTGATCAATCCTTCATCTTGAGGAAGGCGGAATAATCTTGGTTTCGGGTTTCCATCTTGCGGAAGAGGAGTTACAGTTCCTATTTCTATAAAGCCAAAACCGAGATGGCTCATTTCTTTGTAGAATTTTCCGTCTTTATCAAATCCCGCAGCCAGTCCGACAGGATTTTTGAATGTCAGACCAAATAGCTTTTTCTCTAGTTTTGGAGATTGATAGTTGTACAAGCTTTTGATGATAGACTTGCCCAATGGCATTGCTAAAGCCGTTCTGAATAATGACACAGTTTTATAATGTGCCTTTTCAGGATCCATGGAAAACATGAATGGTTTTAATATAGATTTGTACATAGTAGCGTTAAAGCGTCAGTTTTGGCATTAGCCGTTTATGGAATAGGTGCAAATATATGGAAATGGTATCATTTAGATAGATGCATTCTAACTTTGTCTTATTTCTATAAAAAATGTACTTGAGTATTAACTTTACTTCTGCAAAATTGCAGAATCGTTAGAATCGCAGAATCGCTTTATTTTGTTGATTCGATGATAATAATATACAAGATGTTATTATTGTTATTATTAAAGCTGATATGCCAGACATCACAAAGAGTGTTTGACAAATATTTGTGCTGCGAATAGTTTTAATACTTAAATTCTCCGATGCTTGCGTCGGGGTTATAAAAAAGATGTTTTTGCATAAAAACGCCTTACCATAAAAAGATCCGATTTCCGACCTTTAGGTTGGAAATTTTTTGGCGAATGCCCCATCCGCTTGCGGTGGGGTAGTCAAAAAATAGGATCTTTTTTACTTCAGGTCATTAATATTAGAATCTACCAATATTAAAGTAAGTGTCGGACACATTTTAGGTGCGCAGACACTATTGCCAATTATGATCTATTTATTTTCAAAAAGCATATATTCGTATAACAATGGCAAAAAAGAAACATAACGTCCTACTCAACTATTTCAACCGTGCACTTATAGAAGCGGGGTGTGATGAGGCTGGTCGTGGTTGTCTTGCTGGACCTGTGTACGCTGCGGCTGTGATACTACCTCATGATTTTCATCATCCGTTACTAACGGATAGTAAGTTGACAACTAAGGCTCAGAGATATGAGTTAAGACCGATCATAGAGAAAGAGGCAATAAGCTGGGCGGTCGGAAGATTGACCCCAAAGGAAATAGATAAGTACAATATACTTAATGCGTCCTTTAAAGCAATGCATAGAGCTGTCAAGAAACTAGAAACTACACCACAGTTATTGCTAATTGATGGGAATAGATTCAATAAGTATAAGAGCATTCCTCACGAATGTATTATCAAGGGTGATGGGAAATATACTGCCATCGCAGCAGCTTCTATTCTTGCAAAAACATATAGAGATGACTATATGGAAAAGCAACATAAAAAGTATCCTTTCTATGGCTGGGAACAGAATAAGGGTTATCCTACAAAGATGCATAGATCAGCTATAGCGGAACACGGACCTTGTGACTTACATAGAAAAACATTTCGGTTATTGGCCCCTGACCAAGAGTATGGTTTAGATGCTTTTATTCCGCCTGGGATGTAGATTTTGTTTATTTTTTTAGTAAAAAAGATGCTAAATTTTGACTGCTTCCCCGCAAGCGGATGAAGCGTACGCTGTTTTTTTCAACCTAAGGTCGGAAATCAGATCTTTTTTGGAGTGAGGAGGTTTTTATGCAAAACACCTTTCTTATGACTCCGACGCAAGCATCGGAGAATTTAATGGTTAAATTTGAGATATGAAGAATTCTATTTTATTGCTATTCATGAGTTTGGTACTTTTTACAGCGTGTAAAGAGCAACAGAAGGATACGAAACAAAATATTCCACCAAGCCCAACTTTAGTAGAGGGGAGATACAATGTAGGAATACTAATAATGGATGGTGTGTTTAATACAGAATTGACTGCACCGATGGATATTTTCCAACATACTATTTTCAGAAAAGGAATTAAGGCAATGAATGTTTTTCTTGTAGCGGAGGATATGGATGTGGTAACTACATTCGAAGGAATGCGAATCTTGCCTGACTATAGCTATTTGGATGGGAAGCATCCAGATATTGATATACTGGTTGTGCCGAGTGCGGAGCATCATCTTGATACTGACTTAGATAATAAATCACTGATTGATTGGGTAGCAACGACAGGAGCAAAAGCGGAATACGTGACATCTCATTGTGATGGCGCATTTGTACTTGCAAAAGCAGGGTTACTTAACAATGTTGCTTCGACTACTTTCCCTTCTGATATCCCAAAATATAAGGAGACCTTCCCTCATCTTGATATAAGGGATGATGTCATGTTTGTCCATGATGAGAAGTATATAACTTCAGCTGGAGGTGCCCGATCTTTTGATGGTGCACTCTATCTTTGTGAACATTTATATGGAAAAGAGATAGCGCAAAGCTTAGCTGGCGGTTTGGTTATTGATTGGCAGCTAGAAGAAGTGAAACATGTAATTGTACTTGCTGGATCAAAGTACCCCGATTAGAAATACAAGTATTTATACTCTAATTTTATTGAGGCTGTTATTCTAAATTTGGATTTTATAAACCTTAAAATTCAATAAATTATGGCCGGTAGAATAATATTCGCTGAAATACCTAGACTGAATCTTGATTGGCAAGATGGAACACCTTCTGACGATCCTAGTAATGTATGGACGGTATGGGATAAGAACAATTACTATCTCTGGGGTGCAAACAGTAGTAATATATCTGGTATATCAATTGGAAAAAGTTTGATGGGTGGTGGACTTGCAGGTTCCCATGGCCCTACTAGAGGTTTAGCTCATCCTCATTATATAGGAGTAAACACGATGGAATCTGATAAGATGAATGAAAACATAACTGCATTTAATAATTTGACATCTCTATTGGTTTCTGGAAAGAATGTAGTTATTCCAATTTTTCATGATAAAGGTAGTCCTGCTGGAGAATATAAGTATTCTCTTGGTACAGGTATTGGGTCAAATGTTGGAAGCTGGATTGACATTCAGAAATTTATATTTAAATGTATAATCAAATTAAGTAATGACGCTGAGTCGGTTGATATCCCAAGTGGTGTGTACTGGCCAGATTGTAGATCTTCGAGCAAAACTCACTATCCTGTTGCCAATGTTGACGATATGAAAGCGATCTTAGCTCTGGATTAGGGATATTCTATAAGAGCGAATATCCTTGATATACAGCGTTTTCTTAGCACTACTTCTGAACAAATCACCTTGTTTATTGGTCTTTTCGCATAAAAACAGAATTATAATGTATTAATATTGTTAACCGCTCGCCGCTGCCGGCTTTCATTTTTTGCATTGCCAAAAAAACGAAACAAAAAACGCTAGGCTGGTATCTTTTCTTAACGCAAATATTAAATAAAAATTCTAAATCCCTAAAACTCGCGGGCGCTCAAACATTTAGGGCTTCTTAACGAATTTTAATCTAATATTTACTAAAAATATAAAGGCCGATAAACGCTAAAATGCACAACTACTAAAAAACAATATTGAAATTTATTTACACTTCAGGTATTAAATGCCTTTACTTATGAATAGCTCTGGATTAAAATATTGAACTCACGAATTATATCCTATGACAAAAGGGTAGCTTCAATTAAGAAGCTACCCTTTATTTATTATAGAACTTAGAGTAATAATTAAGGAGTGCCTAATTTCTTAGCCTTATTATCTCTCTGCATTAGATTTTCTCTAGATCTTCTTTTGCTGTCTTTAAACATATCGAATCTATCCGCTTTTGCTTGTGGTGGATAGTGGTTATTAGAAGTATCTACATCTGCTGTTTCTAAGAAAGGATCAAGCGTGATTCTCTTTACTTCTTTCTTACTTGGGAATACTTTTGTTACCGTTTCAGAATCCATTTTCCAGATCTCAGCAGGTATTCTTTCTACGTGCTTAGTACCATCAGTATATTCGAATTCTAGGATGACTGGCATATTAAGACCACCGATCTTTTTGAATTCTATCTCGTAGTAGTTTAGACCACTATTAAGAAGTGCTTTGTCTTCTTCAGAAAGTTTTTCTGCATACTCATTGTATTCTTGGATATCTAGTGCGTTTGGCACTGATGCATCATATGTAGTATAGAAATCATCCAGTGTCGGATCTTTCTCATTATATGTTTCCTTGATTTCCTTTTCGTTTCTGATAGATGAGATATTTCTTTGAGCGGTCTTTTTTTCCTCCATAGCTATCTCCATTCTCTTCGTAGGGTCTTCAGGATCTAATTTGAAGTGTTTTACACTGTTAATCGCAAGATCACAGTGATCATTCGTATAGAACCATCCTCTCCAGAACCAATCAAGATCTACTCCTGATGCATCCTCCATAGTACGGAAGAAGTCTGCTGGTGTCGGTGTTTTGAATGCCCATCTTCTAGCATATTCTTTGAATGCATGATCAAATAATTCACGACCCATGATTGTCTCTCTTAAGATATTCAATCCTGTAGCTGGCTTACCATAAGCATTGTTACCAAATTGGAATATAGATTCAGAGTTAGTCATAATTGGAGAGATTTTATCTTTGTCTCCACCCATGTATCCTGTTATATTTTGTGCTGGTCCTCTTCTTGACGGGTAGTTTCTTTCGAATTCCTGTTCTGTAAGGTATTGCATGAAGGTATTCAATCCTTCATCCATCCATGTCCATTGACGCTCATCAGAGTTGATGATCATTGGGAACCAGTTGTGCCCTACTTCGTGGATAATAACACCAATGTGACCATATTTAATTCTCTTACTATAAGTATCGTCATCTTCGCATCTACCATAGTTGAAACAGATCATTGGATACTCCATACCCATGCTACCATCGATAGAATAAGCTACTGGATAAGGATAATCAATCGTAAATTTAGAGTACGTTCTTAGTGTTTGAGCAATTGCTTTTGTTGAGTATTTTTTCCAGAGACAATCTCCTTCTTTTACCCACATACTCATTGCCATTACATCTTTTCCGTTTGGTAACTTTACATTAAGTGCATCCCAGATGAATCTTCTTGAAGTTGCAAAAGCAAAATCTCTTACATTCTTCGCTTTGAAGTTCCAAGTCTTTTTTGATTTAGACTTTCCTTTGATTCTTTCGTCAGCTTCTTCTTTAGTTGCTATTGTTACGGGTTGATCATATGATCTTTTTGCTTGACTCATTCTGCTTTTCTGCTCACTTGTCAATACTGATCCTTCGTTTTGTAGTGTTCCAGTAGATGCTACGATATGATCACTAGGTACTGTGATTTCCACTTCGTAATCACCGAACTCTAGTGTGAATTCTCCTCTTCCTAAGAACTGTTTATTCTGCCATCCGTATACATCGTAGTATTTACACATACGCGGAAAGAACTGAGCTATCACATATACATTATTACCATCTTCTGCAAACGGTTCGTATCCAGATCTACCTCTATCTTCTCTTGTGTTGTTGATGTTGTACCACCATTTGATGTTGAAGCTAGTCTTTTCTCCAGCTTTTAATGGTTTCGGTAAGTCAATACGCATCATAGTTTTATTGATGGTAAATGACATTCCTTGGTTAGAAGAATTGGTTACAGACTCTACTTTGAATCCACCGTCGAAGTCGTTAGTCATTCCTTTAAGTCCTCTTAGGGAAGGTCTTTCAGAAACAGAATTACCTCTTAACTTTGGAGAGTCACTTTCTTGAGCTCTTACATTCTGATCTAGTTGTAACCATAAGTATCTCAATTCATCTGGAGAGTTGTTCTGGTAAGTGATATTTGATGTTCCAAGCAACTTGGCATTTTCATCATCGATCTCAATTTTCATTTTATAATCAGCCTTCTGTTGCCAGTAGTCTGCTCCAGGTGCTCCTGATGCTGTTCTGTAACTATTAGGAGTTGGTAGTTCTTGGCCTAATTGTCTGAAACTGTTTTGGTTTGTATTTTCCTGTGCACTCAATGTCAGAGCGATGAATGAAAACACCATTAATAGTAACTTCTTCATATTTTAATAATAGTAGATTGTATAAATAAGTTTTTTGATCTAGTAGGTTCATCTTTCAAATAGAAAGCAAGTACCGTGTTAGAATAAGTTTCCAAAAGTATAAAATCCTAGAGAGTTTAAAGTATACTTCATGACTATAACGATAATATAACATCATATATATACGAAATGCACACCTATGCGGACTAATAGTGACCTTGTTTGATTCTACGATGCCCTTAAATCGATAAAATCGTCATTTTGTCGATAGATTATAGTCATTCATATAGTACTATGTATAAAAAGAGTACTATGTATTGCATAGTACTATATATTTTTCTATATTTGTATTATCAATTGAAAAAGATATATGATGTTTATGTGGTGATATTAAGTTTACCACACAATTAATAAAATCAATTCGGGATGGCAAAGAAGTATTTACTCACATTTTCATTAGCTGCAATCAGCTGTTTGGCTACTAAATCGATACAAGGCGTATTGGAGGATGAGCATCAAGAAAAACAGGAACAAATAATGGAATTAGTAAATAGTGAAATGCCAGAATTAGAGACTCAAATAGAATTAGTATTTGAGTAAGGATTGAAAATTTATTTAAAGTCATTAATTAGAAGAAGGAATATTATCCAGTAAATACAGAACCAGTCTTTATTTGATAAATATTAAATAATCATTATGAAAGTAGAGAATACCAGAGCCCAGATGAGAAAAGGGATCCTAGAGTTATGTGTTCTATCTATCATATCCGACGAAGAAGCATATCCGTCAGATATAATAGCAAAGCTGAAAGAGTCAAAACTGATCGTCGTAGAAGGAACATTATA
Organism: uncultured Saprospiraceae bacterium; assembly: GCA_938003955.1. Taxonomy (GTDB): domain Bacteria; phylum Bacteroidota; class Bacteroidia; order Chitinophagales; family Saprospiraceae; genus CAJXUU01. The sequence continues at coordinate 19,771 of CALKXE010000188.1, read as the reverse complement.
TCCTCTTCTAAGTCGGCTTAAAAATGCTGGATTGTTACATTATACTTGGAAAGAATCAAAATCTGGTCCACCAAGAAAGTATTATCACATGACAGATGAGGGTACAGCTTTTTTAGGAGAATTATTAGACACATGGAAAGAATTAAACCATGCTGTCAATCAGTCAACATTAAAACTAACATCAAATGAATAACATCACTACTGTAAATTTGGGTGGCTATCCATTTACCATAGATGAAAATGCTCACAAAGCATTGGAATTATACCTTGAAACAATAGAAGCACACTTTTCTGATTCAGAAGGCTGTGATGAGATTTTGGATGATATCGAGGCACGAATTGCCGAATTGTTTACTGACTTTTTGCATGGCAAATCGATCGTGACACTAAAAGAATATGATGCTATGGTCAAAGTCATGGGTAGACCAGAAGACTTTGGGGCGGAGGCAATCGATGAAGACGAGATAGAAGCGCCTCATTCGTCAAAAGCAAAGAAAAGAAAAGGAAAATACAGCCATATAAAAACTGGAAAGCGACTTTTTAGAGATCCAGAGGAGAAGGTCATTGGTGGTGTCTGTTCTGGAGTAGCGGCATATTTCGGAGTAGCAGACCCACTTTGGATAAGATTGGGTTTTATCGCCTTGATGTTTATAGGTGGTATCTCAGTATTTTTATATCCTATCCTATGGGCGATAGTACCTCCTGCAAAAACGGCTGGAGATAAGTTGAAAATGAAAGGGGAACCTGCTACTGTAAGTAATATTGCTAAAACGGTAGAAGAGGAGCTCACAGAACTGTCCAATAAAATTACTGAAATGAGTAAGGATCTGGGCTCAAAAAAAAAAGTTAAGGGAGCATCCTTTCTTTCGCCGAAACGTGCGATATCAGGACTAATATCAGGACTTGGAAGTTTGGTGTTAGGAGTTATTAAGGTGCTCAAGATGATCTTTAAGCCTATATTTTCACTTACGCTAGGAGTTTTACTTTTAGTACTTGGTGTTGCCTGGGCTGCTTGGATTCTATCCTATTTAGCATCGTTTCCATTTATTAATTCTATAGGTCCATCTCCATGGTTATTGTCTAGCATTGGTGGATTTGCAGCTTTTTTAACAGTTGGAATTCCTATTGTAGGGTTAATGCTTCTAATTACGAGGTGGTTTTCGTCTTATAGAATTCCTAGTAAATGGAGATCAGGACTTCGATTAGGCTGGGTAACTTCATTTATCACGGCTTCAGGAATAGCAATATTAACAAGCATGAGTTTTAATCATGATACTGAAATTTCTGAAAGAGCATCTTATAGCATAAATGAGGATGTGATTGCTATTAAAAGCCTTGAATTACCTGAAAATAAAACTGTTGGTATTATTAATTTTGGTTGGCTTAAATACGCAAAAGGCGGCTTGATTAACAATGAAGTGGGTCTAGAAGTCGTATTAGGTAATGAAGATGAAGTAGTAATAAATACGAAAGTATACTCAAAAGGTGGTTCGTATAATGAAGCACAAAATTTAGCAAATAAAGTTGATGCGCAGCATAAGGTTGAGGGCAATAGCATTTATTTACCAAAAGAATTTAAAATTAAAAAAGGAGATAAATATAGAGATCAGTCTATATTATACACACTGAATATTCCTGTGGGTAAATCTGTCAAGTTTGATAAGTCGCTTTCTAATCGACTTTGGAGAAGTACGAAATTTAAGGTTGGAGCCGCTCCACAGCATTTTGAAGATTATACATGGACAATGACAGATGATGGCTTAGTGTCGAGTGGTTGGTTACAGGAATTTCAAGCGGAAAGAATAATTGATGTAAAGAATCTAGCTAACCTTAATCTTGATGGTCGAATGCATACATCAATTAAATATGGTCCTAAAGCTGAGATCAAATTGCTTGGTATTAAATCTGATTTAGAGAAGGTCGAAGAAATTGTTACCGAAGATGCGACCAAAATTATACTGGATGAATGGACTGAAGGTGGAATTGCATTAGAAATAACTACACCAAGGCTGGAAATATTAAGTGCTAAAAACTTAAGTACATTGAGTTTAGAAGGTTTTAAGCAAGAAAAAATGGAAGTGAATTACAGCGGCCGACTGTATAGTAATAGAACGATTACAGCCTATGTGGATATTAAGGACTTTACATTAAATATTGGGGGGTCCAATGATATTGATCTGACGGGTTCCGGAGAGAACTTAAATGTTAATATACTTGATGGTTCTAGAGTGACAGCGGATCAGTACAAAGCGGCAACAGTGAAGGTAAGCGGTAATATCTATAATAGAAGCACATTTTATGCTTCTGAATCATTTGATTGCCCTGAATATAAAACAGACAATATCAAGTTATTTGGTAATCCAGAATTACTTGCACTCATTACAAAGACGAATTAGAAAAGATTAAGATATAGACGATTATAGATTGGTTCTGGGGATGGAATACTCCCCATATTGCTTCAGATGTAGCAGGATTAAGTTCTTGTTACATCTTTTTTGTGCAATACTGTTTTGAATGTTGAATTATTGCTAGGGTGAGTGATGAAATTATTAAACAAAAAGATAACCGATAAATTCAATATTATTTCTATAATTCTAATATAAGAACCAATAGTCCCGCAATACCAACCGATGATCCAATTATAAATCTATCGAGAAGAAAGATATTTCATATTTGCATCTAGGAATAGATGCGGTTATTTACTCCTTGATTTACTCCGATCAAAATATACAACTATGAAATATTTGTGGTGCTTCTTTCTCAGTACTTTTTTATGTAAAGTAACTTCTGCGCAAGTTTTTATCCAAGAAATCTATTTTACTAAATGGAAAACCTATGTTTTTGTTGAATTAGTGGTAATCAAATTATGTATTGAACCCGCCTTTTTAAACAAAAACTGCCTATGAAAATTTATTATATTTTTCTTTTGGGGCTTGGGTTATTCTCTAGTTCATGTGCTTCTGTTGGATATGTACAGAAGACGGAATACGAAATTGCTCCAAATCAAAACTTCCCTAAGAATATTCAATATATATATCTGCTTAATAGATCCAGAGAGAAAAATCAACTAAAGAGAGCCGTAAAAAGTATATCAAGTGGATACATAGTAGGAGATGAACTCTCTAATGCAAGGAGAGTCCTAATGAATAAGCTATCAAGAGAATATTATCGAGAAGCGAAATATATAGGTGAAGATAAGAAAGGACAAGGAGATAGAGCTGCGGATAGGATCTCTATGGCAGATTTGGAAGAAAAAAGGGGACAAAGTGATGGAATGCTGTGTCTAGAACAATACAGTATTGATGAACAACGAAGTTATGAAAACATAGAGAAGCACCAATTAGATGCAAAAGGCAATGATGTCTATTTGCAGGCTATCCACGGATATAAAGAAGTGAAACTAACAACCTATTGGAGACTATATGATTCTAAATCTGGAGTGATTCTCAGTGAATTCCCAAGAGAGTTGGTTAAGATTTGTGAAGCGGAAGCTTTTGATATACCTAGTTTGAACACCAAGTTAGATACAGTTGATATCATAACTGCGGAATCTCTGAGTATTTCGTTAGCTAAAGAAATGTTGGTGGATTTAAACCCTACCTACATCAAGTCCAAATGGATGTATTATAAAAAAGGAAATGGAATAATAAAAGAAAGTGGAAAGCTTATAAAGGAGGGAAGATACTCTAAAGCAATAAGCATCATCGAGGATTCTGATATTTTAATAAATTCCGATGACGAGCTTAGATATAAGGTTTATCATAACCTAAGTGTAGCGTATTATTTGAAAAGTGATATCGATACCGCATTGAAGGTGGCTAAAGATGGTTATAAGTATACGAAAGAGACAAAACTAAACACGTTGGCTGGAAGGATGAAAAGAGAGTAAAGTCATATCATCAGAAGCGGTATTAAAAGAAAAAAGCCCTTCAGAAAAACATCTAGTTATTCTAAAGGGCTTTAATATTTCTTTACTCAGAGTATAAAATATCTCTTATAGTAGAGATTGTAATTTCATTGCTAATCCCATATCTCCTTTGATTTTGACTTTTCCACCCATCACGGCCATCATAGGATTGAGATCTCCGCTCTTAAGCTTGATCAATGTCTCAAGACTTGTGATGATAACTGTGTCTGCTTCACCATCTTCAGTGGTCACAACATTCTTTTCTCCTGTACCATCAATCATCAATGTCTGATCGTCTAGTTGAAATTTAAGTCTTGCTCCTAGAGGCTCTACGTTTGCTGCTTGTTTGTTTATTTGTTCTAATACTACGTTAAAATCCATTCTTTTTAGATTTCTAGATTTTGGAAACTAAGTTTTGGGCTTAAGCCCTTGGTTGATTTCTAAAATCAGTTAATAATTAATTTTATTTCCTACTTCCTACACAAAAACGTCTACATCCTCTTTCAAGATTGTCAACTCGTCATCATTAAGAATAGTTGCTAAAATAGCCCTTACTTGTGGCAATTCATATTTAAAGTAAAATTTCATTGTGTGAATTTTGCTTTCATAGAATTTGGCTTGGTAAGTTGTGTCTCCTGTTACTAAGGAATGTTTGGCGCTTGTTGCCATTTTTAACCATTGGTAAGCAATTACAACATTACTAGTCATACTCATGAATGCAGTTGCATCCGCTAGGAATGATTCGTAATCACCTTTCATAGCCATTGGCAATAGGTAACCCAGGGCTCGCTGCACTGACTCTAGTGACTTATTTAGTTGAGCAACATAAGGCTTTAGCTCTTCATGGTTACTAGCTTCATCCGTTACTTCAGTTATTTTTTTCATTAACAATTGAAGAGCTGCACCGTTCTGCGCTGTTACTTTTCTACCAAGTAAATCTAAAGATTGTATACCTGTAGTTCCTTCGTAAAGTGACATGATACGTATATCTCTATAGTACTGTTGTAGTGGGAAGTCCATACAGAATCCATATCCGCCATAGATTTGCAATCCGTTATTTATTGCCTCTTGCCCTTTTTCAGAAGGATAAGTCTTTGCAATAGGTGTCAATAATTCTAATAGTAGATGATATTCATCTTTTGCATCTCCTTCTTCTACATGTGCAAGATCACTGTATTTCGCTGTTTCTAGAAGAATACTCAAAGATCCTTCGACGATAGCTTTCTGTAATAATAACATCCTACGTACATCAGGGTGATTGATGATTAGTGTCTGCCCTTGGTTAGGATCTTTTTTTCCAGAATTTTCTATTTTTCTTCCTTGTGGTCTTTCTTTGGCATATTGTAATGAGTGGTGATATGCTGCCATAGCCGTCGATGCAGCCGTCATTCCTACATCAATACGAGCACCATTCATCATTTTGAACATATGCTTGAGCCCTTTTCCTTCTTGACCGATGAGATGCCCAACGCAATCGCCTTTTTCTCCGAATACTAGGTGAACTGTTGCATACCCTCGTTGACCCATCTTCTCGAATTCGCTGATCGTCTCTACATTGTTATAAGTGAGTGACCCATCTTCTCCTTCCATGTGTTTAGGTACTACAAAGAGAGAAATTCCCTTTGTACCTGCTGGAGCACCATCGATTCTAGCTAAAACTAGATGAACAAAGTTGCTAGCTGCTTGGTGATCTCCACCTGAGATAAATATTTTTTGTCCAGATATTTTGAATGACCCATCTGCTTGTGGCGTAGCAGAAGTTGTGATGTCAGAAAGAGAAGAACCAGCTTGTGGTTCGGTAAGACACATGGTGCCTCCCCATTCTCCAGCCATCATTTTAGGCATGTATTTATCCTTAAGTTCTTGGACACCGAAAGTTCTGATTAAGTCTGCAGAACCAGCGGTAAGTCCCATATATCCTGGGATATGATTGTTAGCACACTGGAAGATATGATTTGTAGCATTTGCGACAGTGTGTGGCATTTGTGATCCACCTTCATCATAGTCGAATATGTTACCGATCCATCCATCCTCACCCGCTTTTTTGAGTATTCTCTTGAGGTTTGGGTGAGAAGTAATTTCACCATCTACAAATTTGCATGGATTTTCATCCATTTCTCGGAAGATGGGATAGAATTCTTGATCAGACCATGTTTTTGCCGTATCCAAAAGGATGTCTACAGAGTCCTTGTCATAATCTTGATACCTTTCATATTTAAATAGATCTTCTACGCTGTGGACATCATTCAGCAACCATTTTAAGGTGTCCATGCACATATATTTTGCCATATCTGTCTTCTTTTACATTTGAATGTTCAAAAATTAAACTCTAAGTTAAATTTTTTATTTCAAAAGTAAGAATGAAAATTTCGAAAATATGATAGCTACGATAATATTCTTGCCAAATTGACCTCCATAATATAGGTTATAAATAAAAAAGAGGGTTAAAATCAATTAAGATTAGAACCCTCTTACTTACTTATATAAAATGTGTTTTACTTAGCCATCGCTTTTTTGATCATGCCGATTACAGCCATTACAACACCACCTCCGACACCACCTCCAGCTACTTGAGCTACGATGCTACCTATATCCATTCCACCACCTCCAGCTGCAGCAGCACCAAGAGAAGGGACAATCATTCCTAATATTGAACTTCCTAGACCGCCTCCCGCTATTCCAGCAACAGAATTCCATAAAGTTCCGAGAGAGCTGTCAGGCATTAATTTAGCTGCACCATTTCCTCCAAGAGCTCCACTTATTAATCCAATGATTAAATTTAACATAATAATTTTGTTTTGTTAGTTAGTAATATGTGTAATGTACTATATATTTTGAATAAATCAATATAAAATAATGCGAAATAGAAATAATGTAAGATATAATTTTATTGTCGGTTAGGGTGTGAAGATGTTACACTGGTTAGATATGCTTCGCAGATTGAAATATACAACTTCAATATTGCGTGTGAAAGAAAACGCATCTTGGTCTTATTCGTCAAGAATTTGGAACTATAGTTTTTAAATAGTACTTTTAATAGTACGATTAAAAAACTATTGGAAGTATGATTACAGCAAATGATATAAAAACAAAAGGAGTCAAAGCCATAGAGGCAGAGCTAGAACATAGTGGTAGAGCTGGCATAACTGTGCGTGGAAAAGTAAAATATGTAGTTATGTCAGTAGAAGAATATGATGAGGTAAGAGAGAAAGAGTTGGATTTAGCATTGTTGGAAACCAATAAGAATATTGAAGATGGCGACTTTACTATTGAAACTGCTGATGAACATATAAAGAGACTGTGGGATGCCTAGTATAATAACGACAAAACGGTATGAGAAGTCATTAGTTAGATTCAAAAAGCTACATCCAGAAATGAGAGATAAATATGTGAAGACCTTGAGGATGCTCGAAAAGAATCCTCATCATCCTTCTCTTCGACGGCACAAACTAAATGGAAAATTAGATGATTATTATTCAGTGAGTTTAAATATGAAATATCGAATTCTTTTGGATTTTATTATCAGAAATGATCAAGTGATACTAATCGATATTGCTGGGCATGAGTTATATGGGTGATTCCATTGGTGTATATTTTAATTGGAGTTTCATTTATTTATTCCTTCTTGTTGCCAATTCTATTTTTGTTGATTCGCCGAATCGTTAGGTTCGCGAAATCGCTTTATAATGTTGACAAGAAGGATGAAAAGTCCTAGATTGCAAGACTAGCTAAGTATTTATAATAGGCATTATAGAATTCAGTGTATTTATCATTAATTCGGAATTGCAATAATATTCATATCTTTACAACATGTTAAATACATACAATATATCAATAATAATTATTAACTCTTCGCACGATCTGTGATAGAGTAACAAACTTATATTTTATAAAGCTCTGACAGATCGTAATCTGTCAGAGCTTTTTTTATTTTTGCACACTTATATTAGATAGATATAAAAGAAAGAGATACAATCCATGGGCAAGTACAAAGAATATAAAGGTCTCAACCTTCCGGAAATAGATAAATCAATCGCTGAATTTTGGTCAGCAAACAGCATCTTCGATAAGAGTGTAAATGAAAGATCAAAAGAAAATTCATTTGTGTTCTATGAAGGGCCACCATCTGCGAATGGGATGCCTGGGATTCATCACGTAATGGGCCGTACAGTAAAGGATCTATTCTGTAGATTCCAAACTATGAAAGGCAAGCGCGTAGAGCGTAAAGGTGGATGGGATACGCACGGCCTTCCTGTAGAACTGTCTGTAGAAAAGAAATTAGGTATTACCAAAGAAGACATCGGTAAAACGATTACTATCGAAGAATATAACCAGAAGTGTAGAGAGACTGTGATGCAGTACAAAGATGTATGGGATGATATCACTAAAAAAATGGGATATTGGGTTGATCTAAATGATCCATATATCACTTTCGAGAATAACTATATCGAGTCAGTGTGGTGGCTACTGAAGCAATTACACAACAAAGATTACTTATACAAAGGTTACTCAATACAACCATATTCGCCAGCAGCAGGTACGGGACTTAGTTCTCATGAGCTCAATCAGCCGGGATGTTACCAAGATGTGACGGATACGACTGTGACGGCACAATTTGAGACAATCGCAGATACGCTTCCAGCTGCATTGCAGGGAAAAGGAGACATCCAAATCATAGCATGGACGACAACTCCGTGGACACTTCCATCAAATACTGCATTGACAGTAGGACCGAAGATCGATTATGTATTGGTGAAGTCTTTTAACCAATATACACATGAGCCGAATCAAGTGATCCTTGCGAAAGCATTGGTAGGAAAACAATTCAGCGGTAAATTCACAGAAGTAGAATCTGAGGAAGAATTATCTGTTTATAATAAAGGAGACAAGAAGATTCCATACTTAGTGACAACAGAAATAAAAGGTGCTGACTTAATCGGAATCAGATATAAGCAGTTGCTAGAATACGCTTTGCCATATGAAAATGCAGAAAATGCATTTAGAGTAATTGGTGGAGACTTCGTAACTACTGAAGATGGTACAGGTGTCGTACATACGGCTCCTACATTCGGTGCGGATGATGCCATGGTAGCAAAAAGAGCTGTTCCAGAAATACCACCATTATTAGTTCTCGACGAAAATGATAATCCTGTTCCATTAGTGAACCTTAAAGGAGAATTCAGGTCTGAGCTGCCAGAAGTAGGAGGTAAATTTGTAAAAAACGAATATTATCCAGAAGGAGAAGCTCCAGAAAGATCAGTAGATGTAGATATCGCGATCAAACTGAAAGAAGATAATAAGGCATTCAAGGTAGAGAAGTATGTGCACAGTTACCCACATTGTTGGAGAACAGATAAGCCGGTACTTTACTATCCGTTAGATAGTTGGTTCGTAAAAACGACAGCATCTAAAGAAAGAATGATCGAGTTAAATAAAACGATCAACTGGAAGCCTAGCCATACTGGAGAAAAAAGATTCGGAAATTGGTTAGAAAACCTTCAGGATTGGAATCTATCTAGATCAAGATACTGGGGAATACCACTTCCAGTATGGAGATCAGAAGACGGTACGATTGAGAAATGTGTTGGTTCTATAGAAGAACTGACAAATGAAATAGCTACAGCAAATGAAAAATTAGGGTTGAATCAAGAGACACCTAAAGACTTGCACAGACCATATATCGACGATGTAGTGCTTGTGAGTGATTCTGGTGTGAAATTGACACGAGAGTTAGACCTTATTGATGTATGGTTTGATTCAGGATCTATGCCCTATGCGCAGCTTCACTACCCATTTGAAAATAAAGATCACTTTGAGAAAAACTATCCTGCGGATTTCATTGCAGAGGGAGTGGATCAGACAAGGGGTTGGTTCTTTACTTTACATGCTATCGCAACGATGGTATTTGATAAAGTAGCATATAAGAATGTAGTATCTAATGGATTAGTATTGGCTAAAGACGGTGTGAAAATGTCGAAAAGGTTAGGCAATACTGTAGATCCATTCGAGACAATCGATAAATATGGAGCGGATGCTACGAGGTGGTATATGATATCTAACGCTAGTCCTTGGGATAATCTCAAGTTCGATGTAGAAGGCATCCAAGAAGTACAGCGTAAGTTCTTTGGTACATTGTATAATACTTATTCTTTCTTTTCTTTATATGCTAATATCGATGGATTTGCATTTGAGCAAGATAGAGTAGAATTAGCGGACAGACCAGAGATCGATAGATGGGTAATCTCATTATTGAATACACTAAAGAAAGACGTAGAAGCTGATTTTGCAAACTACGAACCTACGATGGCAACACGTAAGATCCAAAGTTTCGTTGATGAGCATTTGTCTAACTGGTACGTAAGATTATGTAGAAGAAGATTCTGGAAGGGAGAGTATGAAGCGGATAAAGTAGCTGCATACCAGACTTTATATGAATGTATGATCACGATCTCTAAGATGATGGCACCTGTAGCGCCATTCTTTGCAGATTGGTTATACCAAAACTTAAACACTGCAACTAAATTAGAAGCTACGGAATCTGTGCATTTAGCATTGTTTCCTACATCAGATGAGGAAGCTATTGATAAGAAATTAGAAGAGCGTATGGACTATGCTCAGAGAATCTGTTCTCTAGTATTATCACTTCGTAAGAAAGACAACTTAAGAGTAAGACAGCCATTGCAAAAGATCATGTTGCCGGTACTAGACCCATTGTTCCAAGAGCAAGTGGAAGCGGTAAAGGACTTGATCTTAGCGGAGGTTAATGTGAAGCATGTAGAATTCATCACAGATACTGACGGAGTAATTAAGAAGAAGGCAAAACCTAATTTTAAGACATTGGGTAGAATGCTAGGACCTAACATGAAGGCGGGAGGAGCTGTGATATTAGCATTTGATCAAGCGACTATTTCAGAATTAGAGAAGACAAATAGTTATAAGCTTGAGTTGAATGATATGACTTATGATCTTACACTTGCGGATATTGAAATTATCTCAGAAGATATACCAGGATGGCAAGTGGCAAGTGACAAAGGACTTACCGTTGCATTGGATGTGCAACTGAATGAAGAACTAATATCAGAAGGAACAGCGAGAGAACTCGTCAATAGAATCCAAAACCTACGTAGATCAAATGAGCTCAACATCGTAGATAGAATCCATGTGAAAGTAACAGCTACTGAACAAATAGAAAAAGCACTAGCGTCTTTCAGCGATTACATTTGTAATGAAGTACTAGCGGACAGTATTACGGCGGTAGCTGATTTGTCAACTGGAGAAAAAGTAGAATTACTTGAAGGAGAAGAGATAATGTTTGATGTGGTGAAAGTGTGAATTTGATTTGTTTTAAATCTTACTGTAAAAAGGTTTTCTACTATAAAGGGAGGGACTCTTGTAAGGAATTGTGGATTAATAGAATTCTATTAATCCACAATTCCTAATAACTGATGAAGGACGGAGTCCTTTCATTTTTATAATTAAATGATTACGAAATCACTCTACTATACATATATCTACAAAAGCTATTTTTTTAGTAAAAAGTCATATTAGAGACTCTATTCAAAGAGATCAACACGATTTTGTTGCTTTTCTCAGTGAATACCGCTATGTTCAAATTGAACCAATTTGAGTCTGGCATGAAAACTATCAACTCCGTTTTAATTGTATTACTACTTTCCTTATTCATCAATTCTATACAAGCTCAAGATTACTACGTCAAAGTCACTCCGTCGGGCTCTATGGATGGGTCTTCTTGGGAAAATTCAATGGATCTACATAGTGCATTGGCAGTTGTAGAATCGGATGAAACGATCTGGGTAGCAGAGGGAGAATATCTGCCAGTAATTTGTAACCCATGTTCTGAAGAGGAAAAGGAAATTTCATTTTATGTTCCTTTTGGGGTAGACCTGATAGGAGGATTCCCAAATAATGGGGATCCAAATTTAGAAAATAGGGATTGGGAAAAGTATCAAACCATTTTTAGCGGTGATATTGGTGTTAATGGGGATAAATATGATAATTCCAAAACAGTAGTAACTTCTTATTATTATTTAAAAATTCTAGATGGTGTTGTCATAGAAAATTCTTACTTAGGCCCTGGTCTTTCTATGGAACACGGAAGAATGATTAGGAACTGTATTTTTCGAAATAACGAAGGACCTTATGGGGCTGCAGTAAAATCAGATTTTAGTCTAACATTAGAAAATTGTCAATTTTATAATAATCATGCTTCTTTAAAAGGTGGGGCAGTCGTTGTTACAGGTGACTTTGATCAAGTTGTACATAATTGCATATTTTCAAACAATTCTTGTGATGGAGATGCAATATGGTTAGGTGGACCGGAAAATCTTGATATCTTAAATTCAGTATTTTCTAACAATACTGCTGTGAATGGCGGAGCAATTAATTTGCTTGCCTATCAGGCAGATTATAAAATTAGTAATTGTTTGTTTAAGAACAATATGGCATTAGAACAGGGACATTCTATTTTTTTAAGATCTGCAAATGATATAACTAAAGTTAGTAATTCCATTTTTTGGGACGATGAATCTGCAACACATACAACTCCTATTGTTTGGGGAGGGACGGGTTCAGTTGAAATTCCTTTTGAGCTTAATAATAACTTAACAAATTATTCAGATTGTGAACATTTAGCTGGTGAATCTGCATTTTGTGGAGAAGGCATGATTTACACTGATGAAAATCCATTTAAAGATATAATGCAAAATGATTTTTCTTTGCATGATTTAAGTCTAGCTATAGATCAAGGAGAAAACCTTGATAATCCATTAGAAATAGACCTTTATGGGAATCAACGAATTGTGAATGGTAAAATAGATATAGGAGCTGTAGAATATGACCCTAATAATTCTTCTATCCAAAATAATTTTATTGAATTCGAAATTCACCCAAATCCATGTTCCGATTTCATTCGGATTTTTTACGATCCAAAATGGACAGGGATCTTCAGTTTAAGAATATATAATACAATTGGTGCAATCGTAAAGGATGAAATTTTCTCACTGGATGGTTCTTTCAAACTGTACTCAGTTTCTGAGCTTCCTACCGGAATTTATGTGTTATCATTATCAAATGATCACTTTGCAGCAACATCCAAGCTGGTTATAAGCAAGTAATTATACGAAGCATGCACAAATGATCAATATCATTTAAGAATCACGTATATTTGGCGGAGCTTAATGAAAAAAGAATTCCTCATAAATATTATATTCTTACTAGGTATTAATCTGCTGATTAAACCAATATATCTTTTTGGAGTAGATCTTCATATACAGAATATGGTAGGAGTTGATACGTATGGGATGTACAAGGTTTTGTTTAACATTGCTTTCTTATTACAGTTTATCCATGAGCCCGGTATACAGTCTTACAACTCTCAAAATATAGCCAAAAATCCAGATCAGTTAGGCTTCCACTTGCCTAGGATATTGGGTTTGAAAGTCATATTGGGTATGGTTTATTTTGGATTGGCGATTGGCTATTTTGCTTGGAAGGGCTATGATCCATCTTTACGACCATTGATGATGGTGGTCACGGCAAATCTGTTCTTGAGTACATTGTTTATTTATCTAAGGACAAATATTGCCGGGATAGGAAAATATAGAATAGACAGTCTTTTATCCACTATCGATAAAGTATTGATGCTTATTATCCTTGGGGTGTTGTCATGGGTTTCTCCTTTTCGAGAAAACTTTGAGATTATCTGGTTGGCCTATGGGCAAATGGCGGCATTTGGAATATCATGCGTTGTCGCATTAGGAATACTGTATAAACATTTAGGAAAAATAGGTTTTACCTTCTCATGGGACTACACCAAGAAATTATTAAAGTGGAGTGCTCCATATGCACTAATTTTATTGACGATGTCAGCGTATACTCGAATGGATTCTGTGATGCTAGAGCATATCTTAGATGATGGAGGTCGCGAGTCAGGAATCTATGAATATGGATATCGATTTCTAGATGCATTGAATATGATAGGGTATTTATTTGCCGCATTGTTGTTACCTATGTATGCTTCGAATATTAAGGATAGTAAGATTATAAAAGATTTGGTTGATGTTGGTTTGAGACTTATGGTGCTAGTAACTTTTGTTGGGGCAGCTGCTACAATTACTTATCGACATGAAATCATGAATTGGGCACACGCTGATGCGACTTCTTACTATGGGGATATCATGCTGTATCTCATGTTCAGTTTTATCGCACTTTCGATCGCTTATATTTTCGGCAGTTTGTTAGTTGCGAATAATAGTCTTAAAAAATTCAATCTTCTTTTGATAAGTGGTGTGGTCTTAAATTTTGCATTAAATTATTATTTGATCCCTGACCAACAAGCATTAGGAGCGGCAAAAGCGACCTTGATTACGCAAACATTAATGACTGCTGGGCAGATATTTTTAGTGGCTACAATCATGAAAGTGAAAATTAATACACGCTTACTCTTTATTGTTCTTGGTTTTGGTTTGTTTTGCATCCTTATTTTTGGCAGTATTTATGCATTCCTACCTATGAATTGGATAATAAGAGCGGTCTTAAGTATATTCATTTCGCTAATAGGAGCGTTATTTATTAGGTTAGTAGACATCCGTATGATTACTGACTTGATTTCGAAAAAGAATCCAACTTAAAAAATGTACTGTTTGATGTGAATTTAGCATATCGAATATAAAATCAGATAATTCAAAATGAATAATGATTATAGTCTTATCCATGTGCTGAAAACTTTGGCAAAATGGAAAAAACAGATATTTATTGTAACCGGCCTCGTTGGACTTGTTAGTGTTATAGGTTCATTACTTATGCCGGACTACTATACCTCTAGTGCCATTGTGTATGCGGCTAGCCCAACATTAGCCAATCCCGATCCGATCGGTGGAAATGAGAAACTATTCTATACTTATGGAACAGGAGAAGACTTGGATAGATTATTCTCTATTGCAAATAGTGGTACGGTAAAGAACTACATTATTCAAAAGTTTAATCTTGCAGAGCACTATGATATAGATACTAGTAATCGTAAAGGAAAGGCGAAGCTGGCTTTGCATTTTGATAAACTGTATGAAACGACCAAGACAAAATTCGATGCTCTAATGATAAGCGTAGAAGATACGGATCCTATTATGGCTCGAGATATTGTTAGAGATATTCGTTCAGTAATAGATCAGACAGCTCAAAGGCTAGTCAAAGAAAGTCAACTGTTGACAATAAAATCTTTAGAAGAAGGTATCAGAAACCAGACGTCTACGTTGACTATATATGGTGATTCATTATCACTTTTAAAGGATAAATATAAGATTACGGATAGTAAAGAGCAAGCGAGTAGCTATGCCATAATGACAACTGAAAACATGAGTACTCTAGCAGAGAATGAAGCGAAGCTGAAGGAAATGATTAAATATAAATTGCATCGAGATACTATAAATAAGGTTAAATCAGTAGTAGCAGGATTGAAAAGTAAAATTGAAATAACTGATAGCTTGATAAAAGTATTCAATCAAGGATTGCTTCCTGTAAAACAATTAGAGACTTCTCAGAACAAAGGAATAGCTGAAGTATCGTTGGAAAGAGAAAGATTAAAGAAACTACAATCTAGTTATAATAAATCTTTTACAACGTTGCACATTGTAGAGCAGGAGACTGTACCTTTCGAAAAGTCAAGACCAAAACGTATGTTTATTGTTTTAGGACTTACAATGATGGCCTTTATACTTAGTTGCCTTGGTGTACTATTAGTAGAAGGTACTAAAGATATAAACTGGCGAGAAATCTATGCTGGCGAATAAATTGACTGATAAAATGGATATTCAAAAGACAATATTTACTGCATTTACTGCGGCTGTTGTCTTGTTTTCCGTTTTGGGATTATTGACACAAAATTTTCTTTTGGCAGCAGTTCCTATTGGTATATTAGGGGCCATTGCAATTATCAAAGACTATAGAATATTGTATTACGGGTTTTGGGCTGTGCTTCCATTTTCAGTAGAGATATATCTAGGTAGTTTTGGTACAGACTTACCGACAGAACCCATCATGCTCGGGCTTACGGGGATTGCATTCATAGTTTTTATTACTAATATGAGTTCTGTTTCTCTTAAGCACCTTTATCATCCTATTAGCCTTTTGGTAATTTTACACTTGGTTTGGATGTTTTTCACATGTTTATATTCACAGTCTCCTCTTATATCTTATAAATTCTTCCTTGCTAAATTGTGGTACATTATTCCATTTTTTTTCTTGTCATTTCATATGATAAAAAATCTAGCAAATGTCCAGTTGATTGTAAAGATATTATCCATTTGTTTGACTTTTGCCATATGCATAGTATTGGTTAGGCATGCTATTGATGGGTTTACTTTTGTTGGCTCTCACCATGTTGTGCGACCAATATTTAGAAACCATGTAAACTACTCAGCGATTGTAGTAGTGGTGCTGCCATTTATATGGGCACTTTATAAGAATACTGAATCTGGGATTTATAAAAAATACTTGTTATTAGCCTTAGTGCTTTTCATTATAGGAACATATTTTTCATATACAAGAGCTGCTCAATTGTGTATTTTTATTTCGATTGGTACATTCTTTATCTTTAAATACAAACTTGGTAAGTTGGCAATAACAGGATCTTGTTTAATGGCTATTTTACTTGTAAGCTACCTTTCCATTAATAACAAATACCTTGATTTTGCTCCTGATTTTGAGAATACAGTTGCTCATAAGGAATTTGACAATCTATTGGAAGCCACTCTAAAGATGGAGGATATATCTACAATGGAACGAGTTTATAGATGGATTGCTGGATCGCAGATGATTCAAGAAAGACCATTGACGGGTTTTGGACCATCAAGTTTTTATACACATTATACAAAATATACTGTTCGGAGTTTTGAGACATATGTTAGTGATAATCCTGAAAAATCTGGTATACACAGTTACTATCTTATGACATTGGTAGAGCAGGGTATTATTGGGTTCCTTATTTTTTTAGGGCTAATATTTAGTATTATTCTTGGTGGAGAGCGAGTATACCATCAACTTAGAGATGAAAAAATTAAAAGATACATAATGGCAGCCACATTAAGTACGGTAGTTATATGTGCACTATGTCTTATTAATGATCTTATTGAAGCTGATAAGATTGGTCCATTCTTCTTTTTGAATGCTTCTTTGATTGTGATTTTTGATTTTAAATCAAGGAAGAACAAAACAGAAACTGAAGGTTAATATTCACCGCCTAGGGATCAGTGTAGTAGGATAAGCAACCACACTTTGATGTCCGTTCTTACTTACAGAAGATACACCGAAAAGGTAATTATCAATTACTATATTTTTCAATGTGAACTCAGTTACATTTCCTACATATCTACTATACTGCCATTGCGGAGCTGTAGTGTCTCTCCAGTGCACTATATAGCCAGTAACATGAGTGTCAATACTAGCATCCCACTTAAGTTTTGTAGAGGGATTTACAGCTCCTCCGATCATTAAACCTGCGGGAGGTTCGGGTGACCAGGCGATGGCAGCAAGATTGATTGCATTCACAGCTGTAAGTTTAGAGCAAAAGTCAAAATCTACGCCTTCAAGGACATCACCGTATGATATACCATCTTCTACACGGATATCCTGGTGCTGCATATTGTAGTTCTCATGAGTTTCCATAATTCTTATCCCAGGGAATCCTGCATCATTAAAAGGCCTGTGGTGTCCTCCTCTTCCAAATCGATCTAGTCGGTATATCATTTTTGGTTTCATCTCAGGCATATATTGACTCGTTGTCTTATGCACGTATCTTGCTAATTGACGACTAGGTCCATCAACTTCTCCACCATAAAATCGCTTCCAAATTCTTTTTTGTTCATCTTCATCAGGACTATTCGCTTCTGAGAATATTCTGAAGCTTCGATTGTCTATTATTCCATCGATTCCCTTGATATTTCCTATCATATCATTATTGAGGATGCCTATAATATTCCATCCATCTTGTTTTGCTTGTTCTGCCATTATTTTACCACCAAACAGGCCTTGTTCTTCACCTGAAAGACCTACGAAAATAATGCTGGATTCGAAATTGTATGATGAAAGTACTCTTGCAGCCTCTATGACTCCAGCCATACCTGATGCATTATCATTTGCTCCAGGACTATCGTCAGTATAATTAAGTGGATCACTGATTCTTGAATCTATATCACCACTCATTATGATATATCTATTCGGGTATTTTGTACCTCTTTTGATCGCCATGACATTTACTATCCATGTATCATCTGGAATTCTTCTAGATTCTCCTTTCTTGACTAATCCGCGTTGATATTTTACCTCTAGACAACCATTACATCCAGATGAAATAGCATCAAACTCTGCTTTGATCCATCTTCTTGCTGCGCCTATTCCTCTGGTGTTAGATACAGTGTCGGATAATGTATGTCTTGTGCCAAAGTTGGCTAACTTAGTTATATCGGCCTCTAAGCGATCTGCAGAGACAGATTGAATTATTTCATAAATCCTATCATCTTGTATGGGGGGAGATTGGGAATATGTTGCTGAAACGGCAAAAAAGAAACAGAGGATAGTATATGCAACTTTCATATGATTTGTTTTATGGAAAAGATAATGATATAAAATCAATGAAGTACAAATTTTATAATAAATACTTTAGTTAAGCCATATTCTTGATTTGATTGCAACAAAAAAAGAGATTGAAACACTGTTTCAATCTCTTTTATAATTTTTATACCTACTACTATTGAAGATATCACTTATTTAATAAGTGCCGTTCAATAACGCGTGTTTTCTGCGAAAGCTATCCCTCACATATTAGCATTATACCATAATTTTAAATGCAAGATTTAGAGAGAAACGGTATGCCTAGAAAATAGAGTTTTAGTCTATCACTATTCTTTTAGGAATTGAGTATCGGCCATTTTTAATATTTAGAAAGTAAACACCAGTTGCAAATTGACTCACATCTACGGATAGTGTTTTACTGTCTATTTTTCCTGTTGTCAATAGTTGACCATTAACATTTATTAGGTCATAAGAAGTAAATATCTCATTAGATTCAGACAGATCAATTGTAAGTCTCTCATTAGCTGGGATAGGGTATACAGAAATTTCATTTGCGATAGCTGCATCGAATGTTCCATTAGGGTTATTCACTTTAATGTTAAAGTTATTAATGCCTAAGAATCCACCTTCACCATCTATTACTGTAAATGAGAAGTATGTACTATAATTCCAACCTCCAGAAACATACGTTAATTTGCCACTATCAATATCTGACTGAGTGAATTGATCAGAAATGGAAACAGAGTTTCCGTCATATTTTAATTGGCCGCCAGCTGGCAGTTCAACTAATGTATATGCTAATTCAGCAGCAGAATTATTACTGTCTTCCACTTTGAGTTCTGATGTCGATATTGTTTTAGTTTGATTCCATGGCAATAGGATTTCGTTATTGTTAACGATAAATGGACTTTCTACAGATTGGCTAGAACACACTTCTAGTGTAAATGATTGTAACTCTCCACCATTTCCAGGAGAGGTGTCATCTATTTCCAGTGTCCATACACCATTTGCTTGTTCACCATTGAATGCTTCGAATTTGTTTTTTGGTCTATATGTTTTTCCTGCAGCATTTAGTGGGCATTTTACAGATGAGTTAGAGGCATCATCAAACGTACAGTTGAAGTGTGATTGATTACATATTTTATCAAACATGACCACTCTTGTACCCGTCGGAGAAATGAGAGTTACGACCAAGTCTTTATTATTATCGTGTAATCCAACGAATTCTGTAACATTCACATCTACCATAGTTCCTCCACTAACACTCACTGATGACGTTAC